>NZ_QFDQ01000059.1 GCF_003270085.1 Streptomyces triticisoli | reverse complement strand
GTGCAGGGCTTCGCGCCGCCCCCGGGAGCCACCCCGCCGCCGCCCGCGCCCCCGACCCCGGGTCCCGCGCCCTCGGTGCACGCCGCGCCGACGATCATCGCCCCCATGACCCCGCCCGGCGGCACCGTCCCGCCGCCCGCTCCGGCCCCCGCACCCTACGGACCCCCCGGCCAGCAGCCGCCGTACGGCCCTTCCCACGGACAGACCCCGCCCCCACCCTCCGGCTACGCCCAACCCTGGGCGCCGCAGGCCCCGCCCCCGCCCCCCGGATACGGGCACCAGCCGCTCCCCGGCCGGAGCGCGCCCCACGGCGTCCCGCAGGGAGCTCCCCAGGCCACCGGTGTGGCCGGAGCGCTGAACCTCTACCGGGAGACGCCCACCGGCCAGCGCTGGACCCTGCAGAACAGCAAGCTGATCCGCGCCGACCTCGGCACGGGAGGCCAGCCGGTGCTGGCCCGGCAGGGCAGCATGGTGCTCTACCAGGGCAAGGTCGACTTCAGCTACAAGGGCGCCGGCTTCGCGGGCCGGATCACCGGCAACGTCACCGGCCAGGAGGTGCAGCTGATGCGCTGCACCGGCCAGGGCCAGGTGTTCTTCGCCGAGGACTCCACCCACCTGCACCCCGTCGAGCTGCAGGGCGACGCCCTCTGCGTCTCCGCCGAGAACGTCCTCGCCTTCGACGAGAGCCTGCAGTACGAGATCCGCCGCATCGAGGGACACGGCATCCCCGGCGGCGCCCTGTTCACCATGCAGTTCCAGGGCACCGGCACGATCGTCGTCAAGACGCACGGCACGCCCGTCGTCCTGCCCGTGACACCGACGACGTTCGTCGACTCCAACGCCGTCGTCGCCTGGTCGGCCGCCGCCCAGGTGATCGTCTCCAGCCAGGTGCGCATGCGCCGCAACGCCTACCCGGGCGACACCGGAGAGGGCGTCAACCTCCAGTTCCGGGCCGCCCCCGGCAACTTCGTCGTCGTCCAGCCCTACGAGATCTGAGGGAGCCCGTCATGAACCAGCCGCTCGCGGGCTACGCCCCCGCACCCGTCACCGCCCGCATGGAGAACCACGGCAGCCACATGCTGAAGGTCGCCATGCAGACCGGGAACGACCTCTTCGCGCGCGTGGGGTCGATGGTCGCCTACGAGGGCTTCATCCAGTACGAGCCCAGCCCGTCCGCCGTGCGTCAGATCGCGCGCGACTGGATCACCGGTGAGGGCGCCCCGCTGATGAAGTGCTCCGGCGACGGACTGCTCTACCTCGCCGACTACGGAGCCAACGTCGTCGTCATCAACCTGGCCGGTGACGCGATCTCCGTCAACGCCACCAACCTGCTGGCCTTCGACACCGGCCTGACCTGGGGCGTCGAACGGGTCAAGGGACTGGCGAAGTTCGCCGGTCAGGGCCTGTGGAACACGAAGATCTCCGGACAGGGCTGGGTCGCGCTGACCTCCCGGGGCGAGCCGATCGTCGTCGACTGCGGCGACGGCGAGAACGAGACCTACGTCGACCCGGACGCGCTCGTCGCCTGGTCGCCGAACCTGAGGGTGAAGGGCAAGCGCAGCTTCAAGGCGCAGTCCCTGATCGGCCGGGGCAGCGGCGAGGCCTACCAGATGGCCTTCTCCGGCCAGGGCATCGTCGTCGTACAGCCCAGCGAGGACAGCACCGACCGCCTCCGGTTCCGCGGCTGAGGGGGAGACAGAACACCATGCAGAGCCCGCTTTTCGCCTTCAACGACGCCCAGACCCAGGAGCGCTGGAGCCTGCAGAACGAGCAGATGCTGCGCGTCACCCTGGAGGGCCACGACGACGTCCTCGCCCGCAAGGGCACGATGGTCGCCTACCAGGGCATGATCGAGTTCGACGCCGAGTACCAGACCGGCGGTCAGGCACGCACGCGTGCGTACACCGGCGAGGGCCTGGACCTGATGCGCTGTCACGGACAGGGCACGGTCTACCTCGCCAACCTCGCCCAGTACGTGCACATCATGGACGTCGACCAGGACGGTCTGACCGTCGACAGCAGCTATGTGCTGGCGATGGACTCCTCGCTGTACCACGAGGTCGTCGCCGTCGACAGCATGTACGGCATCTCCGGCTCGGGGAAGTACCAGCTGAACATCACCGGCCACGGCCGGGTCGCCCTGATGACCTCGGGCGCGCCGCTGCTGATGCAGGTGACACCCGACAAGTACGTCAACTGCGACGCCGACGCGATCGTCGCCTGGTCCACCGCCCTGCGGGTGCAGATGCAGGCCCAGACGCACTCCTCCGGGGTGTGGCGGCGCCGCGGCAGCACCGGCGAGGGCTGGGAGCTCAGCTTCATGGGCAGCGGCTACGCGCTCGTCCAGCCCAGCGAGCTGCTGCCGCCGCAGAACGCGGTGATCGGGCAGGGGGTCGCCGCGCAGTTCGGGATGGGGCGGCAGGGGGCGCGGGGGCAGAACCAGGACAACGTCTGGAGCTGAGCCGAGGCACGGTGCGAGGGGCGACCGCCGTAGCGGTCACCCCTCTGCACCGTCAGAGCCTGGCGCGCGTCGCCTCCAGCAGCCGTACGACCGACTCGTCCGCCACGCCGGCCACCTCGTCGTAGGCGAACCAGCGCAGGTCCAGGGACTCGTCGCTGATGGCCGCCACCGCCCCGGGCGGAGCGATCGCGGCGTACTGGACGTCGAGGTGCCAGGCGCACGGCGTGTGGTGGCGGTCCAGACGGACCGGCCCGCCGGCCAGCAGGGCCAGTCCCTCGATGCCCGACTCCTCGCTCCCCTCGCGCAGGGCGGCACCCGACAGCGTGGCGTCCCCCGGCTCGCAGTGGCCGCCCATCTGCAGCCACATGCGCATCTTCTTGTGCAGGGTCAGCAGCACCCGACCGCGCTCGGGGTCGATCACCAGGGCGCTCGCCGTGATGTGGCCGTCCCCGCAGGCCTTCCACAAACCGTCCGGATGCGCCGCCAGATGATCCAGATAGGCCTGGCGCAGCTCCGCCTGGTCCTCGTACCCCTTCAGCACGAGGACCGCGTCGTCGTACAGGCTCACTCGGCGTCGTCGCCCCTGTCGTCCTCGGCGTTCCCGTCCTTCTCGTCCTTCTTCCGCAGATCCGGCTTGGGCGCGGCACCGCCCGCCGCCTCGCCGAGCATCTTGTCCAGCTCGGAGAAGTCCATGTGCTCGCGGTGGACGAAGCCGTCCGGGTCGTCCAGGTCGGCGGCCGTGGGCAGCATGTCCGGGTGGGCCCACAGGGCGTCACGGCCCTCGACCCCGCGCGCGTCGGTGAGCGAGGCCCACAGACGGGAGGCGTCGCGCAGCCGGCGCGGGCGCAGCTCCAGGCCGATCAGTGTGGCGAACGTCTGCTCGGCCGGGCCGCCCGAGGCACGGCGGCGGCGCAGCGTCTCGCGCAGCGCGTCCGCGGACGACAGGCGCGGCTTCGCGGCCGCGTGCACCACGGCGTCCACCCAGCCCTCCACGAGCGCCAGAGCGGTCTCCAGGCGGGCCAGGGCGGCCTTCTGCTCGGGGGTGTCCTCCGGCTGGAACATGCCCTGCTGCAGGGCGTCCTGCAACTGCTCGGGGTTCTGCGGGTCGAACTGGCCGACCACGTCCTCCAGCTTCGCGGTGTCGACCTTGATCCCGCGCGCGTACCCGTCGACCGCGCCGAACAGGTGCGAGCGCAGCCACGGCACATGCGCGAACAGGCGCTGGTGGGCGGCCTCGCGCAGCGCGAGGTACAGCCGCACCTCGTCCTTGGGCACGCCCAGGTCCTTGCCGAACGTCTCGATGTTCACCGGCAGCAGCGCGGCCCGGCCGGCCGGGCCGAGCGGCAGGCCGATGTCGGTGGAGCCGACGACCTCGCCCGCCAGCACGCCGATGGCCTGCCCGATCTGCGTGCCGAACATGGCGCCGCCCATGGAGCGCATCATGCCGATCAGCGGGCCGGCCATGGCCTGCATCTCCTCCGGCAGCACGTCGCCCATGGCGGTGCCGACGCGCTCGGCGACCGGGTCGACGAGCTCCTGCCAGGCCGGCAGGGTCGCCTCCACCCACTCCGCGCGGGACCACGCCACCGCGGAGCCGGCGCCCGACGGCAGGGACGTCACGTCGTCCAGCCACAGGTCGGCCAGGCGGACGGCGTCCTGGACCGCGGTGCGCTCGGCGGGGCCGACGCTCGCGTCCTTCGTGCCGTCCGGGGTGCCCTGGGAGACCGTCTGGCGGGCGATCTGCTTGGCCATGTCCCAGTTCACCGGGCCGCCCTCGTAGGAGAGCATCTGGCCGAGCTGCTGGAACGCGGCGCCCAGGTCGGTGGGGTTCAGCGAACCGAACATGGCTGCGAGCGGATTGTCGGCGCCGGGGCCGCCAAGGCCTCCGGCACCGGGCAGCCCGAAACCGAACGGGTTGGCCGGTCCCTGCCCACCACCGCTCTGCTGGTCCTTCTTCTTGCCCTCGTCGCCGTCGTCCGGCTCCTCCGGCGGAAGGCCGAATCCGAATGGGGTGTCACTCACGGGGTTCCTCGGCTGGTAGGGCCACCGGTTCTCTCCGGCGGCGCGGCTGCCCGACAACACCACCCAGCGTAGACACCGAGGGCCGTTCGAGCCTCGGTGCTTCGCCGACAGAACGCCTGCGGCAGGATGGATGCCACCTGGTACGTACGCGTCCTTCGCGCCCGTATGGAACACAACCTCTGGAGACGCCCGGTGAGTTCCCCAGATCCGCAGGTTCGCGCAGCGCGAAACCATGAAAACACTCCCGCCGTCCGGGGGCCCGTCGTCGCGGTCACCGGAGCCGCGAGCGGGGTCGGCGCGCTGCTCACCGAGCAGCTGGCCGAGTCCGGCGAGGTCAGGCAGGTCATCGCCATCGACGAGCGGCGCGGGGAGTGCGCGGCGGCGCAGTGGCACATCCTCGACGTGCGGGACCCGGCGATCGCGGACAAGCTGCGCGGCGCGGACGTCGTGGTGCACCTGGCGCTCGACCTCGACCTGGAGACCGATGCCGCCGCCCGTACCGCCTACAACGTCCGGGGGACGCAGACCGTGCTGACCGCGGCCGCGGCGGCCGGGGTGCGCCGCGTGGTGCTCTGCACCTCCGCGATGGTGTACGGGGCCCTGCCGGACAACGAGCTGCCGCTGTCGGAGGACGCGGAGCTGCGGGCGACCGCCGAGGCGACCGGGGTCGGGGACCTGCTGGAGATCGAGCGGCTGGCGCGGCGCGCGCCGCGGGCCCATCCGGGGCTGAACGTCACCGTCGTACGGCCGGCCGTGCTGGTCGGGGGCACGGACACCGCGCTGACCAGGTACTTCGAGTCGCCTCGGCTGCTTGTTGTGGCCGGGTCGAGGCCCGCGTGGCAGTTCTGCCACGTGGAGGACCTGTGCGGTGCGCTGGAGTACGCCGTGCTGGAGAAGGTCGACGGGGAGCTGGCCGTGGGGTGCGACGGGTGGCTGGAGCAGGAGGAGGTCGAGGAGCTCAGCGGGATCCGGCGGATGGAGCTGCCGTCGGCGGTCGCGCTGGGGGCGGCGGCCCGGCTGCACCGGATCGGGCTCACCCCGTCTCCGGCGGGGGACCTGGCGTACACGATGTACCCGTGGGTGGTGAGCGGGAGCCGGCTGCATGACGCCGGGTGGCGGCCGAAGTGGACGAACGAGGAGGTCCTCGCGGAGCTGCTGGACGAGGTGTCCGGTCGGCACACGGTCGCCGGGCGGCGGCTGGGGCGGAAGGACGCGACGGCGGCGGGGGCCGCGGGGGCGACGGTCGCACTGCTGGGTGCCGCGGCGGTCGTACGGCGGGCCCGGAAGGCGCGGCGGCGGATCTGAGGGCGGCCGTGGGAGCGTGTGCGGCAGGATGGAGTCATGGCAGCCACCTACGATCACCCGGGCGAGTACGCCGCCGACGAGCCCATCAAGCTGATCGGCATCAGGGAGACCCCGCTCTCCGTGGACGAGGTGTTCAGGGCCGTGGGGGACGATGCCGCCGGTGGGACCGCGCTGTTCGTGGGAACCGTGCGGAACCATGACGGGGGCGCCGATGTCGACGAGCTCGGGTACTCCTGCCATCCCGGTGCGGAGGCGGAGATGCGGCGGATCGCCGAGAAGGTCGTCGCCGAGTACCCGGTGCGGGCGCTGGCGGCCGTGCACCGCGTGGGGGATCTGAAGGTGGGGGACCTCGCCGTCGTGGTCGGGGTGTCGTGTCCGCACCGGGGCGAGGCGTTCGAGGCCTGCCGGAAGCTGATCGACGACCTCAAGCACGAGGTGCCGATCTGGAAGCACCAGAAGTTCTCCGACGGGACCGAAGAATGGGTCGGCGCGTAGCGCCGTCGTTGAGGGGTGGTGGCCGGGCGACGGGAGGGCGGGTCGGCGCGTAGCGCCGTCGTTGAGGGGTGGTGGCCGGGCGACGGGAGGGCGGGTGGGGGCCTGCTGAGCCACGCGCGCCCTGTGATCCACGCGCGCGCCCGCTGAACCTGCACTCTTTCGCCGCAGCTCCGGTTGCGTAACCGCACCCCTGGCGTGAGCGTTGTCACTGCGGATGGTTAATCTGCTGATCAGTCAGTTGCCCTCGCTCAATTGGGGTTGGAGGTCGGCATGGCGACTCTCGCCTGGTTGCTGATTCCGTTTGTGGCTGCGATAGGCGCGGGACTCTGGGGAAGCTGGGCGAACCGGACCCGCAAGGCGCGCAGCGACGGTCCCGAACTGGACGGATACGCCCGGTTCCGTGAGGCCATGGAGAGGTCGCACTCCAGTACGTGAGGTGGACCGTCCTGACGGTGCGCCGACAGACGCGTCCCGTACTGTCGAGTCATGCCACGCCGCACCGCGACGATGCTCGCCTCCCCCCTGATGCTGTTCGCGCTCCTGTGCGCGGGGGTCTTCCTGCCCGTGCCGTACTCGGAGATGTCCCCGGGGCCGACGGTCAACACTCTCGGCGAGCACAACGGCGAGCCGGTGCTGCAGATCTCGGGCCGCAAGACCTACCCGACGGACGGCCATCTCAACATGACCACCGTCCGGGTCACCAGCGCCGACTACCGGATGAACTTCGTCGAGGCCTTCTACGGCTGGCTGGCGCACGACAACAAGATCGTCCCGCATGACACGCTCTACCCCGACGGCAAGACGGAGGAGCAGTCGACGCAGGAGAACGCCGAGGAGTTCACCCAGTCCCAGGAGAGCGCCAAGGTCGCCGCCCTGAAGGAGCTCGGCCTCCCGGTGCAGTCCTGGGTGATCGTCTCCACGGTCGTCAAGGGCACCCCGGCCCAGGGCAGGCTGCACGCGGGCGATGTCATCAAGGCCGTCGACGGCACGCCGGTCAAGCAGCCCTCCGACGTCGCCAAGCTGGTCACCAGGCACAAGCCCGGACAGAACGTCGTCTTCACGATCGTGCCCGCCAAGGAGCAGGCCGCCGCCGAGAAGCAGCACCGGACGGCGACCGTCACCAAGGACGTGACCATCACCACGGCGCAGTCCACCGACGCCGGCGCCAAGCGTGCCATCGTCGGGATCTCCGCCGGGACCGATCACACCTTCCCGTTCACGATCGACATCAAGCTCGCCGACGTCGGCGGACCGAGCGCCGGACTGATGTTCGCCCTCGGCATCTACGACAAGCTCACCCCCGGCAGCCTGACCGGCGGCACGTTCGTGGCCGGCACCGGGACGATCGACGACAACGGCAAGGTCGGCCCGATCGGCGGCATCGAGATGAAGACCGTCGGCGCGCGCGACAAGGGCGCCCGGTTCTTCCTGACCCCCGCCGACAACTGCGCGTCCGCCGCCAGGGACACCCCCGCGGGGCTCACCCTCGTGAAGGTGAACACCATGGGCGACGCCCTCGCCGCCCTGAAGGACATCCGCACCGGCAACACCGCCGACCTGCCGAAATGCACGGTCAGGGGCTGACGGGCGGCGCCCCTCGAAGCGGCGGGCGACCATCGGCCCCCGAACGGCGCCGGCCCCCGAGCATCACGTCAGCCCCCGAGCGCCATCAGTCCTCGAACGTCGCCGCCAGCGCCTCCGCCAGCCCCGGCACCAGGTCCGCGCCCGTGAGGACCTCCGTGGCGGAGTCCTTCTCGCGCAGCCGCAGGGCCGACTCCCGGGCGCCGTCGCGCAGGACCGCCACCGTCATGCGGACCTCCTGGCGCTCGGGATGGTCCGCCACCCACTTCGCCAGCTTCGTCCCGTCCAGCCCCTCGGGGACCTGCGCCTCGGCGGACGGCGGCAGCATCAGGCGCTCCACGGTCAGTGCGCAGCCGGTCACCGCGTCGGGCCAGGCGATCGTGCCCAGGAATTCGTCGAGCGGCCGGTCCGCCGGAATCTCGTCCTGCTCGATCGGGGTGAGACCGGAGGCCCTCTGCTCGTCCTCCAGGCCGAGCTGGGCCGCGAGGGCGGGTTCCTGGGCCCGCAGCCGTGCGGTGTCTACGAGGGCGAAGAGGCGAGCGGGCTGGTCCCAGCCGAGGCCGGAGGCGTACTCGTCGATCTCGAGTACGGCTCGGGTGAGCGGGCTCGCTGCCATGGGAGTATTGGACATGGTCACAATCCTGCCTCGTTCCCGGCCGGAATCGGGAACTGAGTAAACGGTGAGTAAGTTGCATAAGTGTGGGCCCACGACGACGGGGGCGCACCGTACGGTCCATGGATACGGGGCCTGACGCAACGAGACCCAACCAACAGCGAATTTCGAGGTGCACACCCTTGGCTTTCCAGATGCCGGACCGCGGCGGAGGCCCGACAGGGCCGCGGATGAGAGTGGGCCGCCCGTCCCGGCGTGCCAGGACCCTGCTCATGACATTGGGCGTCCTCGCCGCCCTCGGCATGGTGTTCGCCATGTTCGCGGGCTTCTGGACGGACTGGCTGTGGTACCGGTCGGTGCACTACTCGTCCGTGTTCACCACCACCCTGTGGACCAAGATCGGCCTGTTCTTCGTCTTCGGCCTGCTGATGGCGGGCGCGGTCGGACTCAACGTCTGGCTCGCGCACCGGCTGCGGCCGCCGCTGAGCGCCATGTCGATGGAGCAGCAGAGCCTGGACCGCTACCGGATGGGCATCGCGCCGTACAAGAAGTGGCTGCTGCTCGGCATCACGGCGCTGGTCGGGCTGATCGCCGGCGCCTCCGCCGCGAGCCAGTGGCGGACCTGGCTGATGTGGGTCAACGGCGTGCCGTTCGGCAAGCGGGACCCGCAGTTCAACCTGGACGTCTCCTTCTACGCCTTCGACCTGCCCTGGTACCGGTTCCTGCTGGGCTTCGGCTTCGCCACCGCGATCCTGTCCCTGATCGCCGCGGCGCTCACCCACTACCTGTACGGCGGGCTGCGCGTCACCAGCCCCGGCGCGCGTGCCACGGCCGCGGCGACCGGGCACCTTTCGGTGCTCCTCGGCGTCTTCGTGACGCTGAAGGCGGTGGCGTACTGGCTGGACCGGTACGGACTGGCGGTGAAGTCCAGCGACTTCAAGGCGACCAGCGACTGGACGGGCCTGAGGTACGTCGACGCCCACGCCTATCTGCCGGCCAAGACGATCCTGTTCTGCATCGCGGTCATCTGCGCGCTGCTGTTCTTCGCCACCCTGTGGCGGCGCACCTGGCAGCTGCCGGTCATCGGCTTCGGCCTGATGGTGTTCTCGGCCATCCTCATCGGCGGCCTGTACCCGGCGATCGTGCAGAAGTTCCAGGTCCAGCCCAACGAGCAGGCCAAGGAAGCGCCGTACGTCGCGAAGAACATCAAGGCGACGCGTGAGGCGTACGGCATCGACGACACCAAGGTGTCCGAGTACGCGGGCAAGAGCCAGACCGCGGACAAGACGAAGCTGCGCGACGAGGTCGAGAAGGCGGCGAGCATCCGCATACTGGACCCGAACGTCGTCTCGCCGACCTTCCAGCAACTCCAGCAGATCCGTAACTTCTACGGATTCCCGACCAACCTGGACGTCGACCGCTACAAGGACAAGGACGGCAAGGTCCAGGACACGGTCATCGGTCTGCGCGAGCTGAACCTCGACGGCATCCCGAAGAAGAACTGGATCAACAACCACTTCCGCTACACCCACGGCTACGGCGTCGTCGCGGCCAAGGGCACCGAGGCCGACGGCAACGGCCAGCCGTCCTTCACCGAGTCCGACCTGCCTTCCACCGGCCAGCTGGGGGAGTACGAACAGCGGGTCTACTACGGCGAGAAGACCACCACGTACTCGATCGTCGGCGGCCCCCAGAAGGAGGTCGACTACTCCGACGACAGCGGTGAGAAGACCACCAGCTACCAGGGCGACAGCGGCGTCAGCCTCTCCAACCCGGTCAACCGGGCCGCGTACGCGGTGGCGTTCGGCGAGCCGCAGATCCTCTACTCCGGCGCGATCGGCGAGGGCTCGCGGGTCCTGTACAACCGCACGCCCAAGGAGCGCGTCGAGGCGGTGGCGCCCTGGCTGACCATCGACGGCGACGCCTACCCGGCGGTGGTCGACGGCCGCATCCAGTGGATCGTCGACGCCTACACGACGACGAACGGCTACCCGTACGCCTCCCGTACGACCCTCGGTGACACCACGGCCGACTCGCTGACGTACAACAACAGCCAGCGCGCGGTGGTGGCCCAGCAGAACCAGGTCAACTACATCCGCAACTCGGTGAAGGCGACCGTCGACGCCTACAGCGGCGAGGTCAAGCTGTACCAGTGGGACACCAAGGACCCGGTCCTGAAGACCTGGATGAAGGCGTTCCCCGGCACGGTCGAGCCCAAGAAGGACATCTCGCCGGCGCTGATGGACCACCTGCGGTACCCACAGGACCTGTTCAAGGTCCAGCGCGAACTGCTCACCCGCTACCACGTGCAGGACGCGCAGACCTTCCTCAGCGGCAGTGAGGTGTGGCAGGTGCCGGACGACCCGACCAACAAGTCGGGCAACGCGGTGCCGCCGTACTACCTGACCATGAGGATGCCCGACCAGGAGGCCCAGGCGTTCTCGCTGACGACGACGTTCACGCCGACGGGCCGGGACAACATGAGCGCCTTCATGGCGGTCGACGCCGAGGCGGGCACGCCCGGCTACGGCCAGATCAGGGTCCTGAAGCTGCCGACGAGCACCACGGTCGGCGGTCCCAAGCAGGTGCAGAGCCAGTTCAACTCGAACTCGCAGCAGAACATCGCCGAGTTCGTCCGGCTCATCAGGGGCGGCGACTCGGAGCTGGAGTACGGCAACCTGCTGACCGTCCCGCTGGACGGCGGACTGCTCTACGTGGAGCCGGTCTACGTGCGCGGTGGTGAGCTCAAGTACCCGCTGATGCGGAAGGTGCTGGTGACCTACGACGGCGTCACCGCGTTCGAGAACACCCTCGGCGAAGCCCTGGACAAGGTCTTCGGCACGTCGGGCTCGACGCCTCCGCCGCCCGCGGACACCGGGGCCGGCGAGACCCCGCCGCCGTCGAGTGACAACCCGACGGTCCAGCAGGCGCTGCAGGACGCGCAGAAGGCCTTCGACGACGGGCAGGCCGCCCTGAAGAAGGGCGACTGGCAGGCGTACGGCCAGGCGCAGAAGGACCTTCAGGACGCGCTGAAGCGGGCCGAGGACGCACAGGCGCAGGCAGAGAAGGCCGGTGGCAGCGGCAAGAACGCCGACAGCGGCGACAACAAGCCGGCGCCGGATCAGAGTCCGAGCGCCGGTCCCACCGGCGGCTGATCGCTCCGACCGAGCCGAAGGGCCCGGGTCCGTAGCACGGACCCGGGCCCTTCGCGGTGTACGAACGCATGTGCCGACATGCTCTGCGGCCGTGCTGCCGTGGGGAGTTGGGCGATCTGTGTTTGACTTGTCTCTCTGTGGGCATGTCGACAAAACGCTGAAGTGACCTCACTGACTGCGGTATACCAGGTGTACCCAGGTTGCAGGTGGTGCGACGATGGACGTTATGGGGGACAAGGCAACTCTGTTCGAGACAGGGCGATTTGTACGGGCTTCCGATCCTGAGGAGACGGGAAGCCGGGACCGGGACGAGACCGGGGCGGCCGCCGACGAGGTCGCGGAGCTGGCGCGCCGCCGCCTCGCCGCGGAGTCGGGAGACGTCGAGGCCATGAGCGTCCTGGGGGCCATGCTGCTGCGCCGCGGCGATCTCGACGGAGCCGAACCCCATCTGCGGGCCGCCACGGCGGCCGGTGACCGCGCCGCCGCCAACAACCTGGGAGTCCTCCTCCACCAGCGCGGATACGCCGACGAGGCCGCCGGATGGTGGCGGATCGCCGCCGTCGCCGGATCCGCGGCGGCCGCGCACGCGCTCGGGCGCCACCACCGCGAGCGCGGCGACGAGCCCGCCGCCGAGTACTGGCTGCGCCAGGCCGCCGAGCAGGGGCACGTCCTCGGCGCCTACGCGCTCGCCGACCTGCTGGAGCACCGCGGGGACGCCGAAGCCGAGCGCTGGCTGCGGGCCGCCGCCGAACGGGGCCACCGGGAGGCCGAGTACCGGCTGGCGCGGGCACTGGACCGGCGGGCCGCGGGGGAGTCCGCCGGCGGCAACGGCGCCGGCCGCATGGCGGAGGCCGAGCAGTGGTACCGGCAGGCCGCCGCGCGCGGACACCGCCGGGCCGCGCTGCACCTCGGCGCGATCCTGGAGAAGCGCGGAGAGCTCAAGGAGGCCGGCCGCTGGTACCTGACCTCCGCCAAGGACGGCGAGGCGCGGGCCGCCTGCGCGCTCGGGTTCCTGATGCGGGACGCCGGCGACACCGAGAGCGCCGCCGTGTGGTGGCTGCGGGCCGCGCAGGACGGCGACGGCAACGCGGCGAACGCGCTGGGCGCGCTGCACGCCGAGCGCGGCGAGACGCAGACCGCCGAGCGGTGGTACCGGGCCGCGATGGACGCGGGCGACGTCAACGGCGCCTACAACCTCGGGCTGCTCTGCGCCGAGCAGGGCCGGACCGCGCAGGCCGAGCAGTGGTACCGGCGCGCGGCCTACGCCGGGCACCGGGAGGCGGCGAACGCGCTGGCCGTGCTGCTGCTGCAGGTCGGGGACACCGGCGGGGCCGAGCCGTGGTTCTCCAAGGCGGCCGAGGCCGGTAGCGTCGACGCCGCGTTCAACCTGGGGATTCTCTACGCCGGGCGGGAGCTGGAGCCCGAGGCCCTGCGCTGGTACGAGCGGGCGGCGGCCGCCGGGCACACGGAGGCGGCGCTGCAGGTGGGGATCGCCCGGCTGCGCGCGGGGGACGAGCGGGCAGCCGAGCGGCACCTGCGGTGCGCGGCCGGCGGCGGCAGTGCGGAGGCCGCGTACCGGCTGGCCACCCTGCTCGACGCCCGGCGGCCGCCGACGCCCGCGCACGAACTCGGCGAACCCGCGCTCCACGAGAAGACCGAGTGCGAGGAGTGGTACGAGCGGGCGGCCTCCCAGGGGCACCGGCGCGCGCAGGTACGGGTCGGCATGCTGGCCGCGGCCCGCGGGGACGTGGTCGAGGCGGCGCGCTGGTACCGGACGGCGGCGGAGGCCGGGTCCCGCAACGGCGCCTTCAACCTGGGGCTGCTGCTCGCCCGGGAGGGCAGCGAGCCGGAGGCCGCCGTGTGGTGGGCGCGGGCCGCCGACGCCGGGCACGGACGGGCGGCGCTCCGGCTCGCCCTGGTCTACGCGCGCCGGGGCGAGCTGACCGAGGGCCAGCGGTGGGCCGACCGGGCCGTGGAGCTGGGGCCGGCGGCGGTCGTCGAGCGGGCGGCGCGGCTGCGGGACGCACTGCGCGAGGAGCTGTCGGCGTGACGTACGGAGTGTGACGCATGCCGCGGCACGCGTCGCCGTGAGCGATTTGCTTCTCTCTCCGTCGTTCACGTACTGTTGCCATCACAACGACGCGGGGTGGAGCAGCTCGGTAGCTCGCTGGGCTCATAACCCAGAGGTCGCAGGTTCAAATCCTGTCCCCGCTACTGAAGGCCGAGGGCCGGAATCCGATCAAGGATTCCGGCCCTCGGTGTTTTCGGTGCAGCCGCGTGCACCATGACGCGTGCATCGCGAAAAGACCCCCGGCGCCTCGATGGTGCCGGGGGTCTCCTGGAAGCGTCGTCGCGGTCAGGCCGCCGCGCAGTGCGGGCACAGGCCGCGGTACGTCACCTCGACGTTTGAGACCGTGAAGCCGAAACGCTCCGAGTCGGGCAGGTCGGCCAGCGGGTTGCCGCTCGGGTGGACGTCACGGATCGCGCCGCAGCCGGCGCAGATCAGATGGTGGTGCGGCCGGTGCGCGTTGGGGTCGTACCGCTTGGCGCGCTTGTCCGTGGTCACCTCGAGGACCTCACCGAGGGAGACCAGCTCGCCCAGCGTGTTGTAGACGGTGGCCCGGGAGATCTCCGGCAGCTTCACGACGGCCCGCGCATGGACCTCGTCGGCCGTCAGATGGACGTGTTCGCCGTCGAGTACCTCGGCCACGACGCGCCGCTGCGCGGTCATACGCCATCCGCGTCCGCGCAGCCGTTCCAGAAGGTCACTCATGCAGACCAGCCTAACAGCAGGGGAACAGATTCCGAACAGGTGTGACTTTGGATGCTCACTCGGCTTAGACGCTATCCAATATGGGATTGGTCTCGGCTCAGGCCAAGTGGTGTGACCGGAGAAATCCGATCCGGGAGGCGATGCGACGCAGGGGCCGCTCACGACGGAAGCCGGTGCTCCGGTGGCCGACAACCGGAACAGTGAGACCGCGGGCGTCGGCGGCCCGGTGTTCTTCGTCAAGGACCAGCTCCTCCTGGAAAGGCTCGCCCACTTCAACCGTGAGCGCATCCCGGAGCGCGTGGTGCACGCCGAGGACAACGACTTCGTCCAGGCCGGCAACCTCTACCGTCTGATGACGGAGGAGGAGAAGGAGCGCCTGGTCGACAACCTGGCGGGCGCCGTCTCCCGGGTCTCGCGCGACGACATCGCCGAGCGCGCGATCAACAACTTCCGTCGGGCGGACGACGACTTCGGCAAGCGGTTGGAGGCCGAGGTCCGGGCCCTGCGCCCCCTTTGCGCCTGAACCGGCGCCGCTCTCGCGGACGTGGTTGCTCGCCGGGGGCTCGATCGATGGTTGCGGTCCGGTGCGGCGCCCGTGCGGACCTCGTTCGCGCAGGCGCCGCCGCGCGTCAGCCCATGAGGGTGCCTGCCCGCTGCCGGGCCGGCGCCCAGCAGCGGATGATGTCGCGGACGGAGACGATGCCCGCCGGTTCGCCGCCGTCCAGGACGATCAGGTGCCGGAAGCCGCCGTGCGTCATGGTCCGGGCCGCCTCCTCCAGGGTCCAGGTCGGGGCGGCGAACACCACGTCGGTGGTGGTGTGGGCGTGGGCGTGCTCGGTGTCCGGGCTCTGGCCCAGGCCGACGGAGTTGAGGATGTCGCGTTCGGTGAGGATGCCGATGCCGCCGGCGTCCGGGTCGTGGACCACGGCGGCGCCGACGCGGCGCGCGGACATCAGGGCCGCCGCCTGGCGGAGGGTGTGTGCGGGGCCGATGGTGAGGACCACCGTGCTCATGGCGTCGCGGACGAGCATGGGATGGAGTCACCTCCTGGAGGAATCCTGATGGTTCATGCCCGGCGCCGGAGGCGCCTGTCGAGCACTGCACAAACGCACAAGTAGGGGGACTCTCAGAGTTGCAGGCAAAACGGGGGTCAACAAGGGGGCGCACGCGGCCGGTTGGAGGCATGCGCGGCACATGGCGGTTTCTCAGCGGCGCCGGTTGAGGTACTCCAGCATCTCGTCGTGCAGCAGTCCGTTGGACGCGGCCGCGTTGCCGCCGTGCGGTCCGGGACGGCCGTCCAGGCCGGTGAAGGTGCCTCCGGCCTCGGTGACGATGATCGCGTTCGCGGCCATGTCCCACAGGGACAGCTCCGGTTCGGCGCAGAGGTCGACCGAGCCCTCGGCGACCATCATGTACGGCCAGAAGTCGCCGTACGCGCGCGTGCGCCACACCGCACGGGTCAGGTCCAGGAAGCCGTCCAGGCGGCCCTGCTCCTCCCAGCCGCTGAGCGAGGAGTACGCGAAGGAGGCGTCCGCGAGCTTCGCCACGCGCGAGACCTGCAGTCTGCTCGCCTTCGTCAGGCTACGGCCGGTGAAGGCGCCGTAGCCCTGCGCGGCCCACCAGCGGCGGCCGAGCGCGGGCGCGGAGACGACACCGACGACGGGCTGGTAGCCCCCCTCGGAGGCTTCCATCAGCGAGATGAGCGTCGCCCAGACGGGGACGCCGCGGACGTAGTTCTTGGTGCCGTCGATCGGGTCGACGACCCAGCGGCGGGGGCCGGTGCCCTCGATGCCGTACTCCTCGCCGAGGACCGCGTCGCGGGGGCGGGCGCGTTGCAGCTGGCCGCGGATGAGTTCTTCCGCCGCCTTGTCCGCTTCGCTGACCGGGGTCATGTCCGGCTTCGTCTCGACCTTGAGGTCGAGGGCCTTGAAGCGGTCCATGGTCGCGGCGTCGGCGGCGTCCGCGAGGACGTGGGCCAGGCGCAGATCGTCGAGGTAGTCGGGCATGTAAGGCACGGTATCCGCCCGGCGGGTACGGGGCTACCGGGGGCGTGGGTGTGACGGCGCGGGTGAGTCGGCTCGCCGCACATGGCGGGTGGGCGCGGCTCTGTCTCCCCTGTCCGCGCACAGTGCGTCACAGACCCTTGACAGCGCGTCCCCCCGCGTCAAATCTGGGCGCAGACCCGCTCCGCCCCAGGGAGGCGATGATGCCTGCAGCGCGGGAGTCCCTGCTGGACGCCGCCCGTGCGGCGCTGGCGCGCCGACCGTGGTCCACCGTGCGGATGGTGGACGTGGCCGCGGCGGCCGGAGTCTCCCGGCAGACGCTCTACAACGAGTTCGGCAGCAAGGAAGGGCTCGCCCGCGCGCTGGTCAGAAGAGAGGCGGACGGCTATCTCGCCGGCGCCGAGCGCGCCCTCGCCGCCCACGGCACCCCGCACGAACGGCTCACCGCCGCCGCCGAGTGGACCGCGTCGGCCGCCCGTGACAACGCGCTGGTGAAGGCGATGCTCACCGGCTGCTGGAGCGAGCGGCTGCCCGCGCCCACGCTCTCGGCGGTGCCGTTCCCCTCCGACGTGCCGGCGCAGCGCAGGGCGGACGGCCTGCTGCCGTCGCCCGGCGACTTCGTGGCGATCGTCCGCGACCGTGCCGTGGCCCTGCTGTCCGCGCCCGGCGTTCCCACGGCGGAGACCGCCGCCCTGGCCCGCACCTGCGAACTGGTGCTCCGCCTCGCCCTGTCGTGCGTGGCGGCACCGCCGGGCGAGGGCGGGGTCGCCGAACTCGTCCGCGGCGTCCTGCACCGCCAACCGGTCTGATCCGCTCCGGTGCCGTGCCTTGGCTTGAGATTCAACCAACCCCAGGTCGATCTTGGATTGGTCAAATCTCAAGCTCAGTGCGCGGAACCGGACAGCTGCAGTCCGACCACGCCGATGATGACCAGACTGATCGAGACGATCTTCAGCGTGGAGACCAGGTCGCCGAGGAAGACCATCCCGTAGACCGCGGTGCCCGCCGCGCCGATGCCGGTCCACACCGCGTACGCCGGGCCCACGTCGAGCTTCTTCAACGACAGGGTGAGCAGCCCGAAACTGCCCAGGGCGAAGCAGCAGAAGGCGATGGTCGGCCAGAGTCTGGTGAACCCGTGCGACAGCTTCAGACACACGGCGAAGCCTGTTTCGAGCAACCCGGCCACGATGACCAGCAGCCACGCCATGTGTGCCCTCCCGTACGTCCGCGTGCCGTGACCGCTTGGTCGCGCTAGAGGCAGGTCCCCCCATCCGGCTCCGTGCGATTATGCACTTGCCGGACCGCACCACACCCAAACAACGCGGAGGTCAGGGCGGGTCAGTCGCCTTCCCTGCGCTCCCGCGTGGCCAGCAGCCGGCGCAGCGAGTACAGGCGTGCCGGGTCCGCGTGGCCCTCGGCGACCCACTCGTCCAGCGCACAGTCCGGCTCGTCGTGACCGCACGCGCGCGGGCAGCCCCCCGTGCCCGGCTCCAGGTCGGGGAAGGCGTGGATGACCCGGGACGGGTTGATGTGCGCGAGGCCGAACGACCGTAGGCCCGGGGTGTCGACGACCCAGCCGGACGCGCCCGCCAGCGGCAGCGCGAGCGCCGAGGTCGTGGTGTGCCGGCCCCGGCCGGTCACCGCGTTCACCCGGCCCGTCTCCCGCCGCCGCTCCTCGGACACCAGCGCGTTGACGAGCGTGGTCTTGCCGACGCCGGAGTGGCCGACGAACGCCGTGACCTTCCCGTCCAGATGCTCGCGCACCCGGTCCGCCGTGTCCCCGCTCTCCAGCCCCTCGCGGCTGGTGACGACATGGGGGATGTCCAGCGCGCCGTACAGCTCCAGAAGCTCGTCCGGCGGGGCCAGGTCCGACTTGGTCATGACCAGGAGCGGGGCCAGGCCGCCGTCGTACGCCGCCACCAGGCACCGGTCGATCAGACGCGGGCGCGGCTCGGGGTCGGCGAGCGCGACGACGATGGCCAGCTGGTCGGCGTTGGCCACGACCACGCGCTCGTACGGGTCGTCGTCGTCCGCCGTGCGGCGCAGGACGGAGGTGCGCTTCTCGATGCGGACGATGCGCGCGAGGGTGTCCTTCGTCCCGGACAGATCACCGACCAGGGCGACCTGGTCGCCCACGACGGCGGCCTTGCGGCCCAGCTCGCGGGCCTTCATCGCGACGACCGTACGGCCGTCGACGAGGCACGTCAGCCGGCCCCGGTCGACGGTGAGCACCATGCCCTCGGCGGCGTCCTCGTGCTTCGGGCGGATGTTCGTACGTGGCCGGTTGCCCCGGCGGCTCGGGCGGACGCGGATGTCGTCCTCGTCGGTGTGCCTGCCGTAGCGCCGCATGACGTGTTCCCCGCGCCCCTACGCCCCGAGCATCCCGGTCCACAGTTCGGGGAAGTCCGGCATGGTCTTCGCCGTGGTCGCCACGTTCTCGATCCGCACGCCCTCCACGGCCAGGCCGATGACCGCACCGGCGGTCGCCATGCGGTGGTCCTCGTAGGTGTGGAAGACCCCGCCGTGCAGCGGGCGCGGACGGATGTGCAGGCCGTCGGCGGTCTCGGTCACGTCACCGCCGAGCGCGTTGATCTCCTTGGTCAGCGCGGCCAGCCGGTCGGTCTCGTGCAGCCGCAGATGGGCCACGCCGCGCAGGGTCGAGGACGAGTCGGCGAGGGCGGCGACGGCCGCGATGCCCGGGGTCAGCTCGCCCACCTCGCTCAGGTCCACGTCGATGCCGTGCACGGCACCCGAACCGGTGAACACCAGGCCGTACTCGGTGAGCTCGCAGGAACCACCCATCTCGGTGAAGATCTGCCGCAGCCGGTCACCCGGCTGGGTCGTCCGGGCCGGCCAGTCGGGGATGACGACCTTGCCGCCGGTCAGCAGCGCCGCCGCGAGGAAGGGCTGGGCGTTGGACAGGTCCGGCTCCACGGTCAGGTCCCGGCCGAGCAGGGCGCCCGGCGTGATCCGCCACACGTTCGGCTCGCCGCCCGACTCCGGGGTGTCCACCTGGGCGCCGACCGCGCGCAGCATGTCCACCGTCATCCGGATGTGCGGCATCGACGGCAGCTTCGCACCGGTGTGCCGCACCTCCACGCCCTGGTTGAAGCGCGGCCCGGACAGCAGCAGGGCGCTGACGAACTGGGACGAGGAGGAGGCGTCGATCTCCACCGGGCCGCCCTCCAGCGCACCGCCGCCGTGCACGGTCATCGGCAGCGCGCCCCGGCCGTCGTCGTCGATCCGGGCGCCCAGAGCGCGCAGCGCGTCGATGACCCCGTGCAGCGGACGCTCGTACGAACGCGGGTCGCCGTCGAAGCGGATGGGGCCGTCGGCCAGCGCGGCGACCGGCGGCAGGAAGCGCATCACGGTGCCCGCGTTGCCGACGTCGACCGTGGCCGGGCCGTGCAGGCCCGCGGGGATCACGCGCCAGGCCTCCCCGGTGCCGTCCGGGCCGACGCCCTCCTCGATGCCCACGCCCATCGTCCGCAGGCCGCCCGCCATCAGCAGCGTGTCGCGGGAGCGCAGCGGGCGGCGCAGCCAGCCCGGCTCGGAGGCGAGGGCGGCGAGCACCAGGGCGCGGTTGGTGACTGATTTGGACCCCGGCACGTGGACCGTCGCATCGACGGCTCCGCTCGCGTGCGGGGCGGGCCAGAGGGCGGTGTGTGCGGGATTCGGAGCCATGGCCCCCACTCTATAAGGAGGAGGTCGGACCGGCCGCCGCCCGTCCAGGCGGGTGATCACAGCCCCAGCAGCCAGCGGCCTCCGCCGATCAGCGAGCACAGCGACACCGCGTGGAACAGGAACAGCCACAGCCCCGCCGGTACGTGCGTCAGCCGCGACAGCTGGTCCGCGTCCGAGTCCCCGGCGCCCCCTCGGGACCGCTTGGCCTGCAGCTCGAAGGCCGGGCGCACCCCGCCGAGCAGCAGGAACCACACCACCGCGTACGCGAACGCCGCCTGCACCTGGGGCCCGGTCAGCCAGGACACCAGCAGGAACGTGCCGCCGGTGAGGATCACGGTGAGCGCCCCGTAGGCGTTGCGGATCATCACCAGCATCGTCACCAGCAGCGCGGTGGCCACCCACAGCAGCAGCGTGATGCGCCCGGCGCCGAGCAGGGCAGCGCCGCCCAGGCCCAGCAGCGGGGGAGCGGTGTAGCCGGAGGCCGCGGTGAGGATCATGCCGATGCCGTACGGCTTGCCGCGGCTGACGGTCAGGCCGCTGGTGTCGGAGTGCAGGCGTATCCCGGTCAGCGTGCGGCCGGTGAGCAGGGCCACCAGTCCGTGGCCGCCCTCGTGCGCGATGGTGATCGCGTTGCGGGAGACGCGCCACAGGCCGTGCGGGACGACCACGGCGAGCGCGGCGACCGCGGTGGCGACCACCACCCACAGGTCGGGATCGGGCTGGGTGCCGATCAGCCGGTCCCAGAGGTCGGGCAGCGCGGAGGCGGCGGTGCTGGCCATGTTTTCTGGTGGCTCCCTGTCCTTGTACGGAGTCTGGCAGTGTGGCACGTATGTGCGGACGGTATGCGGCGAGTCGTGGGGCCGGGGAACTCGCGGAAATCTTTGAAATCGAGAAGTGGGAGCCGGAGGAGACCCTGGTGCCCGACTACAACGTGGCCCCGACCAAGGAGGTCCACGTCGTCCTCGACCGCCCTCTGAAGGACGCCGAGGACAGGCGGCCGGTTCGGCAGCTGCGGAAGCTGAGGTGGGGTCTGGTTCCCTCCTGGGCGAAGTCCCCCGAGGGCGCCGCCCGGATGATCAACGCGCGCGCGGAGACCGTCCACGAGAAGCCGTCGTACCGCCGTGCCTTCGCCGCCCGGCGCTGCATCCTGCCCGCCGACGGCTACTACGAGTGGGTCACCGGCACCCAGGAGCGCGAGCTGGAGGTCGAGGGCAAGCGCAAGCGGCCCCGCAAGCAGCCGTACTTCGTCACTCCGGCGGACGGCTCGGTGTTCGCGATGGCGGGTCTCTACGAGTTCTGGCGGGACCGTACGCTGCCCGACGACCACCCGCGGGCCTGGTGGGCGACCTGCTCGGTGATCACCACGGAGGCCGAGCAGACCCCGCTGGCCGGCGCCCCCGCCGAGGGCCCGCGCTCGCTGCACGACATCCACCCCCGGATGCCGCTGATGCTGACCCCCGACCGGTGGGACGCCTGGCTGGACCCGGCCCGCACGGACGTGGACGACCTGCGCACCCTGCTGGCACCCCCGCCGCCCGGCCTGATGCGCGCCTACCCCGTCTCGACGGCCGTGAGCAACGTCCGCAACAACGGACCGGAGCTGCTGAGGGAACTGCCGGCGCCTGAAGAGGGCACACTCTTCTGACGTGGACGTGAGCGAGAACACCGGGACCGCCGGGACCGCCGGGACCGCCGAGACCGCCGGGACCGCCGGGACCGCCGAGGACACCGAGACCGCCAGGACCGCCGAGGTCGTCGAGACCGGTGCGGGCCAGGCCCGCGTCACCTGGCACCGGGCGGACGACGCGCGGCTCGTCCTCGCCGTGGGTCACGGCGCGGGCGGCGGCATCGAGGCCCGCGACCTGCAGGCGTTGGCCCGGACCCTCCCCGGGCACGGTGTGACCGTCGCGCTCGTCGAGCAGCCCTGGCGGGTGGCCGGCAAGAAGGTGGCTCCCGCGCCGAAGACCCTGGACACCGGCTGGCGCGGGCTCTGGCCGGCGCTCACCGCGCCCGGACTGCCGGTGATCTCCGGAGGCCGCAGCGCGGGCGCGCGCGTCGCCTGCCGCACCGCGACCGAGCTGGGCGCGCACGCCGTGCTGGCGCTCGGCTTCCCGCTGCACCCGCCGGGCAAGCCGGAGAAGTCCCGCGCGGAGGAGTTGCTCGCACCCGGGGTGCCCACCCTCGTGGTCCAGGGCGGCAACGACCCGTTCGGCAGGCCGGCGGAGTTTCCCGAGGGGGACCACGACCTGATCGAGGTGCCGTACGCCGATCACGGCTTCGCCGTCCCGAAGCGTGCGGACATCACGCAGGAGCAGGCGCTGGAGATCATCACCGAGGGCGTCGCCCAGTGGGCCGTGTCACTCGGGTGACGCCCGGGAATGCCCGGCCCCCGGGCGCTGTTGAGGTGGACAGAAGTGCCGGTCACCGGCGTCCGCGTCCGAGGAGAGGAAGTCCGCCGCATGGGTTCGACCATTTGCCCGAGCCGCAGCAGCCGCACCACCCTGGACTGGACGGTGCTGCACGCGGCCAGGACCGCCCCGATTCGGGCGGCGGGCGGGCCGGATCGTCGTCTATCCTCCGATTCGGGTGGGACCGCTTCCGGTCCCCCGACATCGCTTGAGGAGGTGGGTCCGGTTCCCGGTACCGACGCAAGGGCCGACAACGGCCAGGCGGAGCAGCCCGAGGGCCGGGGCGCGCGTGTGGAAGCGTCCGCGGAGTCGAGTGCCGAGCGCAGTGCGCGCTTCGAGCGGGACGCGCTCGAATTCCTCGACCAGATGTATTCGGCCGCGCTGCGCATGACGCGCAACCCGGCCGACGCGGAAGACCTGGTGCAGGAGACCTACGCCAAGGCGTACGCGTCCTTCCACCAGTTCCGTGAGGGCACCAACCTCAAGGCGTGGCTGTACCGGATCCTCACCAACACGTTCATCAACTCCTACCGTAAGAAGCAGCGCGAACCCCAGCGCAGCGCGGCCGAGGACATCGAGGACTGGCAGCTCGCGCGGGCCGAGTCGCACATGTCGACGGGGCTGCGCTCCGCCGAGTCGCAGGCGCTGGACCACCTGCCCGACTCGGACGTGAAGGAAGCGCTGCAGGCGATCCCCGAGGAGTTCCGCATAGCCGTCTACCTCGCGGACGTGGAGGGCTTTGCCTACAAGGAGATCGCGGACATCATGGGGACACCCATCGGTACGGTGATGTCCCGGCTGCACCGGGGCCGCCGTCAGCTGCGCGGAATGCTCGAGGACTACGCCCGCGAGCGCGGGCTGGTCCCGGCCGGTGCCGGAGAGTCGAACAAAGCGAAAGGCTCGGGCTCATGAGCTGCGGAGAGCCGCACGAGACGGACTGCAGTGAGGTACTCGACCACCTCTACGAGTTCCTCGACAGTGAGATGCCGGAAGTCGATCGCACCAAGTTCGAGCACCACTTCGAGGAGTGCTCGCCGTGCCTCGAGAAGTACGGCCTGGAGCAGGCCGTGAAGAAGCTGGTCAAGCGGTGCTGCGGGCATGACGACGTACCCACCGACCTGCGCGCCAAGGTCATGGGGCGGATCGAGCTGATCCGCTCCGGCCGGACCGTCCCCGAGAACGACGTGACCGCGGGACCGGTGACTCCGCAGGAGTCCTGACCCGCCGTCCGCGCGGACACCCGCCCGGACACTGTTCACCCGAACGTGCTAATCTGCGGGGTTTTGCCCCGTGTACTCCCCGTTGCCCGCCCTACGCTCCCACTGTGGACAGGCGTGACCGGGGAGGGGCATCGTCATGGAGGCGGTTCCACCGCGGGCCCGTGTGTACGTCGCCTGTGTGGTCCTCGGCGCCCTGACCTGTCTGCTGCCGCTGCCGGCGAGCCCCACCACCTGGTGGGCGGTCGCCCTGCTCGCCGCGGTGTACGCCGGCTGCAGGCACCTCGCCCGGCGCAACCTCGCCGGCCCCTTCTACCCCGTCCTGCTGGCGGCGGCCTTCCTGCTGCCGCCGGCCGCCGCCGCGCTGGTTCCGCTGCCGGGTGTCCTGTTCGCCCGCGTCGGGCAGCGGCCCGAGGGGCTGCGCCGGAGCTGGCGGGCCGCCCAGCTCGCCCTCGCGGTGTGGGCCGCCTCCCGGACGCACGGGGCACTGGGCGGCCGGGACGCCGTCGCCGCCTCCGACTTCCCCTACGCCCTCGCCCCCGCCGGGGCCGCCGTGCTCGCCTTCTGCCTGGTGCTGACGGCGCTGGACGGCGGGATCCACGCGCTCGTCGAGCGAGTGCCGGCACGGCGGGCGTGGCAGGGGCTGTTCACCCGGTCGCTGGCGCCGATCGGGGTGCACGGGCTCGCGGGACTGATGATGGCCGTGCTGTGGCGCAGCCCCTACGGCCCGGTCGCCGCGCTGCTGGTGCTGCTGCCGATGTGCGTGTCGTGGTGGGCGTACGCCCAGTACCACCGGGAGCGGGCCGCCCACCGGGCCACCATCCGCGCGCTGGTGCAGGCCGTCGACATCAAGGACGGGTACACGCGCGGGCACAGCGAGCGGGTCGGTCAGGCCTCCATGATGATCGCGCGTGAGCTCGGCATGGACGACGAGCGCGTCGAGGTGCTGCGGTTCGCCGGCATCCTGCACGACGTGGGGAAGCTGGGCGTTCCCACCCGGCTGCTGCGCAAGGACGGGCCGCTGACCCCCGAGGAGCGCCGGGTGATCGAGCTGCACCCCGAGTACGGGCACGAGATGGTGCGCGGGATCTCCTTCCTCGGCGAGGCCCGCTCGGCGATCCTGCACCACCACGAACGCCTGGACGGCAGCGGCTACCCGTACGGGCTGACGGGAGGCCAGATCCCCGAGTCCGCACGGGTGGTGGCCGTCGCGGACGCCTTCGACGCGATGACCTCCACCCGCTCCTACCGGCGGGCCCGCCCGATCGGTGCCGCCCTGGAGGAACTGGAACGCTGCGCCGGCGCACAGTTCGACCCGCGGATGGTCACGGCACTGGCACGGGCCCTGGACCGGCACGGTTGGCACCCGGCGGTCACGGCCGAGGACGGGGTGTCCGTCTCCCCGCCGGTGCCGCCGGCGGCCGACCGTGAGGAGGTGCGCCGATGAGCCGGTGCGTGTTGTCGGCCCTCGACCCGCGGATGGTCGCGGCGCCGGTGCGGGCCCTGGACCGGCACGGTTGGCACCCGGCGGTCACGGCCGAGGACGGGGTGTCCGTCTCCCCGCCGGTGCCGCCGGCGGCCGACCGTGAGGAGGTGCGCCGATGAGCCGCCCCCTGCTGCTGGTTCTCATCCGTGGCTCGGCTCTTCTCGTCGCCCTGCTGTCCCTCGGCGTCACCCTGTGGACCGGCGTGGAGGAGCGCGGGGCCGCCCTCGCCTTCGGGGTGCTCGTGCTCGTCGGCGAGGTCGCGCGGTGGAACGGGGCCGGTGTCCGGGAGGCCGCGCCGCTGGGTGCCGCGGGAGGGCTGTCGTACGCCCTGCTGGGCGAGGACGCCGGGCGGGCCAGTCACCACGGCGCCTTCCAGGCCGTCGCCGTGGTGCTCGGCGCGTGTCTGCTCGGCAGCGTGCCGCACCTCGCGCGCGGGGAGGGACAGACCCTCGACCACCTCGCGCGGCGGATCCTCACCGTCGCCTTCGCGGCCGTCTGTTTCCAACCACTGTACGGCGAAGGGGCGTTCGGGGACTGGATCGGTCCGGCGTACGCCCTGCTGCTGCTCGCGCTGCTGGTGCTCACCGCGCTGTGCGGCGCCGTGCTGGCCGCCGCGTCGGCGCACTGCCGTACCCGGTGGCCGTTCGGCCCGCTGCTGCGCGAGGAGCTGCGCGGGCTGCTCGGGATCGGCTCGGCGGTGTGCGCGACCGGCGCGGTCATGGCCCTCGCGGTCGCGGTGGTCGGGCTGTGGGCGCTGCCCGTGTTCTCGCTGCCGCTGCTGCTCACCCAGTTGTCCCTGAGACGGTACGCGGCCGTGCGGAGCACCTACCGGCAGACCATCGACTCCCTGGCCCGCGCCACCGAGGTCGCCGGGTACACCCCGTCCGGGCACGCCCGGCGCGTGGCCGCGCTCAGCCGGGCCGTGGGCCGGGACCTGGGCCTGACGGAGCCGGAGCTGACCGTGCTGGAGCACGCGGCCCTCATGCACGACATCGGGCAGCTCAGCCTGGTCGACCCGGTCCCCGCGGGCGCCACCGCCGGGCTGCCCGCCGAGCAGCAGCGGCGTATCGCACTGCTCGGCGGGGCCGTCGTACGGCAGACCGGGGTCGACGCGCGGGTCGCGGTCGTGGTGGAACGCCAGGCCGACCCCTGCCGGGAGCAGCCGCTGCCCGCGCGGATCGTGCGGGCCGTCAACGCCTACGAGGAGAAGGCACGCGACGCCGGGCCCGGCGGATCGCTCCAGGCCCTGGAGGAGCTGCGGCTGGCGGCCGAGTACGCCCCCGATGTGGTGGAATCACTGGCCCGTGTACTCTCACGCGACGGTCTGACGTCGCCCGCCATGGGGTAACCCATGGGTAATGAGCGCCCTTCCAACCGTACGTGGTTGGATGCGTGGAAGAGGGTGTCCGGGGGCAGAAGCCAGCCCACTGAACGGAACTGGCAGGCAGGAATCGTGAGGATCTTCGGCAAGGTACGGCACCGGCCCTCCGCCTCCTGGCGGCAGGCCACCGACCGCGCGTTCACCCTGATCGGCGACGGTCGGTACGAGGACGCGGGCGCGCTGCTGACGCGCGCCGCCGACCTGGAACCCTGGCTGTCCGAGTCCTGGTTCAACCTCGCCCTGCTGCACAAGTTCCGGCACGACTGGGAGCAGGCCAGGTCGGCGGGGCTGAGGGCCGTGGCCCTGCTGGAGAAGGAGACCGGGGCGCCCGACTGGTGGAACGTCGGCATCGCCGCCACCGCCCTGCAGGACTGGCCGCTGGCCCGGCGGGCCTGGCAGGCGTACGGCCTGAAGGTGCCCGGAGGCGCGGCCGCCGCCGGGGAGCCGGTGGGCATGGAGCTGGGCAGCGCGGCCGTGCGGCTGTCGCCGGAGGGCGAGGCCGAGGTGGTCTGGGGCCGGCGCCTGGACCCGGCCCGGATCGAGGTGCTGTCCATCCCGCTGCCCTCCTCGGGGCGGCGCTGGGGCGAGGTCGTGCTGCACGACGGCGTGCCCCACGGCGAGCGGACCACCGCGGCCGGCGACATCTACCCCGTCTTCGACGAGATCGAGTTGTGGGCGCCCTCGCCCGTGCCCACCTGGGTGGTCCTCCTGGAGGCCGCCACCGAGGCCGACCGGGACGCCCTGGAACAGCTGGCCTCCGACGCCGGCTTCGCCGCCGAGGACTGGTCGTCGTCCGTACGGCTGCTGTGCCGGATGTGCTCGGAGTCGCGGATGCCGTCCGACGAGGGCGACGGCGAGCACCTCGACCCGCACGACCACAGCGAGCCGGGGCACCCCGGCCCCCTCGGCCACCGCACCGACGGACAGCTGTGGGTGCCGGAGCGGGAGTGCGGGGTGGCCGCGCCCGCCTCGCTGGTGAGGGGGCTGCTGGACGGCTGGGTCGCCGACAGTCCGGACTCCCGGGACTGGCGGGACCTGGAAGAGGTCTGCTGAGCGCTCGCCGTACTCTTTAACAGCATCAGTCGTTCCAGGAAGGCAGGCACAGGGCGGTCATGGCGGAGCAGGACACCGATCAGCAGCACGCGGGCGTGCTCCCCGTCGACGACGAGGGGTACGTCGTCGACACGGAGGACTGCGAGGAGCGCGAGGCGGCCTGGCGCGAGCGCGGCACCTCCCGGCCCATCACGGTCGTCGGCAATCCGGTGCTGCACAAGGAGTGCGAGGACGTCACCGACTTCGGTGAGGAGCTCCAGCAATTGGTCGCGGACATGTTCGCCAGCCAGCGCACCGCCGAGGGCGTGGGCCTGGCCGCCAACCAGATCGGCGTGGACCTGAAGGTCTTCGTCTACGACTGCCCGGACGACGAGGGCGCCCGGCACGTCGGCGTCGTCTGCAACCCCAAGCTGGTCGAACTGCCCGCCGACCGCCGCCGCCTGGACGACAGCAACGAGGGCTGCCTGTCCGTGCCCACCGCCTACGCGCCGCTCGCCCGCCCCGACTACGCCGAGGTGACCGGGCAGGACGAGCGGGGCAACCCGATCAAGGTGCGTGGCACGGGCTACTTCGCGCGGTGCCTGCAGCACGAGACCGACCATCTCTACGGCTACCTCTACATCGACCGGCTCTCCAAGCGCGAGCGCAAGGACGCGCTGCGGCAGATGGCCGAGAACGAGCCCCGCTACCCCGTCGTCGCCAACGACTGATACGCGTCACGGCAGTCGGGGCGGGAGCGACCCGCCCGTACGGCGCCCGGTCGGCAGGAAACCGACCGGGCGCCGTACGTATGCCGTCGCACTTCCGGCGCACTGCTCTCGCACCGTGCTCGCACATGCGTTGTAGATGCCGTGCTTATTCGATCCTTTGTGCGCTTTCGTCGATTCATATTCAGCCACACAAGGGGAGATTCTCCGCATCCCGGAATGGCGAGTAGGTCAAATCCGTTCCCAGAGCGGTCAGTTGTAGTGCTGAATGGGGGGACGGGGATACGCGACGGCGTGCGCCCGGCACAACAGAAGGGGCGTACGTCACCGGCGGCTGAGAGGGGTTTGTTCGTGCCAGCTTTCCCGTACAGCACCGCAACGACATCCACAACGACATCCACATCGACGGCGGTCGCAGTCCCGCCACAGCTCGCTCTCCCGGTGATCGAGACCGTGTTCCCCAGGCAGTTGCACGCCTATTGGCCCAGCCTCCAGGGGAAGACCCGCGGCTGGCTGCTGGAAAAGCGGCTCATGCCGGCCGACAAGGTCGAGGAACACGCCGACGGCCTGTGCTACACCGACCTCATGGCGGGGTACTACATCGGCGCCCCGGACGAGGTGCTCCAGGCGATAGCGGACTACAGCGCGTGGTTCTTCGTCTGGGACGACCGTCACGACCGCGACATCGTCCACGGCCGGCCCGCCGCCTGGCGGCGGCTGTGCCATGCGCTGCACACGGCCCTGGACTCCCCCCAGGACCACCTGAACCACCGGGATGCCCTGGTCGCGGGGCTCGCGGACAGCGTGCTGCGGTTCTACTCGTTCCTGTCGCCGACGTGGAACGCCCGCTTCGCCCGGCACTTCCACGCGGTGATCGAGGCGTACGACCGGGAGTTCCACAACCGCACCGAGGGTGTGGTGCCCACGGTCGAGGAGTACCTCGCGCTGCGCCGGCTCACCTTCGCGCACTGGATCTGGACCGACCTGTTGGAGCCGAGCGCCGGCCGCGAACTCCCGGACGCCGTCCGGAAGAACCCCGCCTACCGGCGCCCGGCACTGCTCAGCCAGGAATTCGCCGCCTGGTACAACGACTTGTGTTCGCTGCCCAAGGAATTGGCGGGCGACGAGGTGCACAATCTCGGGATCAGTCTCGTCAAACATGAGGGTCTGACCCTGGAGGAGGCGGTGAAGGAAATGCGCCGGCGCATCGAGGAGTGCGTTTCTGAATTCCTCGTCGCCGAACAGGAGGGATTACGTTTCGCCGATGAACTCGCGAACGGCACGGTGCGGGGAAAGGAACTGAGCGCCGCCGTACGGGACTGCCTCGGCAACATGCGGAACTGGTTCAGTTCCGTCTACTGGTTCCACCACGAGTCCGGCCGTTACAGGGTCGACAGCTGGGACGACCGATCCACGCCCCCGTATGTCGACAACGATGCGGCAGGTGAGAAATGACCGTCGATTCGGTGAATTCCGAAGCCCGGCAGAACACGGAGGAACCGCACGAGCCGCCGCTGGCCGGAGGGGCGGTACCGCTTCTCGGCCACGGTCTGAAACTGGCCCGCGATCCACTGGCCTTCATGTGCGGGCTGCGCGACCACGGCGACGTCGTCCGCCTCAGACTCGGTCCCAAGACGGTGTACGCCATCACCACCCCCGCCCTCACCGGGGCGGTGGCCCTGAGCCCCGACTACATCATCTCCGGCCCGCTGTGGGAGACCCTGGAGAGCCTGCTCGGCAAGGAGGGCGTGGCCACCGCCAACGGCCCTCTGCACCGCCGCCAGCGCCGCACCATCCAGCCCGCCTTCCGGCGCGACGCCATCCCCGCCCACGGTCCGGTCATGGAGGAGGAGGCGCACGCGCTGACCGAGCGCTGGAGCTCCGGCCGACCGGTCGACTGCACCCTGGAGGCCTTCCGGATCGCCGTGCGCGTCTCGGCCCGCTGCCTGCTGCGCGGCCCGTACATGGACGAGCGCGCCGAACGCCTGGGCGGCGCGCTCTCCACCGTCTTCCGCGGCATGTACCGGCGGATGATCCTGCCGCTCGGACCGCTGTACCGGCTGCCGCTGCCGGCCAACCGCGCATTCGACCGCGCGCTGGCCGATCTGCATCGCCTCGTCGACGAGATCATTGCCGAACGCCGGGCGTCCGGGCGAAATCCGGACGATTTGCTGACGGCATTGTTGACGGCCGAAAATGACAATGGCAAGCCCATCGGGGAACAGGAGATCCACGACCAGGTGGTCGCGATACTCACCGCCGGCGGTGAAACGGTGGCCACCACGATCATGTGGCTGCTGCAGACACTCGCGAATCACCCGGAACACGCGGACCGGATCCGCGCCGAGGTCGAATCCGTGACCGGCGGCAAACCGGTCGCATTCGACGACGTCCGCAGGCTCACGCACACCAACAATGTCATCGTGGAGACGATGCGTTTACGGCCGTCAGTATGGGTATTGACGCGGCGGGCGGTCACCGACACCGAACTCGGTGGCCGGCGCATTCCCGCCGGGGCGGACATCATCTACAGTCCGTACGCAATCCAGCGCGATCCGCGTTCGTACCCGGACCACCTGGAGTTCGACCCCGACCGCTGGCTTCCCGAGCGGTCCAGGGAGGTACCGAAACACGCCATGAGCCCGTTCGGCGTGGGCAACCGCAAGTGCCCCGCCGACCACTTCTCCATGGCGTTGCTGAGCCTGTTCACGGCGGCGGTGGCGACGAGGTTCCGCCTGGAGCAGGTCGCCGGGTCGAACGACACCCCCCGGATCGGCATCACCCTGCGCCCGCGCAAGCTGCTGGTGCGGCCGGTGCCGAGGTGACCTGAGCGGACGTACGCGCGTTCAGGCGGCCTGCGGACCCCTGAACGCGCGCCGGTAGGAGTTCGGGGTGGTGCCCAGCGCGCGGACGAACTGGTGCCGCAGCGCCGCCGCCGTCCCGAACCCCGTCCGGTCCGCGATCACGTCCATCGTCTCGTCCGTCGCCTCCAGCAGCTCCTGTGCCAGCAACACACGTTGACGCAGGATCCAGCGGTACGGGGTCGTGCCCGTCTCCTGCTGGAAGCGGCGGGCGAAGGTCCGCGGGGACATGTGCGCGCGGGCGGCGAGCTGCTCGACGGTGACCTCCTGGCCGAGGTGCTCCTCCATCCACACCAGCACCTCGCCGACCGTGTCGCACGGGGACTTGGGCAGCGGCCGCTCGATGTACTGCGCCTGCCCGCCGTCCCGGTGCGGGGGCACCACCATCCGCCGGGCGATCCTGTTGGCGACCTCCGGGCCCTGCTCCTTGCGCACGATGTGCAGGCAGGCGTCGATGCCCGCCGCGGTCCCGGCCGAGGTGATCACCGGGTCCTCGTCCACGTACAGCACGTCCGGCTCGACGACCACCCGCGGGAAGCGCCGGGCCAGCTCGTCCGCGTGCCGCCAGTGCACCGCACAGCGCCGCCCGTCCAGCAGCCCGGCGGCGCCCAGCACGAACACGCCCGAGCAGACGCTGAGCACCCGCGCGCCCCGTTCCACGGCCCGGTTGAGCGCGTCGAGCAGCGCGGGCGGGTAGTCGCGCGAGACGTTCGCGTCCGAGGCCGGCACGGCGATCAGGTCGGCCTCCTCCAGCCGCTCGAGCCCGTACGGCGTCGATACCGTGAGGCCGGGGACATGGGTGTTCAGCGTCCCGCCCTCCGCGGAGGCGACCGCGAAGTCGTACACCGGCAGCCCCTCGTCACTGCGGTCGAGCCCGAAGACCTCGCAGACGACGGAGAGCTCGAAGGGATGCACTCCGTCCAGCAGGACGGCGGCCACGTTGCTCAGCATGCCTCACCTCGCCTCATCGGCGAGGAGCGCGTCTCGTTCCTCGGCCGGGGGTCCGGGGGGCGCCCCCCGGGACAGCACAGCAGCATGGTGCCAGTGTGCCTCAACAGTGGCAGGAATTTGAAGGTGTACGGCAGTCCTGCCACTCACGGTCAGGAGTGTCCGGCGCGACAGTGGTGTCCATGAATACGACACAGCTGCAAGGCCTCATCTCCATGGTCGCCGTCCTCGGGCTCCTGGTCCTCATGGTCCTGCCGGCGGTGATCGGCATCGTCCACGACCGCCGTATCGACCGCCAGCTCAGGCAGGCCCAGGAGGACCGGGAACCCCGGGAGAACCGCGACGGTCAGAAGTCCTCGTCCAGGTCGACGGTGCCCTCCACCGCCACCTGGTACGCCGACGGACGCCGCTCGAAGAAGTTGGTCAACTCCTGAACGCCCTGGAGCTCCATGAAGGAGAAGGGGTTCTCCGAGCCGTACACCGGAGCGAAGCCGAGGCGGGTGAGGCGCTGGTCGGCGACGCACTCCAGGTACTGCCGCATGGAGTCGGTGTTCATCCCCGGGAGGCCGTCACCGCACAGGTCGCGCGCGAACTGCAGCTCGGCCTCGACGGCCTCCCTCAGCATGTCGGTGACCTGCCGCCCGAGCTCGTCGTCGAAGAGGTCCGGCTCCTCCTTGCGGACGGTGTCCACCACGTCGAAGGCGAACGACATGTGCATCGTCTCGTCCCGGAACACCCAGTTGGTGCCGGTCGCCAGCCCGTGCAGCAGGCCCCGGCTGCGGAACCAGTACACGTAGGCGAAGGCGCCGTAGAAGAACAGGCCCTCGATGCACGCGGCGAAGCAGATCAGGTTGAGCAGGAAGCGCCGGCGGTCGGCCCTCGTCTCCAGCCGGTCCAGCTTCTCCACCGAGTCCATCCACCTGAAGCAGAACTCGGCCTTCTCGCGGATGGAGGGGATGCTCTCCACGGCCGCGAAGGCGGCGGTGCGGTCGTCCGGGTCGGGGAGGTAGGTGTCCAGCAGCGTCAGGTAGAACTGGACGTGCACCGCCTCCTCGAAGAGCTGCCGGCTCAGGTACAGCCGCGCCTCGGGGGAGTTGATGTGCTTGTAGAGCGTCAGCACCAGGTTGTTGGCGACGATCGAGTCACCGGTGGCGAAGAACGCGACCAGCCGGCCGATCAGGTGCTGCTCGCCCGGCGTCAGCTTCGCGAGGTCGGCGACGTCCGAGTGGAGGTCGACCTCCTCCACGGTCCAGGTGTTCTTGATGGCGTCCCGGTAGCGCTCGTAGAAGTCCGGGTAGCGCATGGGGCGCAGGGTCAGCTCGAAGCCGGGGTCGAGGAGATTCTGGTTGCTGGTCATCACTGGCAGGCCTCGCAGGACTCGGGGTTTTCCAGGGAGCAGGCGACGGCGTCCGGTTCGGTCACCTGCGGTGCGGGGGCGGCGGCGCGGTTCTGTGCCCGGGCCGCGCGGGCGATCCGGGTGGCCGGGCGGGAGCGCAGGTAGTACGTCGTCTTCAGGCCCTGCTTCCACGCGTACGCGTACATCGAGGAGAGCTTGCCGATGGTCGGCGTCTCCATGAACAGGTTCAGGGACTGCGACTGGTCCAGGAACGCGGTGCGGGCCGCCGCCATGTCGATCAGGCCGCGCTGCGGGATCTCCCACGCCGTGCGGTACAGCTTCCGTACGTCCTCGGGGATCCAGGCGAAGTCCCGCACCGAGCCGTTGGCCTCGCGCAGTGCCTCACGTGTACGGGCGTCCCAGACGCCGAGCTTCTTCAGGTCGGCCACCAGGTAGGAGTTGACCTGCAGGAACTCCCCGGACAGCGTCTCGCGCTTGAACAGGTTGGAGACCTGTGGCTCGATGCATTCGTACGCGCCCGCGATCGAGGCGATGGTGGCGGTCGGGGCGATGGCGAGCAGCAGCGAGTTGCGCATGCCGACCGCGGCGACGCGCTCGCGCAGGGCCGCCCAGCGCTCGGGCCAGGTGAACTCGACGCCGTAGTGGTCGGGGTGCAGCACACCCCGGGCCGTACGGGTCTTCTCCCAGGACGGGAACGGGCCACTGCGCTCGGCGAGGTCGGCGGAGGTCTCGTACGCGGCGAGCATGATCCGCTCGGCGATCCGGGTGGACAGGGCCTTCGCCTCCGGGGAGTCGAAGGGCAGCCGCAGCTTGAAGAACACGTCCTGCAGGCCCATGGCGCCCAGGCCCACCGGCCGCCACCGGGCGTTGGACCGGCTCGCCTGCTCGGTCGGGTAGAAGTTGATGTCGACCACCCGGTCGAGGAAGGTGACGGCGGTGCGGACCGTCTCGTCCAGCCGCTCCCAGTCGATGTCCTCGCCGTGCACGAACGAGCCCAGGTTGACCGACCCCAGGTTGCAGACCGCCGTCTCGCCGTCGTCCGTGACCTCCAGGATCTCCGTGCACAGGTTGGAGGAGTGGATCACGTGGCCCGGCTCGGCCGTCTGGTTGGCGGTGCGGTTGGCGGCGTCCTTGAAGGTCATCCAGCCGTTGCCGGTCTGCGCGAGGGTGCGCATCATGCGGCCGTACAGGTCGCGGGCCGGCATGGTCTTCCTCGCCAGGCCCTTCGCCTCCGCGGCCCGGTACGCGGCGTCGAACTCCTCGCCCCACAGGTCGGTCAGCTCCGGCACGTCGGAGGGGGAGAACAGCGACCACCGCCCGTCGGCGTCCACCCGGCGCATGAACTCGTCCGGGACCCAGTGCGCGAGGTTCAGGTTGTGCGTCCGGCGGGCGTCCTCGCCGGTGTTGTCCCGCAACTCCAGGAACTCCTCGATGTCCGAGTGCCAGGTCTCCAGGTAGACCGCGGCCGCGCCCTTGCGCCGGCCGCCCTGGTTCACGGCGGCCACCGAGGCGTCCAGGGTCTTCAGGAACGGCACGATGCCGTTGGAGTGCCCGTTGGTGCCGCGGATCAGTGAACCGCGCGAGCGGATGCGGGAGTAGGCGATGCCGATGCCGCCGGCGTGCTTGGACAGGCGGGCGACCTGGTGGTAGCGCTCGTAGATCGAGTCCAGCTCGTCCCTGGGGGAGTCCAGCAGGTAGCAGGACGACATCTGGGGGTGCCGGGTGCCGGAGTTGAACAGGGTGGGGGAGGAGGGCAGGTAGTCGAGGCGGCTCATCAGCCCGTACAGCGCCGCGACTTCGTCGAGGGACCGCAGGGTGTCGTCCTCGGCGAGGCCGCTCGCCACCCGCAGCATGAAGTGCTGGGGCGTCTCGATCACCTGGCGGGTGATCGGGTGCCGCAGCAGGTAGCGGCTGTGCAGGGTGCGCAGGCCGAAGTAGCCCAGGCGGTCGTCGGCGGCCGGGTCGATCAGCGCGTCCAGGCGCTTGCCGTGCACGCGCGCGAACGCGGCGGTCCGGTCGGCGATCAGGCCCTCGCGGTGGCCGACGGCGATGGACCCGGTGAACGACGTGACGCCCTGGGAGGCGGCCTCGGCGCGGATGCCGATGGCCAGCAGCCGGGCGGCCAGCCGTGAGTAGGCGGGGTCCTCGGAGATGAGCCCGGCGGCCGCCTCCGTGGCCAGCTCGCGCAACTCGGCCTCGTCGGCGTGTGCCGACCGGCCGCGCAGCGCGGCGGCGGCGACCCGGCCGGGGTCGGCGTCGGGGAGGTCGGCGGTCAGCTCCGTCAGGGTCCGCAGCAGTGCGGTGCCGGGACTGTCGGGCTCCGGGGCCGCGGCTGAGGCCGGGTCGGCTGGCGCGATGGTCACGTGGGGTCTCCCTCGCTCGGCGCGGGGCCTCGTCGAGGGCAGGGGGCAGCACACGAGCGCACGGGGCGTCGCGTCCACCGGCCCATTCCACGAGGCCCGGACGTCGGGGCACCCGGACCGGACGGCCGGGCGCACTGTCGGCAGGTCCTCGGACTGACGCTCGTACACGGCCATGCGGGCATACGTGTACGAGTACACCGTTGCGGGACAGTTCCGGATTCGCACCGGATTCCCCTGCGGCGACAGCGAGCATGAGCATACATGTTGTGCCGGGCGGGGGAGACACCCCCAGATGTTGTGCCGAGCTGGTGTCAGCGCGGCAACGCAGCGTCAGATCGGCGTCAGATCGGCGTCAGTTCATAGGCGAGCAGGGAGAAGCCGTCGATGTGCGGCAGCGGGTTCCAGTCCCGCTCGGGAGCGCGGGTGAAGCCCAGGCGCTCGTAGATCCGGTGGGCCGCGTGCATGGAGCTCTGGGTCGACAGCACCACGCGCACACAGCCGTCCGTGGCCCGTGCCCGGTCCAGGCAGGCCCGCACGAGGGCCTCGCCGGCGCCCCGGCCGCGTGCCGCGTGCGCGACCGCGAGCATCCGTATCTCGGCCTCGCCCGGACCGGAGATGTCGGCCATGGGACCCCCGGCACGCACGAAGGTCACGCCACCGAGCACCTTCCCGTCCGCCACGGCGACCAGCACCTCGGCGGCGGCCGCCCGCTTGGCCACGTCGCGCAGCTCGTCGAGGTACGCGTCGCTCTCCCCGAAGTCCAGGAGCCCGTCCTGGAGATAGGCCTGGGCGGTGATCTCCCCGAGGGTGCCGTACTCGCCGGGCTCGACCGGCCGGATCGCGATGTCCATGGGGTGAGTGTGCCGCAGGGGTATGACAACGGGCCGCCGGTTTTCCTCCGGCGGCCCGCTGCCGTACCCGAGCCTCAGTGCGAGGCCGCTGCCGCAGCCGGTGGGCGACCACGGTCGGGGCCGTGGAGAGGACCGCCCGTACAGGTGGCGCGAGAGCCTCGCTCCGTCACAAGGTCCTCACTCCTGCGGGCGCTTGAGGCGGGCCACGAACTTGTAGCGGTCCCCGCGGTACACCGACCGCACCCACTCCACCGGCCGGCCCTCCCGGTCCACCGAGTGCCGGGAGAGCAGCAGCATCGGCAGGCCCACGTCGGTGCCGAGCAGGCCCGCCTCGCGCGGAGTGGCCAGTGAGGTCTCGATGGTCTCCTCGGCCTCGGCGAGATGGACGTCGTAGACCTCGGCGAGGGCCGTGTAGAGGGAGGTGTACTTCGCCAGGCTGCGGCGCAGCGCCGGGAAGCGCTTGGCCGACAGGTGCGTGGTCTCGATGGCCATGGGCTCGCCGTTGGCCATGCGCAGCCGCTCGATGCGCAGCACGCGTCCGCCGGTGGCGATGTCGAGCAGGTCCGCGAGCCGGTCGTCGGCGGTGATGTAGCCGATGTCGAGGAGCTGCGAGGTCGGCTCCAGGCCCTGGGCGCGCATGTCCTCGGTGTAGGAGGTGAGTTGCAGGGCCTGGGAGACCTTCGGCTTGGCGACGAAGGTGCCCTTGCCCTGGATGCGCTCCAGCCGGCCCTCGACGACCAGTTCCTGCAGGGCCTGGCGCACGGTGGTGCGCGAGGTGTCGAACTCGGCCGCCAGCGTCCGCTCCGGCGGGACCGGCGTGCCGGGCGCCTGGGTCTCCGTCATGTCGAGCAGGTGCTTCTTCAGGCGGTAGTACTTGGGCACGCGCGCGGTACGGACGGTCGTCCCACTCTCGTTCTCCGCACTGCTGACGTCGGTGCTCATGCTCTGCCTTCCCGGCTCCTGTGCCGAAGCGGCCGACATCCATCGGCCACGGCTCACATCGTGGCACGGCTTGGCGGGCGGTGGTCACCCGCACGCTCCGTGATCTCCTCTGTATACCGTCGTGACCGCGGTTGGTCTAGTCCATCCCTCGGTGCGGACCCGGTGGTCCACCCCGGCGGACACGCCCCGGGCGGGGAACGGTCGCCGGTGGTCCGGCCGGACGAGCGCACCCGTTTGGCCGGGAGAGCAATGAAAGGTCCCTGCATATCGCGGTCCCGTAACGGCCTTCTTGAGCCTGCTTGCGCACTCTTGACAGCCCTATTGGTCTGAGCCAAGCTCCCCCCTACTGGTCTACACCATTGGTCCAGTCCCGGCCCCACGGGCGGTGATGCGCCGACGCTCGTATGTCGCTCAGCCGCGGGGAGGCAGGGGGGTTTGTGGCATCCCTGAGGAGGGTGGCGTGAAGCGCAAGCTGATTGCCGCGATCGGTATCGCGGGCATGGTGGTCTCCATCGCGGCGTGCGGCGGCGACAACGGCGACGACGGAGGCAGGGCCAAGAGCGGCAAGGACGGCTACGCCGGCCAGACACTCACGGTGTGGGTGATGGACGGCTCCTCCCCGGACCAGTGGCAGAAGGACGTCGCCGCGGCCTTCGAGGCCAAGACCAAGGCGAAGGTCAAGTTCGAGATCCAGCAGTGGAACGGCATCCAGCAGAAGCTGACCACCGCCCTGTCCGAGGAGAACCCGCCGGACGTCTTCGAGATCGGCAACACCCAGACCCCGGCCTACGCCAAGACCGGCGGCCTCGCCGACCTCGCGGACCTGAAGTCCTCGATCGGCGCCGACTGGACCGACTCCCTCAACAACTCGTCCGTCTACGAGGGCAAGCAGTACGCGGCACCCTGGTACTTCGCCAACCGCGTCGTCCTCTACAACAAGAAGGTCTGGGCCGACGCCGGCATCAAGGACACCCCCAAGACCCGCGACGAGTTCTACGCCGACCTCAAGAAGATCGGTGAGAAGACCGGTGCCGAGCCGATCTATCTGCCGGGCCAGAACTGGTACCACTTCGTCGGCCTGGTCGTCGGCGAGGGCGGCGAACTGGTGAAGAAGGACGGCGACAAGTACGTCTCCAACCTCGACGACCCCAAGATCGCCGCCGCCATGGAGACCTACAAGAAGTTCCAGGCCCTGTCCAAGGCGCCCAAGGACAAGGACGAGGCCACCCCGCAGCAGGGTGAGATCTTCGCCAAGGGCAAGGTCGGCGCGTTCATCGGCATGGGCTGGGAAGCCGGCATCGCCATCAAGGCCAACCCGAAGATCGAGAAGGAGATCGGCTACTTCACCATCCCGGGTGCCACGGCCGACAAGCCCGAGGGCGTCTTCCTCGGCGGCTCCAACCTCGCCGTCGCCGCGGGCAGCAAGAAGCAGGACCTCGCCAAGGAGTTCCTGAAGATCGCCCTGTCCGACCAGTTCGAGGGCCAGCTGGCCAAGGAGAACGGCGTCATCCCGAACAAGGAGTCGCTGCAGAGCAACCTCCAGGGCAACGCCGTCGCCGAGGCCGCCGCCCCGGCCGCCGCGGGAGGTGGCACCACTCCGCTGATCGCCGAGTGGGCCGCGGTGGAGAACGAGCCGAACCCGATCAAGGCCTACATGACCGCCGTGCTGAACGGAAAGTCCCCGGCCGAGGCCGCCAAGCAGGTCGAGGGCGAGTTCAACAAGCGCCTGGCGCAGAAGCAGTAGCACCGGGTGAGCCGGGGCGGGGCCGGCGTATGACGGCCCCGCCCCGGCGACCGTGTGCGGGTCGACGTACGTAGGCTGAGAAGAGAGATCGCAGCATGACCGTGCAGACCGAACGGCCGCCCTCCGGCGCGGCGGACGTCCTGGAGGCGGGCGACGGGGGCCCCGGCAGGCTGAAACCGCGAGCCGTGTCGAGGGCCGGCGCGCTCGCCCCGTATCTGTTGCTGCTGCCCGCCTGCGCGGCCACCGTGCTGCTGCTCGGCTGGCCGCTGCTGAAGGACTTCCTGTTGTCGTTCCAGAACCTCAACATGGCGCAGCTGATCCAGCACGTCACCGAGTGGAACGGCATAGACAACTACAAGGAGACCCTCACCAGCGAGGACTTCTGGCGCGTCACCCTCCGATCGATCCTGTTCACGGCGGTCAACGTTGTCCTGATCATGGTCCTGGGCACGCTGGTCGGCCTGCTGCTCGCCCGCCTCGGCAAGCGGATGCGGTTCACCCTGCTGATCGGTCTGGTGCTGGCCTGGGCCATGCCCATCGTGGCGGCCAGCACCGTCTACCAGTGGTTGTTCGCCCAGCGCTTCGGCGTCGTCAACTGGGTCCTGGACAAGCTCGGCTGGCACTCCATGGCCGACTACAGCTGGACCAGCAGCCAGATGTCGACGTTCTTCGTCATCACCATGCTGATCGTGTGGATGTCCATCCCGTTCGTCGCGATCAACCTGTACGCGGCGACCACCACCATCCCCGTCGAGCTGTACGAGGCCGCGTCCCTCGACGGCGCCGGCGTCTGGCGGAGCTTCACCACGGTCACCCTGCCGTTCCTACGGCCCTTCCTCTACGCGACGACGTTCCTGGAGATCATCTGGGTCTTCAAGGCGTTCGCACAGGTCCTTCTCATCAACAACGGTGGCCCGGACCGGCTCACCGAGATCCTGCCCGTCTACGCCTACATCGAGGGCATCGGCAACCAGCACTACGGCATGGGTGCGGCGATCGCCGTCCTGACCATTCTGATCCTGCTCGGCCTGACCGCCTACTACCTCAGGATCGTGCTCAAGCAAGAGGAGGACGAGCTGTGAAACGCTCGCTCTTCGGCCGCCTGTGGCCCAACGTCACGGCCGTCGTCCTGTTCATCGGCTTCGTCTTCCCCGTGTACTGGATGTTCGCCACGGCGTTCAAACCGACCGGCGACATCATCTCCGAGGACCCGGTCTGGTTCCCGGTCGACGTCACCTTCGAGCACTTCAGGACGGCGACGCAGGCCGACCACTTCTGGACGTACGTCACCAACTCGGTGACCGTCACCGTCCTCGCCGTCGTCTTCTCGCTGATCATCGCGCTGGCCGGTTCCTTCGCCCTGGCACGGATGCGGTTCAAGGGACGGCGTGGCTTCATCGTCGGCTTCATGCTGGCCCAGATGGCGCCCTGGGAAGTCATGATCATTGCGATCTACATGATCGTGCGGGACGCGTCGATGCTGAACAGCCTCGTGCCGCTGACGCTCTTCTACACGATGATGATCCTGCCCTTCACCATCCTGACGCTGCGCGGCTTCGTCGCCGCCGTGCCGAAGGAACTGGAGGAGGCGGCCATGGTGGACGGCTGCTCCCGTATGACGGCCTTCCGCCGGGTCATCCTGCCGCTGCTCGCCCCGGGCCTGATGGCCACCTCGCTGTTCGGCTTCATCACCGCCTGGAACGAGTTCGCCCTCGTCCTGGTGCTGAACAAGGACGCCGAGGCCAAGACGCTGCCGCTGTGGCTGTCCAGCTTCCAGACCCAGTTCGGCGACGACTGGGGCGCGACCATGGCGGCCTCCTCCCTCTTCGCCCTCCCGATCCTGATCCTCTTCGTCTTCCTGCAGCGCAGGGCCGTCAGCGGTCTCACCTCCGGCGCCGTGAAGGGATAACGCCACCCGATGACGACAATCGCCAGCGGCACCGACACTCTCACCCGCGACGCGCTGACCGTCCTCCAGCCGGGCTTCACCGGCACCACCGCCCCCGACTGGCTGCTGCGCCGCGTCGGCGAGGGCCTGGCCTCGGTCGGCCTGTTCGGCCGCAACATCGCCTCGTCCGAGCAACTGGCCGCACTGACCGAACGATTGCGCGAGGAGCGGGACGACGTCCTGGTCGCCATCGACGAGGAGGGCGGCGACGTCACCCGCCTGGAGGTGCGCACCGGCTCCAGCTTCCCCGGCAACCACGCGCTCGGCGCGGTGGACGACACGGAGCTGACCCGGAGCGTGGCCCTGGAACTGGGCCGGCGGCTCGCGGAGTGCGGCGTCAACCTCAACTGGGCGCCGTCCGCCGACGTCAACTCCAATCCGGGCAACCCGGTCATCGGTGTCCGTTCCTTCGGCGCCGACACCGGGCTGGTCGCCCGGCACACCGCCGCCTACGTGGCCGGACTGCAGTCCGCGGGCGTCGCCGCCTGCACCAAGCACTTCCCCGGGCACGGGGACACGGCGGTCGACTCCCACCACGCGCTGCCGCGCATCGACGTGGACCCGGCGGTGCTCCGGGAGCGCGACCTCGTGCCGTTCCGCGCGGCGATCGACGCGGGCACCAAGGCCGTGATGAGCGCGCACATCCTGGTCCCCGCGCTGGACCCGGACCGCCCGGCAACCCTGTCCCGCCGGATCCTGACCGATCTCCTGCGCGGCGAGCTGGACTACGACGGCCTGATCGTCACCGACGGCATGGAGATGCAGGCCATCGCCGGCACCTACGGCATCGAGCGGGGCAGCGTCCTCGCCATCGCGGCCGGCGCCGACGCGATCTGCGTGGGCGGCGGCCTGGCGGACGACGAGACGGTACGACGCCTCCGGGACGCCCTCGTCACCGCCGTCCGCGCCGGTGAGCTGCCCGAGGAACGGCTGGCGGACGCGGCCGCACGCGTGCGTGCGCTGGCCCGCTGGACGGCGTCCGCGGCCTCGGGGGCGCCCGTCACCGCCGACGAGGAGGTCGGCCTGCGAGCGGCCCGGCGCGCGCTGCGGATCACCGGCGGCGAGACCTTCGCCCCGCTCACCGAGCCGCCCTACGTCGCCGCTCTCACCCCGGTCGCCAACATCGCGGTCGGCGACGAGACCCCCTGGGGCGTGGCCGCCGAGCTCGCCCGTCTCCTGCCGGGCACGGAGACGGGCGGCTTCGCCGGCGAGGACGCGGGCCGCGCGGCCCTGGAGGCGGCCGGGGAGCGGCGCGTGGTCGCCGTCGTCCGCGACGAGCACCGCCACCCGTGGATGGCCTCCGCCCTCGGCACCCTCCTCGCCGCCCGCCCCGACACGATCGTCGTGGAAATGGGCGTCCCCCGGGCCTCCCCCCGGGCCTCCCTCCACATCGCCACCCACGGCGCGGCCCGCGTCTGCGGCCGAGCGGCGGCGGAGGTCATCGCGGGGGCGTAGGCCGGACGGCCCCGGGCGTCCTCCGGGGCGTGGTCCCAACGACGAAGGTGCCGGTCACCCCACTCGGGGCGACCGGCACCTTCACGTGTGCGCGTGGGAGCCAGTGGGGGCTAGATGCCCTGCCAGGACGGCTTGTTGGCGTAGGCGTAGCGGAAGTAGTCCGCGAGCTTCAGCTGGGAGGCGGCGGCCTCGTCGGCGACGATCGTGGCGTGCCGGTGGAGCTGCAGGGCCGAGGCCGGGCAGATGGCGGCGATCGGTCCCTCGACGGTCGCCGCGAGCGCCTCCGCCTTGCTCTCGCCCGTGGCCATCAGCACCACGTGCCGCGCGTCGAGGATCGTGCCGACACCCTGCGTGATGACCTGGTGCGGCACCTGCGCGATGTCACCGTCGAAGAAACGCGCGTTGTCGGCGCGGGTCTGCTCGGTCAGGATCTTGACCCGGGTGCGCGAGGACAGCGAGGAGCTCGGCTCGTTGAACGCGATGTGCCCGTCCACGCCGATTCCGACCAGCTGCAGGTCCACGCCGCCGGCCTCGGCGAGCGCCTTCTCGTAGGCGTCGGCCTCCGCCTGCACGTCCTCCGCGGTGCCGTCGGGCCCCAGGAAGGAGTCCATCCCCAGGCCGAGCGGCTCCACCACCTGGCGCCGCAGGACCTCGCGGTACGACTCCGGGTGCCCGGCGGGCAGCCCCACGTACTCGTCGAGCTGGGCGATCCTCGCCCGCGAGGCGTCCACGGCGCCCGAGCGCACCTTGCCCGCCAGTGCCTCGTACACGGGCAGCGGCGTCGAGCCCGTGGCCATGCCGAGCACGGCGTCGGGTTTGCGCCTGAGCAGTTGCGCCATGGCCTCCGCGACGAGCTCGCCGCCTGCGCTGGCGTCCGGAACGATGACAACTTCCACGCTGGGCCTGCCGATCTGAGGAGGTCTGAGGAGAGGGGACGGGACCCGTTGACGAGGGTCGACGATCAGGTGGTTTAGACCAATCCACCCTAAGTCCAATCTAACAGAGACGTGCGTGTGACTGCCCAAGAGGGCCAGGCGTGCGACGGCGCGGGGCATGAGGAATCCGAGGCGCTCGGGGCGCACGCGGAAATCGCCCCGGCCGCCCGGTCCCGTTACCGGGCCGGGCGGGCTAGGCTGCGTGGTGCGCGCCGGGAAGTCCTGGCCAGTTGGCCGATCCATCTCGGCCCGGACCTGGCCCGGCCGGCCGACCGATGAAGAAACCACAACAACCGCCGTCCGGCACATGGACAGGCCAGGTGGTCTAGTCCAGAATGCTCGGAGCGTCCAACGCGCGAGCCTCCGTCTTCCCCGCACAGGAAGACGGACCGAGGATCCGGAGCTCTCTGCCCTGACTGCCCCGGCTCCTCATCCTTCGGCCGACCGGGACCGCACACCCCACGGCCGATACTGCTCCGGGCTGCGGTGCCGGGAGGGTTGAGGGTCCCTCCCAGGCGCCGCGGCCCGCGGGTGTCTCCGGGGTCGGCAGAGCCGTACGCCGCCGCACTCCACCGTTCACCGCCGTACGCGTCCGTACCGTTTCAGAACCGTACAAACGCCCGGGTACGCTCGCACACGTGCCCTCCATGAACGAACTCGTCCGCCAGCACACCGCCCTCGACGACTCCGATCTCGAGTGGCTCCACCTGCTGGTCTCGGAGTGGCAGCTGCTCTCCGACCTCTCCTTCGCCGACCTGGTCCTGTGGATCCCCACCCGCGACGGCACCCGCTATGTCTCCGTCGCCCAGATGCGGCCGAACACCGGCCCGACCTCCTACCAGAACGACATGGTCGGCCACCTCGTCCCGCGCGGCCGCCGCCCGTTGCTGGACGCCGCGCTCGACGAGGGCCGGATCGTGCGCGAAGGCGACCCGGAGTGGCGCGAGGAGGTCCCGGTCCGCGTCGAGTCCATCCCCGTACGGCGGGAGAGCCGCGTCCTCGGGGTCATCGCGCGCAACACCAACCTGCTGACGGTGCGCACCCCGAGCCGTCTTGAGCTGACGTATCTGCAGAGCGCCTCGGACCTGGCGCAGATGATCGCGGCCGGCGCCTTCCCGTTCCCCGACCAGCAGGTCGACATGGACGTCGCGCCGCGGGTCGGCGACGGACTGATCCGGCTGGACGCGGACGGCGTCGTCCAGTACGCCTCGCCCAACGCGCTGTCCGCCTACCACCGCCTCGGTCTCGCCGCCGACCTCGTCGGCCACCGCCTGGGCGAGACCACCGCCGAACTCGCCCCCTCCCTGGCCCCGGTGGACGAGGCCCTGGTGAAGCAGGCCAGCGGCTGGGCACCCCGGGAGTTCGAGGTCGAGGCCAACAGCGCGGTCATCCAGTTCCGGGCGATCCCGCTCAAACCCAAGGGCACGCGCATCGGTTCGCTGGTGCTGCTTCGGGACGTCACCGAACTGCGCCGCCGCGAGCGGGAGCTGCTCACCAAGGACGCGACGATCCGGGAGATCCACCACCGGGTCAAGAACAACCTGCAGACGGTGGCGGCCCTGCTCAGGCTGCAGGCCCGGCGCATCGAGTCCGAGCGCGGCAGGGAGGCACTGGAGGAGGCGGTCCGCCGGGTCGGGTCGATCGCCATCGTCCATGAGACGCTGTCCCAGAACCTGGACGAGCGGGTGGAGTTCGACGAGATCGCCGACCGGGTGCTGTCGATGGTCGCCGAGATCTCTCCGGGCAAGGTGACCGGCCGGCGCACCGGCCTCTTCGGCATCCTGGACGCCGAGGTCGCCACCCCGCTGTCGATGGTGCTGACCGAGGTCCTGCAGAACGCCCTGGAACACGGCTTCCGCGAGGGTGACACGGGCACCGTGGAGGTCTCCGCGGTCCGCGGCGGGACCTCGCGCGAGGCCCGCCTGCTCGTGACCGTCCAGGACGACGGCGTGGGGCTGCCCGAGGACTTCGACGCGCACAGCTCCGGCAACCTGGGCCTGCAGATCGTACGCACCCTGGTCGAGGGTGAGCTGGGCGGCACCTTCGACATGGTGCCGGCCCCGGAGCGCGGCACGCGCGTGATCCTCGACATCCCGGTGCGGGCGCACAAGTAGCAGTCCCGGCGCACAAGTAGCGCGGTTGTACTGCGAGTAGTGCGTCCGGGCGCACAAGTGGCCCGGACAGCAAAGAGCCTCGGACCGGGAACGGTCCGAGGCTAGTCGCTCGTTGCGGCTCGTTTGCGCATCGGGGGTACTGCGCGCTGCGGCTCGGGGGCGGGGGATGCGTACTCGCTGTACGCGCCGCCAAGCTCAGGCTGTCAGCGGGGTGGCTGTGGTCAGGCGGATGCCTGACGGGCCCGGTTGCGGGCGGCGCGGCGCTTCATCGCGCGGCGCTCGTCCTCGCTGAGACCACCCCAGACGCCGGAGTCCTGGCCGGACTCGAGCGCCCACTGCAGGCACTGCTCGATAACCGGGCAGCGACGGCAGACAGCCTTGGCTTCCTCGATCTGCAGCAGCGCAGGACCGGTGTTGCCGATGGGGAAGAACAGCTCGGGGTCTTCCTCGCGGCAAACGGCGTTGTGACGCCAGTCCATGGCTGCTACCTCTCTCGGTGTTCGTGCGGGTTGCTTGTGAATGTGAACGCTTTCACGAATCCCTCGACAAGTGAAGGGCCGACTGCCAGGTTCCCTGGCGTGGTCCTGTGGTGTGAAGAGGGATTCTCGGCGGTCTCCGGATCCCGTGTGATGGGCCGTCCTGATCGCCACGTAGAGACTCGCAAACCTCGGCGGCGGATACAACCCCTTCCGGAAAGTTTTTTTTGATTCCTCGGTGTCGACTAGGTCACAGCCGTACTTCCATGGGGTGGATCCTGGCCTAAACGTTCGAGTGAAAGGACTTTGGGCCCTTCCACTCACACAATCACACGCAGTGCACGGCGTACGCCTGTGAACGTCACGCTCTTGCGCAGCCCGAGGTGGTCACCGTCCATCTGAAGGGGCAGCGGAACCTTCGAATGCAAGGTGAAGCGGCTCAAGTCGTGCAGGGAAGCAGCGTGCCTGCCATGAGGGCCGCGCTCGGGGGACGAAGTGAGCAACTGGGTCCCATACCGGGCAACCGCGGCGGTGGACAGACGGCTGAGACCGAGCACGTCGAGCCCTGTATCGAACGAGGCCTTAGGAGACGTGTACATCGGGCGATTGCCCAAATACGTCCACGGTGAGGTGTTCGACACTATGGCCACCACCAACTCGGTGAGCGGATCCTCCCCGGGCCGCTCCAGGGTGATCGCCCCGTGCCGCCGGCCCGGCTCGCCGAGGAACTGGCGGACCACCTGCCGTACGTACAGGGCGTGCGTGGACTTCTTGCCGCGCTCCCGCTTCTGCTCCACCCGCCCGACCACGCCCGCGTCGAAGCCGAGCCCGGCGTTGAAGGTGAACCAGCGCTCCGGGACGGCAGCGTCGTCGGTGCCCGGCGTTCCCGAGGTGAGGCCCAGGCCGACCGTGCGCTCGCTGCCGGTGCGCAGGGCGTCCAGGATCGCGCCGGTGGCCTCCACGGCGTCGTTGGGCAGCCCCAGGGCGCGCGCGAAGACATTGGTGGAGCCGCCGGGGACCACGGCGAGGCGGGGCAGCCGCTCGGGGTCGGGGCCGCGGTGCAGCAGGCCGTTGACGACCTCGTTGACCGTGCCGTCGCCGCCGAGCGCCACGACCAGGTCGATGTCGTCGCTGTCCGCGGCCTGCCGGCCCAGGTCGCGGGCGTGACCGCGGTATTCGGTGGTGACCGCATCCAGCTTCATCTCGCTGGCGAGCGCGTGGATCAGCACATCGCGCGTACGTGCGCTTGTGGTGGTTGCCGCCGGATTGACCACGAGAAGTGCACGCATGGGGTGCAGCGTACCTACCGGGCAGTACCCGGCCCACACCGAGGCAGGGATCGGACAGGGATCCGGATGTGAGCCTGCACACGGTGGTCCGGGCCGTGAGAGCTACCCTGCTGGGGTGAGCAGTGAGCAGAACCCCACCCGGAAAACCACGGACGCCACGGATGTCACGGACGCCACGGGTGCCGAGGGCGCCGTCGGCCCGCGTCCGCGGCGGCTGACGTACGCGGCGGCGCTGTCCGCGCTGGAAGGGCTCGCGCTGCTCGTGGGCGGGGCCTGGATGCTCGTCCTCGGCGTCACCGGCGACGGAAGCGACCGGGAGACCGGCATCACCGGCGGCATCACGGTGCTCGTGCTCGCGCTGCTGCCGCTGCTCGCCGCCCGGGGGCTGCTGCTGCGGCGCAGCTGGAGCCGGGGACCGGCGGTCATCACGCAGATCCTGGCACTGCCCGTGGCCTACAACCTGCTGCAGGCCGACAGCATGGCCATCCCGGCCGGCATCGCGCTCGCCGTCGTGGCCGTGACCTCGCTGGTGCTGCTCGTGAACCCGGCGACGACCCAGGCCCTCGACATCAAGGGCCCGGGCCGCACCCGGGAAACCGAACAGCGTTAGGGCCCTTCCGCCACTGCTCTACTCCTCCACCAGCAGCTTCTCCCGCAGCTGGGCCAGCGTGCGGGCCAGCAGCCGGGAGACGTGCATCTGGGAGATGCCGACCTCCTGCGCGATCTGCGACTGGGTCATGTTGCCGAAGAAGCGCAGCAGCAGGATCCGCTTCTCGCGCGGGGGAAGGTCCTCCAGCAGCGGCTTGAGCGACTCGCGGTACTCCACGCCCTCCAGCGCCTCGTCCTCCGCGCCGAGGGTGTCGGCGACCGCCGGGGACTCGTCGTCGGTGTCGGGGACGTCCAGGGACAGGGTGGAGTAGGCGTTGGCCGACTCCAGGCCCTCCAGGACCTCCTCCTCGGAGATGGCCAGCTTCTCGGCCAGCTCGTGCACCGTGGGGGAGCGGCCGTGCAGCTGGGACAGCTCGGCCGTCGCGGTGGTGAGCGCCAGGCGCAGCTCCTGCAGCCGGCGCGGTACGCGCACCGCCCAGCCCTTGTCCCGGAAGTGCCGCTTGATCTCGCCGACGACCGTCGGGGTCGCGTACGTCGAGAACTCCACGCCGCGGTCCGGGTCGAACCGGTCGACCGACTTGATCAGACCGATGGTGGCGACCTGGGTCAGGTCGTCCAGCGGCTCACCGCGGTTGCGGAAACGGCGCGCGAGGTGCTCGACGAGCGGCAGGTGCATGCGGACCAGCTGGTTGCGCAGCTCCGCGTACTGCGGGCTGCCCTCCCTCAGCGTGCGCAGTTCGACGAACATCGCGCGTGCGCCACTGCGGTCCTGAGGGCCGTGCTGCGCGCGGTGCGCGCTCGGCACGCCCTGCCCGTCGGCCTCGGAGTTTCGCTCGTGCTCGCTCATCGTCCCGCCCGTTGCCCTTCCCCGAGCCCCCGCCTCCTTCCCCGCGTTCTCGCCTTCGCGCGAACAGGGGGAATCCCCGTGAGGGGGAGGACCTCCATGGCCGGCACCGGCTCCGCTCCGCGTCGGCGCGGGCGTGCCCCGCACGACGTCGCCCCGCGCGAGCCCCTCGCCCGGAAGGCCGGCCGCCGACGGCTCGTCCTCCGGGTGCGGCCTTGCCTGCTCCGGGATGCCGTCGACGCCGCCCGCCGTGGGCCGGGGCACGGCCGGGCCGCCCGGGGTGGTCCCGTCCGGGCTCGTGACCTCGTCCGCGCGGGCGGGAATCCCGCCCTCGGCCGGCAGCTCCCGTGTGCCGCGCTCTTCGTCCCGCACCGGCCCGTCCCCGTTCCTCACGCCGGCCCGGGTCCCGCGCCGCGCTGTTTGTGGAGGCTGATCGACACGGTCTTGTCCTCGTCCACGGCGGAGGAGACCTTACCCGCGAGCGCGGACAGGACGGTCCAGGCGAACGTGTCCCGCGAGGGCGCGTGGCCGTCCGTGGTCGGGGCCGAGACGGTCACCTCGAGCGAGTCGTCGACCAGCCGGAAGACACAGCTGAGCACCGAGCCGGGTACGGCCTGCTGGAGCAGGATCGCGCAGGCCTCGTCCACCGCGATGCGCAGGTCCTCGATCTCGTCGAGGGTGAAGTCCAAGCGGGCTGCGAGACCGGCCGTGGCCGTCCGCAGCACCGACAGGTAGGCACCCGCAGCCGGCAGCCGGACCTCCACGAAGTCCTGGTTCGCCACGGGCTCGCCTGCGATCTGGGACACCCTCACCTCCAAGGTGGTACAAGTTCTCTCAGGGCCGAGGGTCGCCCCCCGGGGTAACGCGATACATGGTTCAGCGGTGACGCTACCGCGCGCTCGGCATTCCTGTCCCGGGACCCCAACCCCCCGCTGTCACTCATAGTAAAGCCGCGAATACGCTACGTGGCTAGGGGTTTGCGGGCCCCAACGGGAACAGCGCGGGCCGGATTGTCGTACCCAGACGTCAGACGGTCGAACCGTCGAACCCTCCGACCCCCGTCGCAGGAGCACGTCACCCGGGCACGGTCACCCGGGCGCGGTCACACGAGCACGTGGTCCACGAAGCACCAACGCCAGTCCTCGCCGGGCTCGAAGGTCCGCATCACGGGGTGCCCGGTGTCCTCGTGGTGCCTGGTCGCGTGCCGTCCCGACGAGGAGTCGCAGCACGCGACGTGCCCACAGGTCAGACACAGCCGCAGCTGCACCGGATCCGTGCCGTCCGCCAGGCACTCCGGGCAGGTCTCGCTCTCGGGCGCGGGCTCCGGACGCGGCAGCGTGCCGGCGTGCGTGCACTGTTTCATGATTGCCAGGTTACGACGGGTGCGCGGGTGACCGTGCGGAAAGCGGGCGGCGAGAACGACGGGCGGGTGAGGGCGATGGACGTGATGCCGCTGCTGTTGCTGGTCGCGGGCAGTGCCACGGTGGCCGGGGCCGCCCGGCGCACCCCCGTACCGGCACCCCTGCTGCTGGTCGCGGCCGGACTGGCGGTCTCCTACGTCCCCGGGGTCCCCGCCTACACCCTCGACCCCGGAGTGGTCCTGCCGCTGCTGCTGCCCCCGCTGCTGTACACGTCGACCCGGGACAGCTCCTACCTCGACCTGCGCGCGCAGCTGCGACCCGTGGCGCTGCTCTCGGTCGGGTACGTGCTGTTCGCGACCTTCGTGGTCGGCTGGGCCGCGTACCTGATCGTGCCGGGGCTGCCGCTGACGGCCGCGCTGGTGCTGGGCGCGGTGGTGGCGCCGCCGGACGCGGTCGCGGCGACGGCGGTGGCCCGTCGGGTCGGGCTGCCCTCGCGGATCACCACGATCCTGCAGGGGGAGTCCCTGCTCAACGACGCCACCGCGATCACCGCCTACAAGGTGGCGGTGGCCGCCGCGGTCGGCGAGGGCGCGACCTGGGCCGGGGGCGTCGAGGAGTTCCTGGTCGCGGCGGTCGGCGGCGTCGGCGTCGGACTGGTGCTGATGGCGCCGCTGCACTGGCTGCGCACCCATCTGGAGGAGCCGCTGCTGCAGAACACGCTCTCCCTGCTGATCCCGTTCGTCGCCTACGGCGTCGCCGAGCAGCTGCACGCCTCCGGTGTCCTCGCCGTCGTCACGGTCGCCCTCTACCTCGGCCACCGCGCGTGGGAGGTCGACTTCGCCACCCGGCTCCAGGAGGAGGCGGTGTGGAAGATGGTCGCCTTCGTCCTGGAGTCCTCGGTGTTCGCCCTCATCGGACTGCAGCTGCCGATCGTCCTGAGGGGCCTCAGGGCGCACGCGGGCGCCGAGGCCGCCTGGTACGCGGCCGCCGTCTTCCTGGTGGTCGTCGCCACCCGGTTCGTGTGGGTGTACCCGGCGGCGTTCCTGCCCCGCCTGCTGTCCCGGCGCGTCCGGGCGCGGGAGGAGAACCCCACCTGGAGGGGCGCGATGGTCACCGCCTGGGCCGGGATGCGGGGCGTGGTGTCCCTGGCCATCGCCTTCTCGATCCCGGCCACGCTGCACGACGGCGAGCCGTTCCCCAGGCACAGCCTGCTGCTCTTCCTGACCTTCACGACGGTCATCGGGACGCTGGTGGTGCAGGGCCTGACGCTGCCGCCGCTGATCCGCCTGCTGAAGTTCCCCGGCCGGAGTGCGCAGGCGGAGACCCTGGCCGAGGCGAACGCCCAGGCACAGGCCTCCCGGGCCGCCGAGCAGCGCCTGGAGGAACTCCTCCAGGACGAGCGCAACACCCTGCCCCAGCCGCTCGCCGAACGGCTCCGCACGGTCCTGGAGCGCCGCCGCAACTCCGTGTGGGAGCGCCTCGGCCAGGTCAACCCGGTCACCGGCGAGTCGGTCGACGACATCTACCGCCGGCTGTCCCGGGACATGATCAGCACCGAGCGCGAGATCTTCGTACGGCTGCGGGACGGGCGCTACATCGACGACGAGATGCTGCGCACCCTGCTGCGCAGGCTCGACCTGGAGGAGGCGGCCGCCTACCGGGAGACGGTGTGAGGGGGGACGGTGAGGGGGACGGCGTGAGCGCGGGAGGGGCGTGAGCGAGGGGGCGGGAACGCGGCCGGGCACGCGGGTCAGGGCTGTACCGGGAAGGGGCTGCCCGTGACGACAGCGGCGATCGTCGTCCCGCGCGCGAAGGCGCCCTCGCCGGCCAGGGCGACCAGGGCGTACAGCAGCTTGGCGACGTAGAGGCGCTCGACGGGGACGCCGTGCCGGCCGGTGAAGTCCTCGGCGAAGGCGTCGAGTTCGGATGTGGTGCGGGCGTAGCCGCCGAAGTGGAAGCGCTCGTCGAGCGACCAGGTGCCGCGGCGGGCGCCGAAGGCCCGCTCCTGCAGGGCCTGTATGTCCGCCGTCAGGAAGCCGCCCCTGAGGACCGGTACGCCCAGGACGCGCCGGCCGGGCGGGAGGCCCGCGGCCAGACCGGCCAGGGTGCCGCCGGTGCCACAGGCCAGGGCGACGACGTCGGCGTGGGCGCCGAGTTCCTCGCCCAGGGCCCGGCAGCCGCGTACGGCGAGGGCGTTGCTGCCGCCCTCGGGGACGACGTACGGCTCCTCGGCACCGATGTCGCGCAGTACGGCGGCGAGCGTCTCCGGCTCGGACTTGCGGCGGTAGGTCGTCCGGTCGACGAAGTGCAACCGCATCCCGTCGGCCGCGCACCGGGCGAGGGAGGGGTTGAGGGGTCGGTCGGCGAGCTCCTGCCCGCGGACCACACCGACCGTGCGCAGGCCCAGGAGGCGGCCCGCGGCGGCGGTCGCGCGCAGATGGTTGGACCAGGCGCCGCCGAAGGTCACGACCGTCCGTCCGGCCGCGGCCCTCAGGTTCGGGGCGAGTTTGCGCCACTTGTTGCCGGTCAGCTCCGGGTGGATCAGGTCGTCGCGCTTGAGCAGCAGCCGCAGACCGCGCCGGGCGAAGCGGTCGTCGGCGACCTCCTGCAGGGGCGAGGGGAGCCTCGGGGCGAGCGCGGCGGGATCGGGAGCGGCGGAGCTGGTCACGCGGCCATTGTCCGGGTCGGCACATCCGCCCGCCGCCGGGAGGGGCCCTTGTCTGCCCGGGGCGACGGTGATCCATTCCCGCTCTTTCGGGTAATGGTACGGACACTTTCCGTGATGGAAGGCTGGTGCCCGCAAGATCGATGCGCGGCGCCGAGCGTGCCGGGCGTGAGCGGGAGGACAATTCTCTATGTCGGTAGGCGAAGAGGTCCGCGCGGAACAGGGCCGGCCGCAGCAGAGCCTCGGCACCGCGGCCGCGCGGAACCTGGCCACCACCACCAAGTCCGTTCCCCAGATGCAGGAGATCAGCTCGCGCTGGCTGCTGCGCATGCTGCCCTGGGTCGACGTGCAGGGCGGCACGTACCGGGTGAACCGGCGGCTCACCTACGCCGTCGGCGACGGCCGCATCACCTTCGTGAAGACCGGCGACAGAACCGAGGTCATCCCCGCCGAACTCGGCGAACTGCCGGCCCTGCGCGGGTACGAGGACGAGGACGTGCTCTCGGAGCTCGCCCAGCGCTGCCGGCAGCGGGAGATCGCCGCCGGCCAGGTGATCGCCTCGTTCGGCAACCAGGCCGAGGAGGTGTACCTGCTGGCGCACGGCAGGGTCCAGAAGGTCGGCACCGGCCCCTACGGCGACGACCAGGTCCTCGGCGTCCTCGCCAACGGCGCCTACTTCGGCGACCAGGCGCTCCTCGACCCGGACGCCATCTGGGAGTACACCGCACGCGCGGACACCACGTGCACCGTCCTCGTCCTGTCCCGCCACGACTTCGAACAGGTCACCGACCGCGCCGAGTCGCTGCGCGCCCACCTCCGGCGGCTGCGCTCGATCCCGGGGCAGCGCGCCAACAAGTACGGCGAGAAGGCGGTCGACCTCGCTGCCGGCCACGACGGCGAGCCGGACATCCCGCACACCTTCGTCGACTACGAGGGCCGCCCCCGCGAGTACGAGCTGAGCATCGCCCAGACCGTCCTGCGCATCCACTCGCGCGTGGCCGACCTCTACAACCAGCCGATGAACCAGACGGAGCAGCAACTGAGGCTGACCGTCGAGGCGTTGAAGGAGTGCCAGGAGCACGAGCTGATCAACAACCGCGACTTCGGCCTGCTCCACAACTGCGAGTACGACCAGCGGATCCAGCCGCACGACGGTGTGCCGAGCCCCGACGACATGGACGAGCTGCTCAGCCGGCGCCGCGGTACCAAGCTCTTCCTCGCCCATCCGCGCGCGATCGCCGCGTTCGGCCGCGAGCTGAACAAGCGGGGGCTGGTCCCGGAGACCATCGACATGGGCGGCAACCGCATCCCCACCTGGCGCGGGGTGCCGATCTTCCCGTGCAACAAGATCCCGGTCACCGACGCCAGGACCAGCTCGATCATCGCGATGCGCACCGGCGAGGACGACCAGGGCGTCATCGGGCTGCGGGCCAAGGGGATCCCCGACGAGATCGAGCCGAGCCTGTCCGTGCGGTTCATGGGCATCAACGAGCAGGCGGTCATCAAGTACCTGGTGACGGCCTACTACTCGGCGGCGGTGCTGGTGCCGGACGCGCTGGGCGTCCTGGAGAACATCGAGGTCGGCCGTTGGCGCTGACGACTCGCGCCGCCCACCGGTGTCCCGGCCCGCCGGGCCGGGTACATCCCGGGAGTACGCGCCAGGTTCCGGCTGCGGAAGCTCCACCGTCCGCGGTCTCTTCCGAGGGGGATCGGATGTGGATCGGATGGCCGAGTCCATGACGGAGACGACAGAGCGGACGGCAGAGCGTCCGGCGACCGTGCCCCGGCCGGTGGGTGCGCCCGACGGACACGACGCGGCGCTGATCCTCGAGCGTTCCCGGAGGTCGGTCGATCCCGAACTGCGGGCGGCGGTCGACTCCCTGCCCGCCTCGATGCGCCGGATCGCGCGCTACCACTTCGGCTGGGAGCACGCGGACGGCACGCCGGCCGCAGGGAACGAGGGCAAGGCGATCCGCCCGGCGCTCGTCCTCACGGCGGCCGCCGCACTCGGCGGGCCGGAGGCGAGGGCGGGGGCGGCGCGGGCCGCCGCGGCGGTGGAACTGGTCCACAACTTCACGTTGCTGCACGACGACGTGATGGACCGGGACGCCACCCGCCGGCACCGGCCCACCGCGTGGGCGGTGTTCGGCGACACCGACGCGATCCTCGCCGGGGACGCCCTGCAGGCGCTGGCCCTGCGGCTGCTCGCCGAGGACCGGCACCCGGCGTCCCAGGCGGCCGCCGCCCGGCTCGCGGCCTGCGTGGTCGAGCTGTGCGCGGGCCAGCAGGCGGACACGGCCCTGGAGCATCGGGCCCCCGGCGAGGTCACGCTCGCCGAGGTGCTGGCCATGGCCGAGGCCAAGACGGGCGCACTGCTCGGCTGCGCCTGTGCCGTCGGCGCGCTGTACGCGGGAGCGGGGAAGGAGGAGGCCGAGGCGCTGGACGCGTTCGGCCGGCAGGCGGGGCTGGCCTTCCAGCTGATCGACGACGTGATCGGCATATGGGGTGACCCGGGCCGCACCGGAAAGCCGGCCGGTGCCGACCTCGCCGCCCGCAAGAAGTCCCTGCCGGTGGTCGCCGCGCTGACCTCCGGCGCCCCGGCCGCCGCCGAACTCGCCGAGCTGTACTCGCGGCCCCATCGGGAAGGGCGGGAAGGAGAAGAGGAACTGCAGCGCACCGCGCTGGCGGTGGAGCGGGCCGGCGGCCGGGACTGGGCCCAGGCTCAGGCGGCCGACCGGATGGCCCGGGCCGTGGACGACCTGGCCCGTGCCGTCCCCGACCCCGCGCACGCGGGCGGCCTGCTGGCCCTGGCCGAGTTCGTGACCAGGCGCACCAGCTGACACCCGCCCCACCGGGGAAGACCCCGGAGCCACCGGATCCGTACGGCTCCTGACTCCGTACGGCCGCCGGGACTCCGGTCCGGCGGGTCCCGCACTGCCCCACGGTGTGCGGGACCCGCCCCTTTCCCCTAGGCTCAACACCCGTACTTCCAGGGCCACTTGAGCTGAGAGGGCGGAAGATGGGCGTAGGCATCCGGTCAGCGGGACAGGACGACCGCGCACGGGTCGTACGGCTGCTGGACGAGGCCTTCCAGGACGACCCGGTGAGCGGCTGGGTCTTCCCCGGCGAGGAGTACCGCCGCACGACCCACCACCGGCTGATGACCGCCTTCACCGACATCGTGCTCGAAGAGGGCCGGATCGACGTGACGGAGGACGGCACGGCCTGCGCGCTGTGGCTGTCGATACCGGTGGCTTCCCCCGACGACATGGACGACTCCGACGACGCCGTCCGCCTGCGCGAGACGGTCGACCCGGCCAACGCGCGCGTGGAGGAGATCGCCCGCCTGATGGCCGACTTCCATCCGGCGGACCGCGCCCACGAGTACCTGTGGATGATCGGTGTCACTCCCGCCCGCCAGGGCGAGGGCCTGGGCAGCGCCCTCATCCAGCACGCCCTCGACCACTGCGACCACAAGGGCCTGCCCGCCTACCTGGAGGCCAGCAGCAAGCGCAGCATCACACTCTACGAACGCCTGGGCTTCACCTTCACCGGCCGCACCCTCGACCTCCCGGACGGCCCCCGGATGTGGCCGATGTGGCGGGAACCCCGCACGCCCTAGCCCTCCGGAACGATCGTCACCACGATGCGGTCCACCAACCCGTCCGGCACGCTCACCCCGGGCAGTACGCCGTCCAGGACGCCCGGCAGGGTCAGGTGCTCCAGGAGCAGACCGAGCACGGCGAGGTAGAGCACGGTCACGGTCTCGTCGCCGCCGGGCAGACCGGCGGCCCGGTGGTGTTCCAGAGCCTCCTCCAGGTCCCCGCGCACCGACTTGGTGAAGGAGGCATGCAGTTCGGGGCGCCGGGTGGCCTCCAGACGCATTTCCAGCAGGGCCAGGTAGCCCGTGCGGTCGCGGGTCGCGCGGGCCAGCAGGTCGTGCATGAACGCCGCGACCAGGGCGCGGTCCTTGGGGCGGTTCATCAGGGTGGCAAGCACCCCGGGGTCGGGCGCGAGGCGGGTGTGCAGCCGGGTGTCGATCTGCCGCAGCAGGTCGACGCGGCTGGGGAAGTAGTTCGAGGCGGTGCCGACCGGGACCCCGGCCTCGGCGTCGACCGCGCGGAACGTCAGCCCACGTGCGCCCTCGCGCGCGAGCACCTCGACCCCGGCGTCGACCAGCGCCGCCCGCCGCTCCGGATTGCCGGCCATGCGGAACCCCTTCTCTCACTTGCCCGGGCTCACGAAAACCTCTTGCAGCCACTACGGGTGGAGTACTACAACTGAAGCACTACAAGTGCAGTGGTCGTGGCAGCCTACGGAAGGAGACCGGCTTGCGAAAGCTCACCTACTTCGTCGCCTGCTCCATCGATGGCTTCATCGGGGACCCGAGCGGCGACGCGCAGATGTTCTTCCCCTTCGTCGACGAGGAGTTCCTCACCTTCCTGAAGGCGGAGTACCCGGAGACCGTGTCCGCCCATGGCCGCCGCGCGCTCGGCATCGACGAGCTGGAGAACAAGCGGTTCGACACGGTCGTCCAGGGACGGGCCAGCTACGACGTGGCCCTCAAGGAGGGCATCACCAGCCCCTACGCCCACCTGCGCGAATACGTCGCCTCGCGCACCCTGGGCGAGTCCCCCGACCCGCACGTGGAGATCATCTCCGCGGACCTCGCCGGTCGCATCCGCGAACTGAAGGCGGAGGACGGCGAGCTCGGCATCTACCTGTGCGGCGGCTCGCAGCTCGCGGGCGAGCTGGCCGACGAGATCGACGAACTCGTCATCAAGACCTACCCGGTCGTGCTGGGCTCGGGCCTGCCGATGTTCGGATCCGGCTTCCGCATCACGGAGTTCACCCTCGACGAGGTGCGCACCTTCGGCAACGGCGTACTGGTCCGCACCTACCGCAGAAAGCGCTGAGCGGCCCCGGCCCGGCGGTGGCGTTGCCGTCGGACCCGGTTGAGCAGAAGAGGCACTGAGGTGGCGCAGGGCGGGAGCGGCACCGCAGGGGGTGGCGGTGAGCCGTGACGACGCCCGTACTTGCCCGCCCCGGTCTTCTCGCCCTCGCCCGGTCACGGCATGACCGCCTGCATATGTGCGTACCCGCCTCAGCGCTGCCCCTCGGACCGCTCCAGGAACCGCAGCAGGTTCCCGGCCGGATCCCGGAACGCGCAGTCGCGCACCCCGTACGGCTGGTCCATCGGCTCCTGGACGACGTCGGCGCCGTACTCCTGGACACGGGAGAAGAGGGCGTCGCAGTCGGCGGTGCTGAAGATGACCCCGCGGAGCATGCCCTTGGCCAGCAGTTGGGCCATGGCCTCCTTGTCGGCGGGGGAGGCGTCGGGGTTGGCGGCGGGCGGCTCCAGGACGATCTCCACGTCCGGTTGCAGCGGCGATCCCACGGTCACCCACCGCATCCCCTCGAACCCGACGTCGTTGCGGACTTCCAGTCCGAGCACGTCGCGGTAGAAGGTGAGCGCCTTGTCGTGGTCGTCGACGGCGATGAAGCACTGGTGGAGTTTGAGGTCCATTCCCCCACGTTAGGGCGCGGGCGGCGGTCCCGTGCGCCTCGGGCGCGTGAAGGTCCGGGCCATGCACGCCGGAATCACCGCGCCGTCCTCGTGCGACCGCGCCCGATAGGCGCTCGGCGTCTGACCGACGAGCTCGGTGAACCGTGAGCTGAACGACCCCAGCGACGTACACCCCACCGCCAGGCACACCTCCGTCACGCTCATGTCCCCGCGCCTGAGCAGCGCCTTCGCCCGCTCGATGCGCCGGGTCATGAGATACCCGTACGGCGTCTCCCCGAAGGCGGCCCGGAAACTGCGCTGAAAGTGCCCCGGCGACATGAGCGCGGTCCGCGCCAGCGCGGCCACGTCCAGCGGCTCGGCGTACTCACGGTCCATCCGGTCGCGGGCCCGGCGCAGTCGTACCAGGTCTTCGAGCGTCATCCCGCCAGCATGGCACGAGCCGACGGGAGAGGGCCCCGGCGCAGCAGAGAGGGTCCGGCCGGACAACCGACCGGACCCTCTGCACGGTCCTCATCGACCCGCAGTGGTGCACCGACCGCCGATCAGCGGACGACGCCTGCGGTCAGGCCTTCTTGGTCTCCCAGAAGATCTTGTCGATCTGGGCGATGTGGTCCAGCGCCTTCTGGCCCGTGGCCGGGTCGGTCGAGGCCTTGGCGGTGGAGAGGGCCTTCAGCGTGTCGTTGACCAGCTGGTGCAGCTCCGGGTACTTCTCGAAGTGCGGGGGCTTGAAGTAGTCGCTCCAGAGCACGGAGACGTGGTGCTTCGCCAGCTCGGCACGCTGCTCCTTGATGACGGTGGCGCGCGCCTGGAAGTGCGGGTCGTCGTTGCCGGCCATCTTCTCCTGGATGGCCTTCACCGACTCCGCCTCGATGCGGGCCTGGGCAGGGTCGTACACACCGCAGGGAAGGTCGCAGTGTGCGCTGACCTTGACCTTGGGGGCAAACAGGCGGGAAAGCATGGAGCATTCCTTCCTCGTGATCGTCTTCTCAGGTGGGACATTACTCCCTGCAAGGCGTGTTTTCGCGGGTGCCCCCTGGGGCTTAGGACAAAAGTCCCGGGTGAGACTGGGACTGGTGGAGGAACGGACCGGGGAGGTGCCGGGAATGCCGGAGCTGTCGCAGGAGAGCGAGGGCAGGGGGGCCGTACTGCCTTTCGGGCTGGCCGAGGTGACCGGACCGTCCATGGTGCCCACGCTGTACCACGGGGACCGGCTCGTGGTGCAGTACGGCGCACGGATCCGGCCGGGTGACGTGGTGGTCCTGCGGCATCCCTTCCAGCAGGACCTGCTGGTCGTCAAGCGTGCGGCGGAGCTGCGCGAGGGCGGCTGGTGGGTGCTCGGGGACAACGCGTACGCGGGGGGCGACAGCACCGACTACGGCGCCGTGCCCGAGGACCTGGTCCTGGGCAAGGTGTGGTTCCGCTACCGGCCGCGCAAGCCCGCTCAGCGCTCGCCGCTGGCGCTGGTGCGCTGGGCGCTGTCGGCGGCCAGGCCCGTCTTCACCGCCCGGTCGGCCTCCAGGCGTTTGCGGGCCCGGTAGGCGGCCACGTTGGCGCGGGTCGCGCAGCGGTCGGAGCAGTAGCGGCGCGAGCGGTTGGTCGAGGTGTCGAGGTAGGCGTTGCGGCACGGCGCGGCCTCGCACAGGCCGAGGCGGTCGACGCCGTACTCCGTCAGGTGGAACGCCAGGCCCATCGCCGCGATCGCCGCGTAGCCGGCCGTGGCGTTGGACGGGTGGTCGGCCAGGTGCATGTGCCACAGCGGGCGGCCGTCCTCGTCGCGGTGGTCGTGCCCGGAGATCTGCGGGCTCACCGGGAACTCCAGCAGCAGCGAGTTCAGCAGGGCCACCGCGAGCGTCTCGTCGCCCGTGTCGGCCGCCTCGAAGACCGCGCGCAGCCGGGCCCGTACCGAGCGGAAGCGCGTGACGTCGGCGTCGGTGGCGCGGCGGGCCGCGGAGGAGTTCGCGCCGAACAGGTCCCGGATCGCCTCGACCGAGGTCAGGCTGTCCTTGCCCCGGGCCGGCTCCTCGCTGTTGACGAGACGTACGGCGTAATCCGAGTAATAGGCCAGTTCCACTTGTAGTCCTTACGGGCGGGGCTCTATGGTCGTCATGCGGTCGAGTAACAGACGGTCGTGCTTCCAGGGTATTACGTGGCATGCGTGAGGGAGGGGCTTGCGATGACGGACACGGACACGGGGACCGCCACCGCCGCCGGCAGCGACTGGCGGGCCTGGCAGGAGAGCTGGGACCGCCAGCAGGAGTGGTACATGCCCGACCGGGAGGACCGCTTCCGCGTCATGCTCGACATGGTGGAGGCCTTCGTCGGACCCGAGCCGCGCGTCCTCGACCTCGCCTGCGGCACCGGCAGCATCACCGCCCGCCTCCTGGACAGGTTCCCGGGGGCAACCAGCACCGGCGTCGACCTCGACCCCGCCCTGCTCACCATCGCGCGGGGCACCTTCGCCGGCGACGCGCGGGTGACCCTCGTCGAGGCCGACCTCAAGGACCCCGGCTGGCCCGCCCGGCTCCCGTACGACACGTACGACGCGGTCCTCACCGCCACGGCCCTCCACTGGCTGCGCACGGAAGCCCTGGAGGCCCTCTACGGCCAGGTCGCGGAACTCGTCCGCCACGGCGGTGTCTTCATGAACGCCGACCACATGATCGACGACAGCACGCCGAGGATCAACGCCGCCGAGGCCGCCCACAGCCGCGCCCGCAGGGACCGGGCCATGAAGAACGGCGCCCTCGACTGGGCGGAGTGGTGGGCCCTGGCGGCCAAGGACCCGGTCCTCGCCGAGCCCACGGCCCGCCGCTTCGAGATCTACGGCGACCACGCCGACGGCGAGATGCCCTCCGCCGCCCGGCACGCGCGCGTACTGCGCGAGAAGGGCTTCGCGGAGGCCCGGCCGGTGTGGTGCTCACCGTCGGACACGTTGCTGCTGGCGCTGAAGTAGACCCCTGTACTCCAGCTGAGGCGGTCGAAGAAGTCCGAACCGCCTCTTTCTGGTCACGGCTGGATTCGCGTATGTGTCCTCTGCTCGCCGAACAGTGGTCCCTTTGAAGCGTTCTGCTCATGGGCAGAGGAGATCAAGCCATTGGGGGAGGGGCTTCCAGACACCCAGTGCTCGAACTTCTTGATCGATTTTTTGGCCCTGTGTACTGTCGCGGCGTCGAACACCCGAACGGGTGTCCGATTCATGTCGTGCGCCCAAACAGCTTAGGTCTGACCACCCAAGTGGGACGCGACTGGTGAAGGGGAGACTTGTGCGAAGCAAGGTACTTGGCGCTTTTGTGCCCGTTGTTCTCTCCGCCGCGGCGATTGTCCCGCTCACGGCCGGTACGGCGTCGGCTGATCCCGGATGCGCGCAGGACGTGTACGGCAAAACGGTTTGGTCCGGATCTCAGCAGGCCTATCAGATCGACGTGACACTCAACCGTTGCGACCGCCCCACCAGGCCGATGGCCAAGTGTGCTGGTCTGGGCGGATCCGGCATCAACTACGGGCCCTCGATCACCCGTGGCACCAGCCGGACTGAGTTCTGCGCGCGGGGCTACGAGATGGTGAACTACGGGTGGCAGGTTTACTGCAGCGGGAAGTGGAACTCCCGTTGGGTCGGCTGACGCCTGGACGATGAGCGTGGGGCTGCCCGGTACGCCGTACCGGGCAGCCCCACAGCCGTTGTGCAGCTACGCCTTCTCGGGTGCGCTACAGCACCTTCGACAGGAACGACTTGGTCCGCTCGTGCTGGGGGTTCGTCAGGACCTCGCGTGGGTGGCCGGATTCGACAACCACGCCGTCGTCCATGAACACCAGGGAGTCGCCGACCTCGCGGGCGAAGCCCATTTCATGGGTGACGACGACCATGGTCATACCGTCCTCCGCGAGGTCTCGCATCACGTCGAGTACCTCACCGACGAGCTCCGGATCGAGAGCCGAGGTCGGCTCGTCGAAGAGCATCAGCTTGGGCTCCATCGCGAGTGCGCGGGCGATGGCGACGCGCTGTTGCTGACCGCCGGAGAGTTGAGCGGGGTAGTGGCCGGTCCGGTCGCCCAGGCCCACTCGGTCCAGCAGGCGCTGGGCCCGTTCCCGGGCGACGGCCTTGGCCTCGCGTTTGACCTGGACCGGCGCCTCCATGACGTTTTCGAGCGCCGTCATGTGCGGGAAGAGGTTGAAGCGCTGGAACACCATGCCGATGTCCCGTCGCTGCGCCGCGACCTCCGTCTCCTTCAGCTCGTAGAGCTTGTCGCCCTTCTGCCGGTAGCCGACCAGGTCGCCGTCGACGTAGAGCCGGCCGGCGCTGATCTTCTCCAGGTGGTTGATGCACCGCAGGAACGTGGATTTGCCGGAGCCGGACGGGCCGATCAGGCAGAAGACCTCACGCGGGTTCACCTCCAGGTCGATGCCCTTGAGGATGTGGGCGAGCCCGAAGGACTTGTGCACACCCTCGGCCCTGACCATGGGGTGGCCACTGGTGCTCGGGGCAATGCCCTTGGTGAGGTTGCTCATCGGGCCACCTCCGGGCGGCGGAACGAACCGAACATACGGAGGTTCTTCCTCAGACGCTGGAGCGGGGTCGGCGGTAGGTTGCGCGTCGAACCGCGGGCGTAATGGCGCTCCAGGTAGTACTGGCCCACGCTGAAGACGCTGGTGAGCATCAGGTACCAGATCGACGCGACGAAGAACATCTCAGCGACCGCGAGTGAGGTGCTGGAGATGTCCGTGGCACGCTTCATGAGTTCGCTGAACTGCACCACGTAGGCCAGCGACGAGGTCTTCAGCATGTTGATGTACTCGTTGCCGGTCGGCGGCACGATCATGCGCATCGCCTGCGGGAGGACCACGCGCCGCAGCGTCTGGCTTCGGGTCATGCCCAGCGCGTGCGAGGCCTCTGTCTGCCCCTCGTCGACCGACTGGATGCCGGCCCGGACGATCTCCGACATGTATGCGGCCTCGTTCAGGCCGAGCCCCAGCAGGGCCGCCAGGAACGGGGTCATCACGGCGTTCATGTCGTTCTTGTAGAACCCCAGGTTGAGGACGGGGAACACCAACGAGATGTTGTACCAGAGCAGGAGCTGGACCAGGACCGGGGTGCCGCGGAAGAGCCAGACGTAGAACCATGCCACGGTGCTCGTGACCGGGTTCGACGACATCCGCATCACGGCGAGGATCACGCCCAGGACGAGACCCAGCACCATGGCCAGCACGGAGATGTACAGCGTGTGCCAGGCGCCGGACAGGATCGTGCCGTCCTTGACGTAGTCCGGGATGATGCCATAGTTGATCTTCGCGTTGGAGAAGGCGATCCCGATCAGCACCAGGATCGCGACGACCGCGGCGCCGGCCACCCAGCGGCCGTAGTGGCGCACCGGGATGGCCTTGATCTGTTCCGGCGGCACCGATGCCGCCGGAGCCCTGTCGACAGTCTCAGTCACAGTGGTTGCCCCTTCAGTGTCGCGCGCGGGCTCAGCGGGCTCAGGAGCCACCGTTGATCTTTGCCTCGGTGATGCCACCGTCGGTGACGTTCCACTTCTCGAGGATCTTCTGGTAGTCGCCGTTCTTGATGATCGCGTTCATCGCAGCCTGGAGGGCGTCGCGCAGCTGGGTGTTCTCCTTGCTGACGCCGATGCCGTAGGGGCCGGCCTCGATCTGCTCGCCGATGACCTCGAAGTCGTTGCCACCGCCCGAGGTCTTGGCGTTGTAGGCCGCGACCGGGAAGTCGTTCAGGTCCGCGACGGACGCGCCCTGCTTGAGGCGGAGCAGCGCCTCGGGGTCGGTGTCGAAGGTCTGCAGTGTGATGGCCTTCTTGCCGTCCTTCTTGCACTTGGTGTTCTGGGCCTTCGCGATGCCCTCGGACGTGGTGCCCCTCTGCAGGGCCACGACCTGTCCGCAGAGGTCGTCCAGCGTCTTGATGCCCTTCGGGTTGCCCTTCTGGACGAGGATCGAGGTGCCGGCGGTGAAGTAGTCGACGAAGTCGATGCCGTTGCCGACCTTCTTGCCAGTGTCGGAGTCGATGCCGTTCTGGCGGTCCTTCGTGTCGTTCATCGCCGACATGGCCACGTCGTAGCGCTTGGACTGCAGACCCACGATGAGCTGCGCGAACTTGCCGTTCTGGAATTCGAACTTCACGCCCAGCTGCTTGCCCAGGGCCTCCGCGATGTCGGGGTCTATGCCGACGGCCTTGCCGCCCTGCATGTACTCGACTGGCGGATAGGCGATGTCGGAGCCCACCTTGATGACGCCCGCGTCGCGGATGTCCTTGGGGAGCTTGTCGGCGAGGGGGGCCGAGGAGTTGCCGCCGGCCTTTTTGGTCTGGTCACCGCAGCCGGTGAGAATCAGGGCGCCTGCGACCGCGATCGCAGACACCGCGACAAGCCGGGAGTGCGCGGCGGTCGTACGACGGGTGGAGCTTGCGGTCATGGTGGTTCCTCCGGCTGATGGGTGGAGCTGCCGATGGGTCGACGAGAACACACACCTTCGGGTGTCGCGACCTCGCGTGATTGACCGCATCTTGCCATTCAGGCTGCGCCATTCAGGGGCCCCGCCATGTCAAAATCGGATAACGGGTGACCCCCGAACCCCGCGGAGCAGGTCCGTCACTGCCGGATCATCCGCGGCGATTGCTCCTGGCGGCCGGAAAATCTTCGGTCCGTCTCAGGATGTGGCCTGCCAGGACAGAATGTTTGGGTGCATTTGAGTACCTGGCAGGTGCCTGGCGTGGACTTATGCCCACATGGGGTCGGATGTCAGGGCTGCGTCATGTGACCTTCGCGTTATGGACTCGTCGTCGACGCCGTCCGTCCGGTAAGAAGGTTCTTTACACCCCTCATCCGGGGCTCAGGGTGCGTGTGCGGCGCGCCCGTCGCGCGTGGGTCCGAACGCATCAGTTGCGGGGCCGTGCGCGGTCCCGCCCACCCCTCACCAGGGAGTGGCAACCCTCAAACCGTGAATACTTAAAGGGGTAAAACCAAGTGGCAGCGGAGATCGTCAATCCTCGCAGCGACAGCACTGGTCAGGAAAGCGGAGCAGAGCCGCTCGATTCCTTCGACCCGGCCTTCGCGCTGCACCGCGGCGGCAAGATGGCCGTGCAGGCCACCGTGCCCGTCCGTGACAAGGACGACCTGTCCCTGGCGTACACGCCCGGTGTCGCGCGCGTGTGCTCCGCGATCGCGGAGCAGCCGGACCTGGTCCACGACTACACGTGGAAGTCGTCCGTGGTCGCCGTCGTGACCGACGGCACGGCCGTCCTGGGACTCGGGGACATCGGCCCCGAGGCCTCCCTTCCGGTGATGGAGGGGAAGGCGATTCTGTTCAAGCAGTTCGCCGGCGTGGACGCCATCCCGATCGCGCTCGACTGCACCGACGTCGACGAGATCGTCGAGACCGTGGTGCGCCTCGCGCCGTCCTTCGGCGGGGTGAACCTGGAGGACATCTCGGCACCCCGGTGCTTCGAGATCGAGCGCAGGCTGCAGGAGCGCCTGGACATCCCGATCTTCCACGACGACCAGCACGGCACCGCGGTCGTGACGCTGGCGGCGCTGCGCAACGCGGCGCGGCTGAGCGGGCGGGCGATCGGGGAGCTGCGGGCCGTCATCTCGGGCGCGGGCGCGGCCGGTGTCGCCATCGCCAGGATGCTGATCGGGGCCGGTATCGGCGATGTCGCCGTCACGGACCGCAAGGGCGTCGTGTCGGCCGACCGGGAGGACCTGACGCCGGTCAAGCGCGAGCTGGCCGAGTTCACCAACAAGGCGGGCGTCAGCGGGTCCCTGGAGGACGCACTGGCCGGCGCCGACGTCTTCATCGGCGTCTCCGGCGGTACGGTGCCGGAGGCGGCCGTGGCGTCGATGGCCGAGGGCGCCTTCGTGTTCGCCATGGCCAACCCGAACCCCGAGGTGCACCCCGAGGTCGCGCACAAGTACGCGGCGGTCGTGGCGACCGGGCGGTCGGACTTCCCGAACCAGATCAACAACGTCCTGGCGTTCCCCGGCATCTTCGCGGGCGCGCTGCAGGTGCGGGCGTCCCGCATCACCGAGGGCATGAAGATCGCGGCGGCCGAGGCGCTGGCCGGAGTCGTCGGGGACGACCTTGCCGCGGACTACGTGATCCCGTCGCCGTTCGACGAGCGGGTCGCTCCGGCCGTGACCGCGGCGGTGGCCGCAGCGGCTCGGGCGGAGGGCGTCGCCCGACGCTGAGGTGACCCGGATGGCCTCGCCCGAACGCAAGTGCTGACGGGCGGGGCCTTTTCTTCTGCCCGGCTTCTCTCGCCTGGAAAGCGCTTGGCAAGGGGGCGTGTGTCACAGCGGTCCGTGGTTCCATAGCTGCTCGCGTGCCCCTATCGTCAAGGTCATGTTCGCTGTCTACGCCGCCCGAATCGACCGCGACCAGCCGCTGAACGGCCTGGAGACGGGGGACCGCCCGGCCCCCGAGACCCGCCCCGGCTGGAGCATCGTCAACGTCAGGGCCGCCTCCCTGAACCACCACGACCTCTGGTCGCTCAGGGGTGTGGGCCTGCCCGAGGACAAGCTGCCGATGATCCTCGGCTGCGACGCCGCCGGCGTCGACGAGGACGGCAACGAGGTCGTCCTGCACTCCGTGATCGGACAGAGCGGACACGGGGTCGGGCCGAAGGAGCCCCGGTCCATCCTCACCGAGCGCTACCAGGGCACCTTCGCCGAGCAGGTCGCCGTACCGACCTGGAACGTCCTGCCCAAGCCCAAGGAGCTCTCCTTCGAGGAGGCGGCCTGTCTGCCCACGGCCTGGCTGACGGCATACCGGATGCTCTTCACCAACGCGGGGGTACGTCCCGGGGACTCCGTCCTCGTGCAGGGTGCCGGCGGTGGTGTCGCCACGGCCGCGATCGTGCTCGGCAGGGCGGCGGGGTTGCGGGTGTTCGCCACCAGCCGGAGCGAGGCCAAGCGCAAGCGGGCGGTGGAGCTCGGCGCGGTGGAGGCACTGGAGCCGGGGGCGCGGCTGCCGCAGCGGGTGGACGCCGTGATCGAGACCGTCGGCGCGGCCACCTGGTCGCACTCGGTGAAGTCGCTGCGGCCCGGCGGCACGCTCGTCATCTCCGGGGCGACGAGCGGCGACCGTCCCTCGCACGCCGAGCTGACCCGCATCTTCTTCCTGGAACTGAAGGTCGTCGGCTCGACCATGGGGACCAAGGACGAGCTGGAGGACCTGCTCTCCTTCTGCGCCACCACCGGGGTGCGTCCCGTCATCGACGAGGTACTGCCGCTCGACCGGGCCCGCGAGGGCTTCGAACGGATGGAGTCGGGCGACCAGTTCGGCAAGATCGTGCTCACCCGGTCCTGAGTCTCACCTCGCCCTTCTTCGGCGGGCCCGGACTTCCTCCGGGCCCGCCGTTCGTATGCCGTCAGGTCTTCGGGATGTGGAGCACCGATGCGATGTGGGCGGCGGCCGTCGACAGGTGGCGGCGGGTTTCCCGGAGTTGGGTGGGGGTGATGCCGTGGTCCCTGGCCGCGTCGCGGATGTCGTCGCGGAAGCGGTCGAGGAGGCGGTCCAGGTCGCGGGCCGGGTCGCCGGTGAGGTCCTCGTGGGCCCAGGCCGGTTCGTAGTCGGCGGGGAAGTCCTCCGGGGTGTCGGAGTACTCCGTGTGTGACGCCGTACGGCCGAAGGCGTAGTCCTTGCCGAAGTCGCCGAACTCCTTGGCCAGTTCGGTCAGGCCCTCGCGCACGCCGGTGGGCCAGTCGCCCCGGGTGAAGTGGTCCTGCACCTGCTCCTGGACCCGCCGGGCGATGCGCTGCAGCTCCTCCTGAGCCTGGGCCCGCGCCCGCTCCTGCGCCTCCTTGGCCTGGCGTCGGGCCCGCTGGGCCTCCTCGCGTGCCCTGCGGCTCTCGTCCTTGGCGCGCCGCGCCTGCTCCTTCCACTCCTGCTTGACCCGGCGCATCTCCTCCTTGGCGGCCTGCCAGGCCTCCTTGTCGTCGACGCCGTCGTACTCCCCGGTGCCCTGCCGGGTCCGGGACGCCGCCGCGCGCATCTCGCGCCGCAGGTCGCCCGCCGCGCCGCGCACGTCGGCCCGGATCTCCGCGGCGAGTTCGGCGACCGACTCGCGGATCTCCAGTTCCAGATCGGCCAACTCGCCGCTCCGGCCAGCCAGTTCGGCGCGGCCGGCGTCCGTGATGGCGTACACCTTGCGGCCGCCCTCGGTGGTGTGCGTGACCAGGCCTTCGGTCTCCAGCTTGGCCAGCCGCGGGTACACGGTGCCCGCCGAGGGCGCGTACAGCCCCTGGAAGCGCTCCTCCAGGAGCCGGATCACCTCGTAGCCGTGGCGCGGGGCCTCGTCGAGCAGCTTGAGCAGGTAGAGACGCAGGCGGCCGTGGGCGAAGACGGGAGCCATGTCAGAGCACCTTCTTGTCGGTCGTGCCGGCGGTCGTGCCGTCGGTCGGAGTGCCGGTGGAACCCTCTCCCGGCCGGGCGTCCCGTGGCCCCGCCTCCCACGGTCCGTCCTCGGTCGGCGGGCGCCGCAGCAGGGCGATCGATCCGGAGACGGTCGTCGCCTTCAGCCTGCCGTTGCCCGCGCCGAGCCGGCCGGTGATCCGCTTGGCGCCCCACTGGCCGGCGACCCTGAGGTCCTCGAAGGCGTTGGACACCGTCCCGCTCGCCGTGTTCGCCTCCACCCGCGCGTCCGCCGGGTGGGGCAGCCGGATGGCGATCTCGCCGGAGACACTGGTCAGACTGACGTCGGTGGGGCCGCCCGCCGGGTCGAGGTCGACGATCATCGATCCGCTCACCGAGTCGGCCCGCACCGAGGGGCCGGCGCCGTCGACCACCGTCAGGTCCCCGGAGACCGAGTTGAACCGCAGGGCGCCGGAGAGGGCCTGCGCCTCCACGCTGCCCGACACGGTGTCCGCGCGCACCGGGCCCGTCAGGCCCACCAGGGTCGTGTCCCCGGAGACACCTTTCACCTCCGCGGGCCCGTCGATCCCCGAGACCGTCGCGGCGGCCCCGACCACCCCGAGTTCCACGCGCGTGCTCGACGGCACGGCCACGGAGACCACGGCGCTGCGCCGCCAGCCCTTGCGGTCCAGCCACTTGAGGAAGCCTTTCCAGGGCAGGTCCTCGTACGCCACCGTGAGCGTGCCGCCCTGCTGGGTGACCAGGAGGGGCGGGCCCTCGATCTCGGAGACCTCCAGGCGGGCGGAACTCTCGTCCGTGCCCACGACGTTCACCGTCCCGTGGACGATGCGGACGTTGAGCTCGGTCACGGGCTCGTCGAAGGCGAGCTTCCTGGGCTCGCCGACGGACCACTCGGACATGCGGGCCTCCCCGGCATAGTGCGCGACACGCCATATCGCGTCCTCTGTCAAACACGATATATCGCGCTCACGGGAAGTCAAGACACTCGTTCAGGTGATGCGAGGAAGCGGAAAAGGACAGGGCGCCCCCGAAGGGGCGCCCGGAAGCGCACGGCGACCCGTCACGGGTCCGGTGCTTACTCGTCGTCCTCGTCGTCCAGCCGGGCGAGCCACGTCGCCAGCCGCTCCACCGGCACCTCGAAGTCCGGGTTCAGGTCGACGAAGGTCCGCAACTGCTCGGCGAGCCACTCGAAGGTGACCTCCTCCTCGCCCCGACGCTTCTCCAGCTCTTCGATGCCACGGTCTGTGAAGTACATGCGGTCCAGGATAAGTGCGCCAAAACGGCCGGGCCGCACTCCGGCTCAGGGAGTGCGGCCCGGTCAGGTACGACCCGCGGGAGCGGTTACGCCTCGAACACCTCGCGCACCAGCTGCTCCTGCTCCGCCTGGTGCCGCTTCGCGGAACCCACGGCGGGGGAGGAGCTGTGCGGGCGGGAGATGCGGCGCAGGCGCTCGCCGGCCGGGATGTCCGCGCCGACCGCCAGGTCCAGGTGGTCGATGAGGTTCAGGGCGATGAACGGCCACGCTCCCTGGTTCGCCGGCTCCTCCTGGGCCCACAGGTACTTCTCGGCGTTCGGGTACTTGGCGATCTCGGCCTGGAGCTCGGCACCCGCCAGCGGGTACAGCCGCTCGATACGGATGATCGCCGTGTCCGTCACACCGCGCTTCCGACGCTCGGCGTCGAGGTCGTAGTAGACCTTGCCGGCGCAGAAGACGACCTTGCGCACCGCGCTCGGGTCGACCGAGGCGTCGCCGATGACCGGGCGGAACTGGCCCGTGGTGAACTCCTCCGCCTTCGAGGCCGCGGCCTTCAGGCGCAGCATCGACTTCGGGGTGAAGACGACCAGCGGCTTGTGGTGCGGGTTGTGCACCTGCCACCGCAGGAGGTGGAAGTAGTTCGACGGCAGGGTCGGCATCGCGACCGTCATGTTGTTCTGCGCGCACAGCTGCAGGAACCGCTCCGGGCGCCCGGAGGAGTGGTCCGGGCCCTGGCCCTCGTAGCCGTGCGGCAGCAGGAGCACGACGCCGCTCGTCTGGCCCCACTTCTGCTCGGCGGAGGAGACGAACTCGTCCACGACCGTCTGGGCGCCGTTGGCGAAGTCGCCGAACTGGGCCTCCCACATGACGAGCGCGTCCGGGCGGGCCAGCGAGTAGCCGTACTCGAAGCCCATCGCCGCGTACTCGGACAGCAGGGAGTCGTAGACGTTGTACCGGGCCTGGTCCTCGGAAAGGTGCAGCAGCGGGGTGTAGCCCTCGCCCGTCTCACGGTCGATGATCACCGCGTGCCGCTGGCCGAAGGTGCCGCGGCGGGAGTCCTGGCCGGCCAGCCGGACCGGGACGCCCTCGAGCAGCAGCGAGCCGATGGCCAGGGTCTCGCCCATGCCCCAGTCGATCGTGCCGTCCTCGACCATGGCCGCACGGCGCTGCAGCTGCGGCTGCAGACGCGGGTGGACGGTGAAGTGCTCGGGGAGGTCGACCTGGGACGCGGCGATGCGCTTGACGACCTCGGTGGAGACGGCCGTCGGGACCGCGACCGGGAAGCCGTCCTGCGGCTCCTGGGAGTCCACGGGCACCTGCTGGGAGGCGGTGGTGGCCTCGCGGACCTCGGTGAAGACCTTCTCCAGCTGGCCCTGGTAGTCCTGCAGGGCCTGCTCGGCCTCCTCCAGGGTGATGTCGCCCCGGCCGATCAGCGACTCGGTGTAGAGCTTGCGCACCGAGCGCTTCTTGTCGATCAGGTCGTACATCAGCGGCTGGGTGAAGGCCGGGTTGTCCGACTCGTTGTGCCCGCGGCGGCGGTAGCAGATGAGGTCGATCACCACGTCCTTGTTGAACGCCTGGCGGAACTCGAAGGCGAGCCGCGCCACGCGGACGACGGCCTCGGGGTCGTCGCCGTTGACGTGGAAGATCGGGGCCTCGATCATGCGGGCCACGTCCGTCGCGTACATGGAGGAACGCGAGGACTCCGGGGCGGCGGTGAAGCCGACCTGGTTGTTGATGACGATGTGGACCGTGCCGCCGGTGCGGTAGCCGCGCAGCTGCGACATGTTCAGGGTCTCGGCCACCACGCCCTGGCCCGCGAAGGCCGCGTCGCCGTGGATCGCCACCGGCAGGACCGTGAAGTCGGTGCCGCCCTTGCCGATGATGTCCTGCTTGGCGCGGGAGACGCCCTCCAGGACCGGGTCCACCGCCTCCAGGTGGGAGGGGTTGGCCACCAGCGAGACCCTGATCTGGTCGCCGTCCAGGCCCGTGAACGTGCCCTCGGCGCCCAGGTGGTACTTCACGTCACCGGAGCCGTGCATCGACTTCGGGTCGAGGTTGCCCTCGAACTCGCGGAAGATCTGCGCGTACGACTTGCCGACGACGTTGGCCAGGACGTTGAGGCGGCCGCGGTGGGCCATGCCGATGACGACCTCGTCCAGGCGGGACTCGGCCGCCGAGTCGAGGACCGCGTCGAGCAGCGGGATGACGGACTCGCCGCCCTCCAGGGAGAACCGCTTCTGGCCGACGTACTTCGTCTGCAGGAAGGTCTCGAAGGCCTCGGCGGCGTTCAGCCGGCGCAGGATGCGCAGCTGCTCGTCGCGCTCCAGGCCGGCGTGCGGGCGCTCCACGCGGTCCTGGATCCACTTGCGCTGCTTGGGGTCCTGGATGTGCATGAACTCGATGCCGACCGTGCGGCAGTACGAGTCGCGCAGCACGCCGAGGATGTCGCGCAGCTTCATCAGCGTCTTGCCGGCGAAGCCGCCGACCGCGAAGTCGCGCTCCAGGTCCCACAGGGTGAGCCCGTGCTCGGTGATGTCGAGGTCGGGGTGCTTGCGCTGCTGGTACTCCAGCGGGTCGGTGTCGGCCATGACGTGGCCGCGGACCCGGTAGGAGTGGATCAGCTCGAAGACGCGGGCGGCCTTGGTGACGTCGTCGTCGTGCGAGGCGTCGATGTCCTTGAGCCAGCGGACCGGCTCGTAGGGGATGCGCAGCGCCTTGAAGATGTCGTCGTAGAAGCCGTGCTCGCCCAGCAGCAGGTTGGCCACCGCGCGCAGGAACTCGCCGGAGGCGGCGCCCTGGATCACCCGGTGGTCGTAGGTCGACGTGAGCGTCATGACCTTGGAGATGCCGAGCTTGTTCAGGGTGTCCTGGGAGGTGCCCTGGAACTCCGCCGGGTAGTCCATGGAGCCGACGCCCAAGATCACCGACTGGCCGGGCATCAGGCGCGGCACCGAGTGGACCGTGCCGAGGCCGCCGGGGTTGGTGAGGGATGCGGTGACGCCGGTGAAGTCGTCCATCGTCAGCTTGCCCTCGCGGGCGCGGCGGACGATGTCCTCGTAGGCCTGCCAGAACTCGAAGAAGTTCAGCGTCTCGGCCTTCTTGATGGCGGCCACGACCAGCTGGCGGTCGCCGTTGGGCTTGACCAGGTCGATGGCCAGGCCGAGGTTGACGTGGTCCGGCTTGACCAGGGTGGGCTTGCCGTCCTTCTCGGCGAAGGACCAGTTCATCGACGGCATCTGCTTGATGGCCTGGACCATCGCGTAGCCGATGATGTGCGTGAAGGAGATCTTCCCGCCGCGGGCCCGCTTGAGGTGGTTGTTGATGACGATGCGGTTGTCGAACAGCAGCTTCACCGGGACGGCGCGCACGGATGTGGCCGTGGGCAGCTCCAGGGAGGCGTTCATGTTCCTGACGACCGCGGCGGAGGGGCCGCGCAGCGTCACGAACTCGGGGCCGGCGGGCGCCTCGGCGGCAGGCTCGGGCTTCGCGGCGGCCGGCTTCGCAGGGGCCGGCTTCGCGGGCGCCGGGGCCTGAGC
>NZ_QFDQ01000058.1 GCF_003270085.1 Streptomyces triticisoli | reverse complement strand
GTGCCCTCGGCCGGTTCCCCGCCGCCGGTGTGCGCCGGCTCGGGGCGGCGCGTGCCGAGGCGCACGTCGGCGGCCCGGCGGCGGCGCTCCAGATAGGCCAGGCCGCCCCAGCCGATCACGCCGCCGGCGAGCACGGCCGGCAGTCCGCCGCCGTTCAGCCGCAGACAGCCGGCGGCCTCCGCGCAGTCCACGCAGGTGGCGAGGTGCCGGGTGAGGTCCTCGGGGGTCTCGGCGGCGGGCGCGGAACGGGTGACCGCGTCCAGCAGCCGGGCGTACGTGCGGCACTCCGCGTCCATCGGGGTGTCGAGGTGGTTGCGGTGGCAGCGGTCCCGGAACAGGCCCCGCACCTGGTCGAGCTCCTCGGACACGAGTGCCGGGTCGAGGCCGAGCCTGCGGGCCACGACGGTCGACGGCAGCGCCTCCACCTCGGCCAGCCACAGCAGCGCGGCGTCCGGCTCCTGCAGGTCCCGCAGGCCGCGCAGGGCGATCGGGCGGTGCAGCGGCGGGCCCGTGTAGCGGGCGGCCTTGTCGGAGTTGAGCCACAGGCGCAGGTCCGGGTCCAGCCGGTGGCCGAAGCCGTCGGCCTCCCAGGACGCGGCGGTGGTGCGCACGGCGGCCAGCGCCAGCGGTATCGCCGGCAGCCGGGGCGTACGACGGCCCCGGGACGCACCGGCCTCGGCGGCCCGCACCTCGCGCAGGCCCAGCGCGAACGCCTCCGTGGCCAGTCGCCGGGCCGCGGAGGAGCCGGCCGTGCACAGGTCGGCGTAGGAGAGCACCGCGTCCCAGCACTCGGCGAGGAGCGCGGCCTCGGTCGCGTCCTTGGGGCTCGGCAGGTCGGGCATGGGTCTCCTGCATCCACTGCATCCACGGGCGAGGCAACTCACCATATTCAGAATGGAGTTGGGGGGAACCTCGCGGCAGGGCCCGAGCTTTTCACGTCCCCGGCCCGACTGACAAGCCGCGTATTCACTTCTCGTCACGGATACCGAGGTCCTCGACTCCGCTGCGTAGTACGCGGCGGAGCCCCCTTCCGACTCACGGTATCCGGGAAATCACACCGTGCTCGCCCCACTCGTCTCCCGCGCGCCCTCCTCGGCGGGAAGACTGTCCATGAAGGAGCTGACCGAGAAGACCGCGCGGCCGGGTCCGGGCGGGCCATAGCCGGGGGGCGAGGCGAGCCCGAAGTCGTCCATGGTGGCGCGGTAGGCCTCCAGCAGCCGGATGTGGTACTCCAGCGGCGCGCCCTGCGGGTTGGCCTTGCCCAGCGGGGTGGTGGGCTCCGGGCACCAGGTGGTGAAGCGGGGCGTGATGCCGTGCGACATGAAGAAGCGCAGGCCCTCGGTGGTGGAGGCGACGGCCTCGTCGACGGTGGTGAAACCGAAGGGCTCGGCCATCTCCACGCCCGCCACGAAGTTGGGGATCACGTTGCGGGCGCCGAAGACGTCCGCCGAGTCGAGGATGCGGCGGTGCCACTCGTCACGGCCGACGTAGCGCTCCTTGCCCGGGCAGTACAGCTCGAACAACCGGCGGTCCCACACCTCGTAGTTGGGGTGGTAGATCTGCACGCCGTAGTCCTTGAACCGCTGCACGTCCGCCCTGGGCAGCGCCTGCGCGACGACCTTGCCGATCCAGCGGCCCGGGAAGCGCTCCTCGATGGCCTTGGCGTAGTGGCCGTAGAAGTCGGCCTCGTCCCGTCCGGCGACGGTCCTGGTGATGGCGCCGCCGGTGAGCGTGTAGGCGGTGGACGCCTTCTGGGTGTCGTACCGGTCGATGATCTCCAGGGCCTCCAGGACCTCCTCGACGTCCTTGACGCCCGTGTAGGGCCGGCCGGCCGCCTTGTGCTGGCGCCAGTTGTGGTTGATGTCGCAGTACTGGCACTCCTCCTTGGCGCCGAAGTACTGGCAGACCCGGAAGACGGTCAGATAGATCAGGTAGCCCCACTGGATGGTCGGGGCCACCTCCATGACGGACTTCCCGTTGGACAGGGTGTGCCGGTAGTACTCGGGCATGGGCGGCACGCCGACGTCGGCGATCCGCTTCCCGTCCAGGTAGAGCCCGAGCATGCCCTCGTCGTCGGCGGCCACCCGGTAGGGCGAGGCCGGATTCACCCGCACCGACACGACGGTGCGCCGCAGGTCGTACGGCCCACCGGTGAGGATGATCTCCTCCGGCGGGCGGCGCAGCGCGGCCTCGCCCAGCTCGGGCAGGGTGCCGTGGTCGAAGGAGAAGATGAAGTACGACTTCGGCTTGACCTCGCCGTCCTCGTTGTCACTGAGCGCGGAGGAATCGAAGGCCACACCGCCCCGGAGCAGGTCCTCCTTGAAGACGGCCTCCCGTGGCACATGCGGGAAGCGCTCCATCAGATCCTCGACCAGCGCGGTACGGCTGCCCATCCCGGTTCTCTCCTCACGACTTCGTACGTACGACTCCTCACGGTATGCCCACGCTCGCGCGCGGGTCGTGCCGGGCCCCCCGGACAGACGCCGTGGGCGGCCGGTCGGGTAGGTTCACCCGGAGAGCACAGGGGCCGTGGCACGGCGGGGAGGGGGCCGGGATGGCCGGGACGACGACCGGGACCGTGACCAACTGGGCGGGCAACATCACCTACACACCCGAGGAGCTGCACCGGCCCGGCTCGCTCGACGCGGTGCGTGCGCTGGTCGCCCGCAGCACGCGGGTGCGCGCCCTGGGCAGCGGGCACTCCTTCAACGGGATCGCCGACCCGGGCGCCGAGGGCACACTGCTCTCCCTGGAGGCGCTTCCGTCCGAGGTGGACGTCGACACGGCGGCCCGTACGGTCCGGGTGGGCGGCGGGGTCCGGTACGCGGAGCTGGCCCGCCGGGTGCACGCGCAGGGGCTGGCCCTGCCCAACATGGCCTCCCTGCCGCACATCTCGGTGGCCGGGTCGGTGGCGACCGGCACGCACGGTTCCGGCGTGCGCAACGGCCCGCTCGCCGCGGCCGTCCGGGAGGTGGAGATCGTCACCACGGACGGCTCGACGGCCGTCATCGGCCGGAGTGACGCGCGATTCGGCGGGGCCGTCACCTCCCTGGGCGCGCTCGGCGTGGTCACCGCGCTCACCCTGGACCTGGAGCCGGCCTACGGGGTGGAACAGCATCTGTTCACCGAACTTCCCCTGGACGGGCTGGACTTCGAGGCGGTGTCCGCCGCCGCGTACAGCGTCAGCCTGTTCACCGACTGGCGCGACCCCGGCTTCCGCCAGGTGTGGCTCAAGCGCCGCACCGACCAGCCGCCGCCCGCCTTCCCGTGGGCGGTGCCCGCCGAGGTCGCGCTGCACCCCGTACCCGGGATGCCGGCGGAGAACTGCACGCAGCAGTTCGGCGTACCCGGCCCCTGGCACGAGCGACTGCCGCACTTCCGCGCGGAGTTCACCCCGAGCAGCGGCGCGGAGCTGCAGTCGGAGTACCTGCTGCCGCGGGAGTACGCCATGGACGCACTGCACGCGCTCGAGGCGATGGGGGCGACGGTGGCCCCGGTCCTCCAGACCTGCGAGGTGCGCACCGTCGCCGCCGACGAGCAGTGGCTGAGCCCGTCCTACGGCCGGGACACGGTCGCGGTGCACTTCACCTGGACCGAGGACACAGCGGCAGTACTCCCGGTGGTCAGCCGCCTGGAGGAGGCCCTGGAACCCTTCGCCCCCCGCCCCCACTGGGGCAAGGTCTTCACCACCCCGACGGCCACCCTGCGCGGGCGCTACCCGCGACTGGACGACTTCCGCACCCTGGCCCGGGACCTGGACCCGACCGGAAAGTTCACCAACGCCTTCCTCGCGGACCTTTTGACCGGCTGACGGCAGCAGGCCCGTTGACCTGGCCCTCCGTGTTCCTCTGTCACGGATCCCGTCCACAGTCTTGTCAGGAACATGCGTTATTTCCTATAGTCCGCCTCAATCGGTGGGAGCGCTCCCACGAATATGTGGGCAGGCCGCTCCTCTCTCCCCTCCGACGTCGCCCCCCGAAGAGGCCCCCATGCGACCGTTGCCACACCGGATCAACACCACGCGCGGCTTGCTGAGCGCGCTGCTCGCGACCCTTGCCCTGATCGCCGCCGCCCTGGCGTCCGCACCGGCGGCCCGGGCCGACACGCAGATCTGCGAAACCTTCGGAACGACCACGGTCCAGGGCCGCTACGTCGTCCAGAACAACCGCTGGGGCACCAGTGCCGCCCAGTGCATCACCGTCACGGACTCCGGCTTCCGGATCAGCCGGGCCGACGGCTCGGTGCCCACCAACGGCGCCCCGAAGTCGTACCCGTCCGTCTACAACGGCTGCCACTACACCAACTGCTCGCCGGGTACGGCGCTTCCGGCCCGGCTCGACACCATCTCCAGCGCCCCGACCAGCATCTCGTACAGCTATGTCAGCGACGCGGTCTACAACGCCGCCTACGACATCTGGCTGGACCCGACGCCCCGCACCGACGGCGTGAACCGGACCGAGATCATGATCTGGTTCAACAAGGTCGGGCCGGTCCAGCCGGTGGGCTCGCAGACCGGCACGGCCACGGTCGCCGGCCGCACCTGGCAGGTGTGGACCGGCAACAACGGCGGCAACGACGTGCTGTCCTTCGTCGCCCCGTCGGCGATCAGCAGCTGGAGCTTCGACGTGATGGACTTCGTCAAGCAGGCGGTCTCCCGCCAACTGGCCGCGAACAACTGGTACCTGACCAGCATCCAGGCGGGATTCGAGCCCTGGCAGGGAGGTACGGGACTCGCCGTGACGTCGTTCTCCTCGGAGATCCGCACGGGCGGCAGCGGTGGTGACAACGGCGGCGGGGACGGCACCCCCGGTGGCCGGACCACCTGCGCGGTGGCGTACGCCACGAACGTCTGGTCGGACGGATTCACCGCCGACGTCACCATCCGCAACACCGGTTCGGCACCGGTGGACGGCTGGAAGCTCGCCTTCACCCTGCCCTCCGGGCAGCGCGTCGCCAACGCGTGGAACGCCACGGTGTCCCCGTCCTCGGGCGCCGTCACCGCGAGCGCGCTGACGCACAACGCGCGGATAGCGCCGGGCGGCAGTCAGACGTTCGGCTTCCAGGGCAGCCACGGCGGCACGTTCGCCGCACCGAGCGCCTTCACCCTCAACGGCACCGCCTGCACCACCGCCTGAGACGCACCCGCACCGCACCGGTGACGCACCGTCCGCGACCTGGCGGCGCGTCACCGGGCGGCAGGCACGAGAGGAAACGGAAGCACTCCCCCCACAGCAGGAAGGAAGGACCGAACGTGGCTCGACGCAGCAGACTCCTTTCGGTGGCGGCGGCCTTCGCCACCCTCCTCGCGGCACTGGGCCTGACCCTCCTCGGTCAGGGCCGCGCCGAGGCGCACGGCGTGGCGATGATGCCCGGCTCGCGCACCTACCTGTGCTACCTGGACGCCCGCACCGCCACCGGCAGCCTCGACCCGACGAACCCCGCCTGCCGGGACGCCCTGTCCAAGAGCGGCGCCACGGCCCTGTACAACTGGTTCGCCGTGCTCGACTCCAACGCCGGCGGCCGGGGGTCGGGTTACGTGCCGGACGGCACCCTGTGCAGCGCGGGCAACCGCTCGCCGTACGACTTCGCCGCCTACAACGCCGCCCGCAGCGACTGGCCCCGGACTCATCTGACCTCAGGGGCCACGATGCAGGTCCAGTACAGCAACTGGGCAGCGCACCCGGGCGACTTCCGCGTCTACCTGACCAAGCCCGGCTGGTCGTCCGCGTCCCAGCTGCGCTGGGCCGACCTGGACCTGATCCAGACGGTCACCAACCCGCCCCAGAAGGGCTCACCGGGCACCGACGGCGGCCACTACTACTGGGACCTGAAGCTGCCCTCGGGCCGCTCGGGTGACGCGCTGATCTTCATCCAGTGGGTCCGGTCCGACAGCCAGGAGAACTTCTTCTCCTGCTCGGACATCGTCTTCGACGGCGGCAACGGCGAGGTGACCGGCATCCGGAACCCCGGCTCGCCGACCCCGACGCCCACGCCGACCCCCACGCCGACTCCGACTCCGACGGATCCGCACACCGGCTCCTGCATGGCCATGTACACCGTGCAGAGCGCATGGGGCGGCGGGTTCCAGGCTTCGGTGGAAGTGATGAACCACGGCACGGCAGCGCTGAACGGCTGGACGGTGACGTGGAAGCCCGGCGCCGGGACCAAGATCAACAACGCCTGGAACGGCTCCCTGACCACGGGCACCGACGGCACGGTCACGGTCAGGAACGTCGACTACAACCGGACTGTCCCAGCCGACGGCAGTGTCACCTTCGGATTCACCGCCACTTCCACGGGCAACGACTATCCCGTCGGTTCGATCACCTGCGACGCCACCTGACACCCACGGCGTCCGTCACCCACCGGGCGCGCCGGCACCCTGCCGGCGCGCCCGGTCATCGGTGTGCTCGGCGTGGAAGGGCAGACTGCCCGAGTGCCTGCACCTCCTCGTACGAGGGAACCGCACCCTGCGGCGTGCGCCCGGCCGCGACGGCGGTCATCGTCTCCACGGCCGCGCCCAGCGCACGCCGGTACAGCAGTGAGCCGAGGCTGATCCGGTGCACGCCGAGGTCGGTGAGGTGGGGGACGGTGGGGCCGGCCGGGGAGTAGAGGATGTTGAGGGGGGTGGTGAGGTGCTTCACGAGGGCGGCGATCGCCCCGGGGTCGGTCAGGCCGGGGACGAACACACCGTCGGCTCCCGCCTGTTGGTAGAGGTCGAGACGGCGCAGCGTCTCCGTCTCGCCGTCTTCGCCGTCGCTCAGCCAGTACGTGTCCGTGCGCGCGTTGACGAACAGTCCGGGTGCGGCGGACTTGACGGCGGTGATCTTCGCGGCGTGCCGGTCGGCCGGCCCGAGTGCGTCCTCCAGATTGATGCCGACCGCCCCCGCTACCCACAACTGCCGGGCGAACTCGGCCACTTCCTCCGGGTCCTCGCTGAACCCGCCCTCCGCGTCGACGGAGAGCAGGAAGGGCCGCGAGCCCAGGGCGAGTGCGAGCCGGAGAGTGTCGTCCCGGGTCGCGGCGGCGCCGTCGGGCAGTCCGGCGGAGGCGGCGACGCCGAGGCTGGTGGTGCCGACGGCCGGGAAGCCGAGGGCGGCGAGGGCCAGGGCGGAGGCGTGGTCCCAGGCGTTCGGCAGCAGCAGGGGCGCGCCGGCGTGGTGGAGGTCGGCGAAGGCGGTCTCACTCATACGGCCCACGCTAGGGGCGAGTTGCTTCGGCGCCGGCCGAACTGTCCTGCTCAGCCCGCCCGCTCCCCCGCACTGCGCTCCACGCAGAACTCGTTGCCCTCCGGGTCTGCGAGCACCGCCCAGCCCGTGCCGTCCGGGTTGCGGTGGTCGGCGACCAGCGTGGCACCGAGGGCGAGCAGCCGCTCGACCTCCTCGTCACGGGTGCGGTCCTGCGGCTGGAGGTCGAGGTGCACGCGGTTCTTGACGGTCTTGGTCTCGGGCACGGTGATGAAGAGCAGGCCGGCGCCCTCGATGAGCACCTCCTCGTCCCCCGGCTTGTCGTCCTCGTGCAGGGGAAGGTCCAGGACCTGGGACCAGAAGGCGCCCAGGGCGTAGGCGTCGGCGCAGTCGATCGTCACATGGCGGATGGCGGAGGTCATGGGAGGATTCTGTCAGGACCGTTCGAAGCGGCATACCGAATAAAGGGCGGCAGCACCCATGAGCGGAGCCACCTCCCCCACCCTCGCCGAAGCCCTCGCCGCAGGGACCGTCGTGCTCGACGGCGGCCTGTCCAACCAGTTGGAGTCGGCCGGGTACGGCCTGGGTGACGAGCTGTGGTCGGCGCGGCTGCTGGGCGAGCGGCCCGAGGCGATCGTCCAGGCGCACCTGGCGTACTTCGAGGCGGGGGCGAGCGTGGCGATCACCGCGAGTTATCAGGCCACGTTCGAGGGGTTCGCGAGGCGCGGGATCGGACGGGAGCGTGCGGCTGAACTCATCTCGCTGAGTGTCGAGTTGGCGCGTGAGGCGGCTCGGCGGGCGCACACCGGGGGTGTCTCACGGCCGCTGTGGGTGGCCGCGTCGGCGGGGCCGTACGGGGCGATGCTCGCGGACGGCTCCGAGTACCGGGGGCGCTACGGGCTCGGCGTCGAGGAGCTGGAGCGGTTCCACCGGCCCCGGCTGGAGGTGCTGGCCGCTGCCCGGCCCGACGTGCTGGCGTTGGAGACGGTGCCCGACACGGACGAGGCGCGGGCGCTGCTGCGGGCGGTGCGTGGGCTGGGGGTGCCGGCCTGGCTGTCGTACACCGTCGCCGGGGGCCGCACCCGCGCGGGGCAGCCGCTGGAGGAGGCGTTCGCCCCGGCCGCCGGCGCGGACGAGGTGATCGCGGTCGGTGTGAACTGCTGCGCGCCCGGCGACGCGGCCGCCGCGGTGCGGACGGCCGCCCGCGTCACGGGCAAGCCGGTCGTGGTCTATCCCAACAGCGGTGAGTCCTGGGACGCCGGGAACCGGAGGTGGGCGGGCCGCTCCACCTTCGGTCCCGAGCAGGTCCGGGCGTGGCGTGCCGCCGGCGCCCGGTTGATCGGCGGTTGTTGCCGGGTGGGGCCGGAGGCGATCGCGCAGGTCGCCCGGGTCCTGTCGGCCCGGTAGCCGCCCTGCGGCGCCCTTGTGCGTCAGCGGCCGCTCACTCCGCCCGCACGGCGCAGTCGCCGTGCCACCGCGCGGAGTTCCGCCGTGCGGGCGCGGGTGCCCTCGGGTGGGGGCGACGGCTCCGGGACGGGGACGGTGGCGGCCGTCCACAGGGCGAGTTCGGCGTCGCGCGGGCCGTGGGCGGTGTGTGGGGAGCCGTCGCCGAAGACGCGTACGGGGTGGGTGGCGTCCCAGGGCTGCCAGCCGGGGTCGCCGTCGGTGGCGAAGCGGACCCAGGCGGTGTGCATGGCGTCGGCGAGTTCCTGCGGGGCGCCCTCGCCGGCGAGCTTGCGGGAGTCCGGGAGATCGCCGGAGTCGAAGACGAAACCCAGCTCCAGGGCGTGGCAGGCGCCGAGGTCGGGCAGCTGCGAGGGCCAGGCGAACTCGTAGACGTACGAGGAGCCCGGGCGGGCGCCGGCCAGACGGTGCAGCGGGCCGCGCAGCAGGTGGTCGGTGACCAGCTGGCCGACGATCTCGGCGGGGCCGGCCTCGGGGAGCAGGGCGCGGTAGCCGCGGACCACCTCGTGCCCGCAGTGGCAGCGGGCCATGGCGCCGGCCAGCGCGACCGGGCCGAGCCGGTCGACGCGCTCCAGCAGGCCGCCGGGGACCAGCCACAGCCGGTACTCGTCGCGGGTCCAGCCCATGAGGAGGTCGGCGCCGCGCGCCGCGTCCCCCTCCACCAGGGCCTGGAGCGGGTCGCGCGGCACGAGGTCGCCGTCGACGACGATGCCGAAGGCGGGGCCGCCGAGGACCGGGCTGCTGAGCCGGCCGACCTCGGCCTGGGTGCGCAGCAGCAGGTCCCGGTCGACGGCGGCGAACGCCTCGGCGGTGGCGGGCACCTTCAGCCGGGTCGCCATGCGCCGCACCATCCGCCGTACCTTGTCGCGGTCGGAGGCCTCCGGCGGCCCGCTCTGCAGGACGGCCCGCCGGAACAGGCCCTGGGCCTGCGGGGCGGCGATCAGGGCGCCGACGCTGATGGCCCCGGCCGACTGGCCGGCCAGGGTGATCCGGCCGGGGTCGCCGCCGAAGGCTCCGATCGACTCGTGGACCCAGCGCAGGGCGGCGAGCTGGTCGCGCAGGCCGGGGTTGGCGGGGGCGTCCGGGAACAGTCCGTAGCCCTCCACGCCCAGTCGGTAGTTGACGGAGACGAGGACGACTCCGTCGCGGGCGAAGGTGTGCCCGTCGTACACCGGGACGGCCGAGGAGCCCCGGGTCAGCGCGCCGCCGTGCAGCCACACCATGACGGGGAGCCGGGCGTCCGGGTCGGGGTCGGGCGTCCACACGTTGAGGTTGAGGCAGCCGTCGCCGGGGACGACCGGGTCGGACAGGTACTGCGCGAAGGCCTCCGAGTACGGCGGTTTCGGCGCGGTGGGGCCGAAGGAGCCCGCGTCGCGCACGCCGTCCCAGGGCTCGGGTGGGACCGGGGGCAGGAACCGCCGGGGGCCGAAGGGGGGTGCGGCGTACGGGATGCCGCGGAACACGGCCACCCCGTGCTCGTGTCTGCCGCGTACCGCCCCGTAGGGGGTCGTGACCACGGGGTCCGTCTGGTCTGCCGTCATACGCCCACCAGCCCTTCGCCGCGCTCGCCACCCGGTCATCCGGTCATCCGGTTATTCGGTCATCCGGTTATTCGTCATCCCGTAAATACCGAAGCACCTCATCGTCTCCCGGTATTCCGGCGCACGGCCCGCGGATACCGCTGTTCGGACGCGGGGGCGGGGGGCGGCAGGCCGGGCGGCTACCGCCCGGCGGGCCCCGCCGCCCAGTCGATCCCGCCGCGCAGATGGGCGAGGAAGTCCGGGTCCGCGTACGCCTCGGAGGCGTGACCGAGGGCCGTGTAGAACACACGGCCGAGGCCCTGTTCGCGGCACCACACCAGGGGGTGGTCGGCGCCCATGCCGCCGCCGCGGTACGACGACTCGTCGGCGCGGGCGAGCACCCGTACCGCGCCCCGCGGGTTGGTCCGGAAGTCGTACCACTCGTCGGTGAAGGGCCATACCGCGGGCAGGTGCCGGGTGGCCGGATGGTCGTGGTCCTCGACCAGGACCCGGCCGGGCTGGTACTCGGGGTGCCGGGCGAAACGGGCGCCGAGCAGTTCGCCGTAGTACGGCCAGTCGTACTCGGTGCAGGCCGCCGCGTGCACACCGACGAACCCGCCGCCCCGCTCGACGTACGCCGCGAGCCGCACCCTCCCGGCCGGGGTGAGCACCTCGCCGCTGGTGGAGAGGAAGACGACGGCGGCGTACGGCTCCAAAAGCCGTTCGAGGGCTGCGGGGTCCTCGGTGTGCTCGATCCCGAACCCGTCCAGGGTGCGCAGGGCGGCGACGGCGTCCGGGATGGAGTCGTGGCGGTAGGCGGTGGTGCGGGTGTGGACGAGGAGTCGGCGGGCCATGCCGAACGACCCTACGCGTGCCGGACCCGCGCGGGACCCCTCGGGTTCGTGTCCGATTCCTTCAAGACCGGCTGTCGGAGCCGCGCATACCGTGGCCGCATGACTCCACGATTCGCCGTGATCGGGCTGGTCGTCTCCGACCTGACCGCATCGCTTTCCTTCTACCGCCGGCTCGGGCTCGTCTTCCCCGAGGGGGCCGAGCGGCAGCCGCACGTCGAGGCCGAACTGCCCGGCGGGCTGACGCTCGCCCTGGACACCGAGGAGACCATCCGCTCCTTCCACCCCGGGTGGCGGCCACCGGCCGGGGGCGGCCGGGTCTCGCTCGCCTTCCGCTGCGGGGCACCCGCCGACGTGGACGCCGTGTACGAGGACCTGGTCGGCGCCGGGTACCACGGGGAGCTCAAGCCGTGGGACGCCTTCTGGGGCCAGCGGTACGCCGTCGTGCACGACCCGGACGGCAACGGCGTCGACCTGTTCGCGCCGCTACCCGAGGGCGAGTAGGCCGCTCAGCGGCATCCCGGCCAACTCCCTTACGTCACGGGCCAGGTGGGCCTGGTCGGCGAAGCCCGCGCGGGCCGCGGTCTCGGCGAACGGCACCCCCGCGCGGGCCAGTGCGAGCGCCCGCTGCAGACGCAGCACCCGGGCCAGCGTCTTGGGTCCGTAGCCGAAGGCGGCCAGCGAGCGGCGGTGCAACTGACGGGCGCCGAGGCCGAGTTCGTCGGCGGTGGCGCCCACCGGGCGGCCCGCGTCCAGGGCCGCGACGAGGTGCCGCAGCAGCGGGTCGGGCGGGCCGGTCACGGCCGCCCGCTCCAGGGCCACCTCCTCGAGCACGGCGGCCGGGTCCCGCGCCGCGTCCAGCCGGTCGCGCAGCCGCCGGACCAGGGCGGCGGGCCACAGCTCGGCCAGCTCGACGCGGCGGTCGCGCAGTTCGTGGGCGGGCACGCCGAGACAGCCGGGCGCCGTGCCGGGGAAGAACCGCAGGCCGGCCCAGTGCGCGGGCGGCCCTCCGGGGTCGTACGCCCGCGTGTCGGGCCCGGCGACCAGCAGCCGCCCCTCGCTCCACAGCAGGTCCATGCACCCGTCGGGCAGCACGGGCCGGACGGCCCCGGCCCCCGCCGGAACCGGGGCTTTCGTCCACACCACCGCGCCGGGCAGCCGGGAGGGTCGCTCCCCGTACCCGGACGTGCGCACGGTCGTCTCGACAGCCACGGACGCAAGGCTATGCCTCGCCGTAGCGGCGACCGCGCCCCCTCGGCCCCGTCGTCACAGGTGGCCGGTCAGGAACTGGGCGGCCAGGCTGGTGGCGGACACCACCAGCCACAGGCAGCCGCCGAGGATCAGCGGGGCGGGGCCGGTGCGGCGCAGTCGGGCGGGTTCGGTGGACAGGCCGATCGCGGACAGGGCGACGGTGATCAGGAACGCGGCGAGCGTGCTGAGCGGGGCGTGTGCGGCGGACGGGACGAGACCTGCGCTGTTGGCCGCGGCCAGGACGAGGAAGCCGACGAGGAACCAGGGGATCAGCCGGCCGACGCGTATCGGGTCGGGGGAGCCGTCCGGGCCGGCCGCCGTCTGCGCGCGGCGGCGGGCGAGGGCGGCCAGGCCCAGGCAGATGGGGATGATCAACAGGGTGCGGGCCAGCTTGACCACGACCGCGTGGTCCACCGCCGCGCCACCGTACGTGCCGGCGGCGGCGACGACCGACGACATGTCGTTGACGGCGGTGCCCACGAAGAGGCCGAAGGAGTGCTGGCTCATGTCCAGCAGGTGTCCGAGGGCCGGGAAGGTCAGGACCGCGGCGATGTTGAAGACGAAGATCGTGGAGACCGCGTACGCCACCGAGGCCTCCGCCGCTCCTATGACCGGAGTGACCGCCGCGATCGCCGAGGCGCCGCAGACGCCGGTGCCGACACCGATCAGGGTGCGCAGGTCGCCGACGATGCCCAGGCGGCGCCCGATCCAGTACGCGGCGGCCAGGCAGGCGGCGAGGGTGACGATCATCACCGGCAGCGAGCCGACGCCGACCCGCAGCACCTGCCCCAGGGAGAGCTGGGCGCCCAGGACGACCACCGCGGCCTGGAGCACCCCGCGTCCGGCGAAGGCGATTCCCGGCCGCAGCCGCGCCCCGGGCCGTACGACGACCGCCACCAGCACCCCGAGCACGACTCCGGCCACCGGTCCGCCGACCACCGGGGCCAGCCGGCCCAGCGCGGTGGCGACGACGGCGATGCCGACGGCGAGGGCCAGGCCGGGGAGACGGTCCGTGTCGGGGAGGCGGTCCGTGCCGGCGGGGCGTGCGGGGTCTGCGGGGTCTGCGGAGTCGGCCGCGCGGGCTCGACCGGAGCGTGCGTCGTTCATGATCACCACTCTGGGTGCCGGCGTCCGGCCGCTGTAGCCCTTGTTTGGGCAGGAGCTCATAGCAAAAAGCTATGAGCTCCTCATACGCTTCGGCTGTGACAGAACAACCCGTGCCTGTGCCGTCCCGGACCGACGCTCTTCCGCTCCGCACCCCCGACCTGGAGTCGCTGCGGCTCCTGGTCCTCGTCGCCGATCTGGGGAGCCTGGGCCGGGCGGCCGAGCGGCTGCGGATCTCGCAGCCGTCCGCCAGCCGCCGGCTGTCCACGCTGGAGCGAGGGCTGGGGCTGGTGCTCGTCGACCGCACCCGCCGCGGCTCCCGGCTCACGCTCGCCGGGCAGGTCGTCGCGGGACACGCCCGGCGGGTCCTGGACGAGCTGGACGAGCTGCTCGCCGGGGCCGAGAAACTGCGCGCCCGGCGGGAGGCGGAGCTGCGCGTCGCGGCGAGCCTGACCATCGCGGAGTACCTGCTGCCGGCCTGGATCAGCGAGCTGCGGGGCCGCCGGCCCGAGCTGTACATCGGGCTGCAGGTGACCAACAGCGAGCAGGTGCCCGAGCTGGTCGAGTCGGGAGAGGCCGACGTCGGGTTCATCGAGGGGCCGCACCTGGCGCGCGTGATGTCGACGCGGCAGGTGGCCGAGGACCGGCTCGTCGTGGTGGTCGACCCCGGTCACCCGTGGGCGCGTCTGCGCGAGCCGCTGTCCGCGCGGGAGCTGTCCCGTGCGCCGCTGGTGCTGCGCGAGAGCGGTTCCGGCACCCGGCAGACCCTGGACCGCGCCCTGCACCTGGCCGGCTGCGACCGTGCCCGGCCGCTGGTGGAGCTGGGCTCGACGGCCGCCGTGCGCGGCGCGGTGATCGCCGGCACCGGCCCGTCCGTCCTGAGCGAGCTGGCCGTCCGCGGGGACATCGCCGAGGGCCGGCTGGTCGCCGTCGACGTCGCGGGGGTCGACCTCACGCGCGAGCTGCGTGCGGTCTGGCCGACCGGGCGACGGCTGGTGGGTCCGGCGGCGGAACTGGTGACGGTGGCCCGCAGGGCGGTGACCGGCGGGCGGACGCCGCGGCGGTAGGGACCGGCCGGCGGGCGCTACGGCGGCAGGCGCCGGCGGGCAGCCGCCGCGGCAACAGACGCCGACCGACAGACACCACGGCGGTAGGGACCGGCGGGCGGGCGCTACGGCGACAGGCGCCGACCGACAGACGCCACAGCGACAGGCGCCGGTGGGCAGACGCCACAGCGACAGGCGCCGACCCGGGTGGCGTACGGCCCGGGTGGCGTACGGCCCGGGTGGCGTACGGCCCAGGTGGCGTGGTGCCCTGCGGGCTACTTCGCGGGCGGTGCGGAGCCGTTCTCCCCGTTCTTCGGGGAGCTCCGGGCGTTCTTCGGGGAGCTCCGGGCGTTCTTCGGGGAGCCCTGGGCGCCGTTGGCGTGCTGGGTGTTCCTCGTCTGGGACCGCAGCCGTGCGGTCACGTCCTCCGGGGGCAGGAAGCGCGACCAGCGCTCGGGGAACTCCGAGGGCATGTCCGGGTCGTCCGGGTCGTCCAGGTAGTCGAGGTCGTCGGGGTCGTCGGGGTCACCCTCGCGGGCCGCGGCGGCGCGGGCGACGTACTCGGCGATCTGCGCCTCGCGCACCCGCTCGTTGGCCTCGCGCGCCGCGGCCGTGGCGGCGGTCGGCCAGACGTGGTCGATGGCGGCGTTGACCGCGGCCCCGACGAGTACGGCGAACGCGGACACACCGATCCACAGCAGCACGGCGACCGGCGCGGCCAGGGAGCCGTAGATCGTCGGGCCCTCCACGGTGCTGGTGAGGTAGATGCGCAGCAGGAAGCTGCACACCACCCACATGGCCAGGGCGACCAGGGCGCCGGGCACGTCCTCGATCCACGGGGAGCGCACCGGCACCGACACGTGGTACAGCGTGGTCAGGAAGACGACGGACAGCACGATCACGACGGGCCAGTACAGGACCTGGACGAGGGTCGTCGACCACGGCACGATCCGCACCACCGCGTCCGGGCCGGCCACCATCAGCGGCAGCGCGACCGAGCCGATCAGCAGGGCCACGATGAACAGCCCGAAGGCCAGCAGCCGGGTCTTGACGATGCCGCGCACGCCGTCGAGGCCGTACATCACGGTGATGGTGTCGATGAAGACGTTCACCGCGCGCGAGCCCGACCATACGGCGATCATGAACCCGATGGAGATCACGTCGGGTCTGCCGCCTTTGGTCACGTCCTGCAGGATCGGCTGCGCGATGTCCCGCACGCCTTGGTCGGACAGGACCGTGCGGGAGGCGTCGAGGATGTTGCGCTGCACGCTGGCGATGGTGTCGGCGCCGGTCCAGGCGTCGACGTAGCCGAGCAGCCCGATCAGGCTGAGCAGCAGCGGCGGCACGGACAGCAGGGAGAAGAACGCCGCCTCGGCGGCGAGCCCGAGGATCCGGTACTCCATGCATGAGTTGACGGTGTCCTTCAGCAGCAGCCAGGCGGTCCTGCGTTTGGACACGTTCCGGTAGATGGCCCGGGCCCGGTGGAGGCGGCCGGACGGCCCTTCGGGGTATTCACTGGCTGACTGCACGACCCAAAGGTATCTCCGCCGTGGCCCGTCCCACTCCTCCGCCGGAGGCGGTCACCAGGCAGGACACCGCCGCCGGGCCCCGGCCGGCCGTGTCCGGTACGGCCGTGCGGTGACCGGCGGCGTACCGCGAGGTAGGTTGCGTGCCATGGCAGCCAGCACCCACACCGTGACCAACCAGGCGCCCCCACTGGTCGGCTACGACGTCTTCGCCGCCGACCGTGCCCTGGCCGAGGCGGTCGAGCGGCACGTCGAGGCCGGTCTGCTCGAGGAGGTGCGCGGGGAGCTGTCGGCGCTCGGGCGGTCCGCCGGCTCGGCCCAGGTGCAGGAGTGGGCGACGCAGGCCGACGACAACCCGCCGCGGCTGCACACGCACGACCGCTACGGCCACCGCGTCGACGAGGTCGAGTTCCACCCGGCCTGGCACCGGCTGCTCGGCAAGGGCGTCTCGGCCGGGCTGACCGCGGCCTGGAACCGTCCGGCGGGGCATGTGCGGCGGGCCGCCGCCTTCCTGGTGTGGACGCAGGCGGAGGCCGGCAACGGCTGCCCGCTGTCGATGACCCACGCGGCAGTGCCCGCGCTGCGCACCGACCCGGAACTGGCGGCCGAGTGGGAGCCGCGGCTGACGTCCATGATCTACGAACGCGAGCTGCGCCCCGCCCACCTGAAGGCCGGGGCGCTGTTCGGGATGGGCATGACCGAGAAGCAGGGCGGCAGCGACGTACGGGCCGGCACCACCGCGGCGCGGCCGCTCGCCGAGGACGGCGCCTACGAGCTGACCGGGCACAAGTGGTTCTGCTCGGCGCCGATGTCGGACGGGTTCCTGGTGCTGGCGCAGGCCCCGGGAGGGCTCACCTGCTTCCTGGTGCCGCGCGTGCTGCCGGACGGCACGCGGAACGTGTTCCTGATCCAGCGGCTGAAGGACAAGCTGGGCAACCGGTCGAACGCCTCCGCCGAGGTGGAGTTCGACGGGACCTGGGCGCGCCGGGTCGGCGAGGAGGGGCGCGGGGTGCCCACCATCATCGAGATGGTGGCGGCGACCCGGCTGGACTGCGTGCTCGGCTCGGCGGGGCTGATGCGGCAGGCGGTGGCGCAGGCGGTGCACCACTGCGCGCACCGTTCGGCCTTCGGCGGGCCGCTGGTCGACAAGCCGCTGATGCGCAACGTGCTGGCCGACCTCGCGCTGGAGTCGGAGGCGGCGACGGCCCTCGGGCTGCGGCTCGCGGCCGCCTGTGACGACGGCGGCGAGCAGGAGCGGGCCTTCCTGCGTCTGGCGGTGCCGGCCGCCAAGTACTGGGTGACCAAGCGGTGCGCGCCGGTCGCGGTGGAGGCCGCCGAGTGCCTGGGCGGCAACGGGTACGTGGAGGAGTCCGGGATGCCCCGCCTGGTGCGGGAGTCGCCGCTCAACTCCATCTGGGAGGGCGCCGGGAACGTACAGGCGCTGGACGTGCTGCGCGCGCTGCGGCGGGAGCCGGGGGCGTTCGACGCGTATCTGCGGGAGGTGGGGCAGGCGCGCGGCGCCGACCACCGGCTGGACGCGGCGATCAGGAGCCTGCTGACCGAGCTGGCCGATCTGGAGGGCGTGGAGGCCCGGGCCCGGCGGCTGGCCGAGCGGCTGGCGCTGGTGCTCCAGGGGGCGCTGCTGGTGCGGTACGCGCCGCCGGAGGTCGCGGACGCGTTCTGCGCCTCGCGGCTGGGCGGCGAGTGGGGTGCGGCCTTCGGCACGCTGCCGCACACGCTGGACCTGGCGGCGGTGGTGGAGCGGGCGCGCCCCGTGTGCTGAGGCGCCCGGTGTGCTGAGGCGTTCTGTGTGTTGAGGCGCCCTGCGCGTTGAGGCGCCCTGCGCGTTGAGGCGCCCTGCGCGTTGAGGCGTTCTGCGCGCCGAGGGGCGGGGCGCGCGGACGGTGTCGGGTACGGCGCGGGGGTGGTGCTGCGCCGACACGGCACCACCCCCGCTGTGCCGGCCCTTCGCGAGGCCGGGTACGCCGCACGGGGCGACGTGTAACGAGTTTTGGTCGGCGCCCGCTTGTTCACCAGGGTTGCAAGAGGTTGCAACGCTTTGGTTTTCCGTGACCGGATTGCACCCCTCCGTTCTCGTCTGGCGGCACCATGAGCCAGGCGTGCCGTGCCCCTTTCCCGGGAGGACCCAGTGGCGCAAGCGCCGAGGAACGTGACACAGCTCGCCGCCGTCGACACGGCGCGGGCGGCGCGGGTGCTGAGCGAGACGCGCTCCGCGACGCTCGCCGGACAGCGCGCACGGGTGGCGCCGCGCCCGGTGATCGGGCAGTCCTGGGAGCGGTTGCTGCGCCGCGGCCTCGACCCCGACCAGGACGCCCGTGCCCGTCTGCTGTCCCGCGAGGAGGTGGCGCGGCGGCGGGAGGCGTCCCCGCTGCGGCATGTGCTGCCGGTGCTGCGCGAGGGGTTGCTGCCGGCCGCGGACGCCGCCCGCCACATCATGGTGGTCGCCGACGGGGACGGCCGGGTGCTGTGGCGCGAGGGCAGCCCGTCGGTGCTGCGCAAGGCCGACCGGCTCGGTTTCGAACCCGGCGCCGACTGGCGGGAGGACGTCGTCGGCACCAACGGGGTGGGCACCGCGGCGGTGCTGCGCCGGCCCGTACAGGTCTTCGCCTCGGAGCACTTCTTACGTACGCACACCTCCTGGACCTGTGCGGGCGCCCCCGTCACCGACCCCCGGGACGGCCGGCTGCTCGGTGTGGTGGACGTCAGCGGGCCGCTGGAGACCATGCACCCGGCCACGGCGGCCTGGGTCGGCTCGGTGGCCAAACTGGCCGAGGCGCGGCTGCGGGAGCTGCATCAGGCCTCGCTGGAGCGGCTGCGGGCGGTGGGGGCGCCGGTGCTGGCCCGGCTGGGCGGCCGGGCTGCGGTGGTGGACGGGGACGGCTGGACGGCGGCGGTGGCCCGGATGCCGTACACCGCGCGGATCGCGTTGCCCAAGACCCTCTCGCCGGGCCGCCGGTGGCTGCCGGCGATCGGCCTGTGCTCCCTGGAGCCGCTGGCGGACGGCTGGTTGGTACGGGCCGGTGAGGAACCGGCCCCGCGGAACGGCACCCGGATCGTGCTGGACCTGGCCCGGCCGCGCCGATGGTCGGTGACGGTCTTCGGTGGCGCGGACTCCTGGAGTCACGAACTGAGCCCCAGGCACGCCGAGTTGCTCTATCTGCTCGCCGGGCACCGCGCCGGGCGCAGCGCGGCGGAACTGGCCGGGGACCTCTACGGCGACCCGGCCCGCACCGTGACCGTCCGGGCGGAGATGTCCCGGATACGGCGGTACCTGGGCGCGCTCCTGGAACACCGGCCCTACCGCTTCCGCGAGGACACCGAGGTCGAGGTGGTGCTCCCGGACGACCCGGCCGGCCTGCTGCCGCACTCGACGGCACCGGCGGTACGGCTCGGACTGACGTCACCGCACGGCCCCTGAGGGGTACGGGCGAGGCGGCCCGAGCGGTCCCGCGAGGGCGACCCGACACGCCCCGACACGCCGACCCGAGCGGTCCCGCCAAGGCAACCCGACACGCCCCGACACGCCGACCCGAGCGCCCCCGCCAGGGTGACCCGAGTGGTCCCGGAGGTGGCCGGAGTGGTCCCAGGGTGGCATCTTCCGTGCAATTGCCGGGTCTTCGTCCTCCCGTGGCCCTGACTGCCGTAGCATCGCCTGCGGGTCGCCCCGCCTGCCCCTCGGTCAACGCTCGAACGGACCGGAGCAGTTGGGCCCGCCTCAAGGAGGCCCAGGGGCGCCCGCAGGTGAACCGAGCCCTGAAAAGGGGGGCTGCATGAAGCAGCGCGGCAGACACCGCAGGCGCAGACGGGGCAGGGCGCTGCGCGCGGTCCTGGCCGGAACCGGTCTCGCCCTGACCGCGGCGGCCACCCTGATCAGCACCTCGCAGGCCACGGTCGCCGACAACCCCGGCGCTCTGAAGCCGCTCACCTCGTCCGCCGAGCTCAGCCGGCTGCGGCTGACCGAACAGCCGGTGCCGCAGCGGTCCCTGGACCGGCTCGCCGCGTCGATGGGCCGGCCGGTCGGCGTCGCCACGGTGCTGGCCGGAGCCGACCGCACGCTGCGCACCGCGGACCAGTGCAGCGCCGAGGAGAAGGAGGCGCTGCCGGTCGAACCGGCGGCCACGCGCGCGTACTGCTGGGACACCGCCGATGCCGCCACCCGCCGGTGGCGGCCGGAGTCGGTGACCACCTCCGGGGACGCCGACAGCGACGGCCGGTGGGGCGCCCACCGGGTGATCCTGTCCGGCTGGTCGCACGACGCCGGCGCCGGCCGCGGTCTGGCCCGGGTGGCGTTCGTCAACGCCGACGACCCGGACCGCCTCACCTACACCTGGGCGCTGCTCGTCGTCCCGGTCGACGGCGGACGCGACTACCGGGGGCTGGTCTCGCGGGTGTCGGGGATGGTCTGGTACCGGGACAAGCTGCTGGTCACCACCTCCGGCGCCGAGCGCGACGCGCTGTACGTCTACGACCTGCACCGCATCCAGCGCGCCACGGTCGGCAGCGAGGCGGTCGGTCGCGTACCCGGCGGCTGGTCCGCGAACGGCTACCAGTGGGTGCTGCCCGCGGTCGCCTCCTACCGCCCGGCCGACGGCAACTGCGTCGAGGCGTCCGGTCCGGACCGCTCCGGCCTGCCCTGCCCGGACGGCCTCTCCCTGGACCGCAGCTCCACGCCGGAGAGCCTGGTCGCGGGCCAGGCGGCGCCCGCGGACGGCGACGGCCGCACGGTTCTGTGGCGCTACCCCTTCAGCCGGGACCCCGCCCGCTCCGGTCTGCTGGCCACCGACTCCTCCGGGACGGCGACCGCGGACGAGGCGTACGAGTCGAAGGCGGACGAGGTCCGGGGCGTGCTGTCCCGCCGGAGGGACCCGTCCGGACCCCCCGACTGGTACCTGGGCCGCCCCGCGGGCGAGGGCACCCACGGCATGCTGTGGCGGCAGGACCGGCGGGGCGCGAAGGCGGTCGAGTGCGGCGCCGAGGGCACCCACCGCTGCTGGGGCGACGGCACCGGTTCCCTGTCCTACTGGGAGGAGACCGGCGACGTCTGGTCCCTGTCGGGCCGCATGCTGTTCGCGCTGCCGCTGTCCTCGGTCGACCGGGAGCTGCGATAGGGCGCCCCGAACAGGGTCCGGGTGAGACCGGACACCCTCGATCGACAGCAGTCCGGCGCGGATGATTCCCTGACCGGCATGACGAGTATCGCCGTGACCACCTGGTCCCTGGAGCAGACCTCCCCCGACGATCTCCTGCCGGCCTCCGCGCCCGAGGGGGACGTACGGGTCGTCCGGTCCGAGGTGCCCTCCCCCGAGTTCAGCCGGTTCCTGTACGCCTCGGTCGGCGCCGACATCCGCTGGACGGACCGGCTGGGCTGGACGTACGCGCAGTGGCAGGAGTACCTGGAGCGTCCGGGTGTCGAGACGTGGGTGGCGTACGAACGGGGCACGCCGGCGGGTTACGTCGAACTGGAGGCCCAGGACGAGGGCGTCGTGGAGGTCGTCTACTTCGGGCTGCTCCAGGCCTTCCGCGGCCGTCGCATCGGCGGGCACCTGCTGGCGTGCGGCACCGCCCGCGCCTGGGACCTGGCCGACCGCTGGCCGGGGCGGCCGCCGACGAAGCGGGTGTGGCTGCACACGTGCAGCAAGGACGGCGAGCACGCGATGGACAACTACCGGCGCCGTGGCTTCAAGCTCTTCGACACCAAGGTCGAGGAGGAGCCGGACGTTCCGACTCCGGGCCCCTGGCCGGGGGCGTACCCGGCCTGAGCCACGCGGGCGCCGGCCCCCGCTGCCCCTGCGACGGACGACACCCTTGTCTCGGATTCCGGGACAAGGGTGTCCGCATTACGGGCGACGCTGGACGGTGTCCAGATCGTCGTGCCACGCTTCCGCCATGCCTGGAACTGGAACCGCCTTGGTGAGCCGACGACACGTCGACCACGGCCGCACGTCCAGCGCCATCTGTCCGGCCTGCTGACCTCCCCCGCGGTGGCTTGACGCCACGGACCCCAGCACCACCGGTTTTCCTCGCTCTTCCCCGTTTTTCCCTGCCTTTCCTGGCTTTCCCTGCCTTTCTGCCTGCGCAACGACGCGCATGTGCGCCTGCCCGCCCATGCGCCTGTCCCCGTGCAGGCCAGAGCCGCATTCCTCGCTGCCCCGAAGGACGTATCGACCATGGCTGCCTCCTCGCAGAAATCCGTCGCGCCCCGCCGCAAGGTGAGTCGTCACCGCGGCGAGGGGCAGTGGGCCGTGGGGCATCTGACCCCGCTCAACGGCAACGAACAGCTCAAGAAGGACGACGACGGTCTCAATGTGCGGACACGTATTGAGACGATCTACTCCAAGCGCGGCTTCGACTCCATCGACCCCACCGATCTGCGGGGACGTTTCCGCTGGTGGGGCCTCTACACCCAGCGCAAGCCGGGGATCGACGGCGGCCGCACCGGCCTGCTGGAGCCCGAGGAGCTCGAGGACCAGTACTTCATGATGCGCGTCCGCATCACGGGCGGCCGTCTCACCACCGAGCAGCTGCGGGTGATCGGCGAGGTCTCCGAGACGTACGCCCGCGGCACCGCGGACATCACCGACCGGCAGAACATCCAGTACCACTGGGTGCGCATCGAGGACGTGCCCGCCATCTGGGAGCGCCTGGAGGCGGTCGGGCTGTCCACCACCGAGGCGTGCGGCGACTGCCCGCGCGGCATGCTCGGCTCCCCGGTCGCCGGGGTCGCCGAGGACGAGATCATCGACGGCACCGCCGCGCTGGACGAGATCGTCCGCCGCTCCATCGGCGACCCGCGCTTCTCCAACCTGCCGCGCAAGTACAAGACGGCGGTCTCCGGCTCCCCGCTGCTGGACGTCGCCCACGAGATCAACGACATCTCCTTCGTCGGCGTCGTCCACCCCGAGCACGGCCCCGGCTTCGACCTGTGGGTCGGCGGCGGGCTGTCCACCAACCCCAAGTTCGGTGTGCGGCTGGGTGCTTGGGTGCCCGAGGCGGACGTACCGGACGTGTGGGAGGCCGTCACCTCCGTCTTCCGCGACTACGGCTACCGGCGGCTGCGCAACCGGGCCCGGCTGAAGTTCCTGGTCGCCGACTGGGGCGCGGAGAAGTTCCGCCAGGTGGTGGAGGACGAGTACCTGGGCCGCAAGCTGATCGACGGCCCGGCGCCCGAGATGCCCGCGCAGGCGTGGCGCGACCACATCGGCGTGCACCGCCAGAAGGACGGCCGCTTCTACGTCGGTTTCGCCCCGCGCGTGGGCCGGATGGACGGCTCGCTGCTCACCAAGGTCGCCGAACTGGCCGAGGCGCACGGCTCGGGGCGGGTGTCCACCACCGTCGAGCAGAAGATGATCATTCTCGATGTGCCGCAGGACCGGGTCGACTCGCTGGTCGACGGGCTGGAGGCGCTGGACCTCAGGGTCACTCCCTCCCCCTTCCGGCGGGGCACGATGGCCTGCACGGGCATCGAGTTCTGCAAGCTCGCCATCGTGGAGACCAAGGAGCGCGGCAGCGAGCTCATCGACGAACTCGAGCGCCGGCTGCCCGAGTTCGACCAGCCGCTCACCATCAACATCAACGGCTGCCCGAACGCCTGCGCCCGTATCCAGACCGCGGACATCGGTCTCAAGGGCCAGCTGGTCAGCGACGCCGAGGGCAACCAGGTCGGCGGCTACCAGGTGCACCTGGGCGGCGCACTCGGCCTGGACCCGTCCTTCGGCCGCAAGGTCCGCGGTCTGAAGGTGACCTCCGCGGAGCTGCCCGACTACATCGAGCGCGTCCTCAAGCGCTTCCAGGAGGAGCGCGAGGACGGCGAGCGGTTCGCCGCCTGGGCCGCCCGTGCCTCCGAGGAGGCCCTGTCGTGAGCGGGCGGGCGGCACCCTTCTACTGCCCGTACTGCGGCGAGGAGGACCTGCGTCCGGGCGAGCAGGGCCACGGGGCCTGGGAGTGCGCGGCGTGCAACCGGGGCTTCCAGCTGAAGTTCCTCGGGCTGCTGGCCCGGGGCATTCGGCAAGCCGACCACAAGGGGGACGAACAGACGTGACGGACACTCAGGAAGCCCATACAGCGAGCGAGTCGAAGGAGCTGGCCGAGCGGGCCGGCCGTGACCTGGAGGACGCCTCCGCGCTGGAGATCCTGCGGTGGGCGGCCGGCACCTTCGGCAGGCGGTTCTGCGTGACCTCCTCCATGGAGGACGCGGTCGTCGCCCACCTCGCCTCCCGCGCGATGCCCGGTGTGGACGTGGTGTTCCTCGACACCGGCTACCACTTCCCGGAGACCATCGGCACCCGCGACGCGGTCGAGGCCGTGATGGACGTCAACCTCATCACCCTCACCCCGAGGCAGACGGTCGCCGAACAGGACGCCCAGTACGGCCCCAGGCTGCACGACCGCGACCCCGACCTGTGCTGCGGACTGCGCAAGGTGCAGCCTCTGGAGGAGGGCCTCAAGGGCTACCGGGCGTGGGCGACCGGACTGCGCCGCGACGAGTCCCCGACCCGGGCGAACACCCCGGTGGTCGGCTGGGACGACAGGCGGCAGAAGGTCAAGGTCTCCCCCATCGCCCGCTGGACCCAGGACGACGTGGACGCCTACGTCGCCGAACACGGCGTCCTCACCAACCCGTTGCTGATGGACGGCTACGGTTCGGTCGGCTGCGCGCCCTGCACACGGCGCCTCCTGGAGGGCGAGGACGCGCGCGCCGGCCGCTGGGCGGGCAGCGCCAAGACCGAGTGCGGGCTGCACGGGTGACGAACCATCGGATTCATTGAACTCATCGGACTCATCGGACTCAGGAGAATCACGTGACGACCGGAGCCACCGTCTGGCTCACAGGGCTGCCGAGCGCCGGCAAGACCACCATCGCGCACGAGCTGGCCGGGCGGCTGCGCGCGGAGGGCCACCGCGTCGAGCTGCTCGACGGCGACGAGATCCGCGAGTTCCTCTCCGCGGGCCTCGGCTTCAGCCGCGAGGACCGGCACACCAACGTGCAGCGCATCGGCTTCGTCGCCGAACTGCTCGCCCGAAACGGCGTGTTGGCGCTGGTGCCGGTGATCGCGCCGTACGCGGACAGCCGGGACGCGGTGCGCAAGCGGCACCAGGAGAACGGCACCGCGTACGTCGAGGTGCACGTGGCCACCCCGGTCGAGGTGTGCTCGGTGCGCGATGTGAAGGGCCTGTACGCCCGGCAGGCCGCCGGCGAGCTGACCGGCCTGACCGGCGTCGACGACCCGTACGAGGAGCCCGTCTCGCCGGACCTGCGCGTCGAGTCGCAGCACCAGACCGTCCAGGAGTCCGCGGCGTCCGTGTACGCCCTGCTCAGCGAAAGGGGACTGGCATGACGACCGTCGCCGAGGTCCAGGGGGGCGACGAGGGCACACAGAGCCCGTACGCCCTCTCCCACCTGGACGCCCTGGAGTCCGAGGCGGTGCACATCTTCCGCGAGGTGGCGGGCGAGTTCGAGAACCCGGTGCTGCTGTTCTCCGGCGGCAAGGACTCCATCCTGATGCTGCACCTGGCGCTGAAGGCGTTCACCCCCGCCGCCGTCCCCTTCTCGCTGCTGCACGTGGACACCGGGCACAACTTCCCCGAGGTCCTCGCCTACCGGGACCGCACGGTCGCCCGGCACCACCTGCGCCTGCACGTCGCCTCCGTGCAGGACTACATCGACCGCGGTGTCCTCAAGGAGCGCCCGGACGGCACCCGCAACCCGCTGCAGACCCTGCCGCTGACCGAGAAGATCCAGAGCGAGCGGTTCGACGCGGTCTTCGGCGGCGGGCGCCGCGACGAGGAGAAGGCGCGCGCCAAGGAGCGGGTGTTCTCGCTGCGCGACGAGTTCTCCCAGTGGGACCCGCGCCGCCAGCGGCCCGAGCTGTGGAACCTCTACAACGGCCGCCACGCGCCCGGCGAGCACGTCCGGGTGTTCCCGCTGTCCAACTGGACCGAGCTGGACGTCTGGCAGTACATCGCCCGCGAGGGCATCGAACTGCCCGGGATCTACTACGCCCACGAGCGCGAGGTCTTCTCGCGGAGCGGCATGTGGCTGACCGCCGGCGACTGGGGCGGCCCCAAGGACGGCGAGCGGGTGGAGAAGCGGCTGGTGCGCTACCGCACGGTCGGCGACATGTCCTGCACCGGCGCCGTCGACTCCGACGCCGACACCATCGAGAAGGTGATCGCCGAGATCGCCGCGTCGCGTCTGACCGAGCGCGGCGCCACCCGGGCCGACGACAAGCTGTCCGAGGCCGCGATGGAAGACCGCAAGCGCGAGGGGTACTTCTAAGCATGAGCACGACCACGACCGAGGAGCTCTCGGCCACCACCCTGCTGCGGTTCGCCACCGCCGGCTCCGTCGACGACGGCAAGTCCACCCTCGTCGGCCGGCTGCTGCACGACTCCAAGTCGGTCCTGGCCGACCAACTGGAGGCCGTCGAGCGTGTCTCGGCCGGCCGCGGCCAGGACGCCCCGGACCTCGCACTGCTGACGGACGGGCTGCGGGCCGAGCGCGAGCAGGGCATCACCATCGACGTGGCCTACCGCTACTTCGCCACCCCGCGCCGCCGGTTCATCCTCGCGGACACACCGGGCCATGTGCAGTACACACGGAACATGGTCACCGGTGCCTCCACCGCCGAGCTGACGGTGATCCTGGTCGACGCCCGCAACGGCGTGGTGGAGCAGACCCGCCGGCACGCGGCCATCGCCGCCCTGCTCCGCGTCCCGCACGTGGTGCTGGCCGTGAACAAGATGGACCTGGTCGGCTACCAGGAGTCCGTGTTCGCGAGGATCGCCGAGGAGTTCACGGCGTACGCGACCGAGCTGGGCGTCCCGCAGGTCACCGCCGTCCCGATCTCGGCGCTCGCCGGCGACAACGTGGTCGAGCCGTCCGCGACCATGGACTGGTACGGCGGCCCGACCGTCCTGGAGCACCTGGAGACGGTCCCGGTCAGCCACGACCTGGCGCACTGCCACGCCCGGCTGCCCGTGCAGTACGTGATCCGGCCGCAGACCGCCGAGCACCCCGACTACCGCGGCTACGCGGGCCAGATCGCCGCCGGCACCTTCCGGGTCGGCGACGAGGTCACGGTGCTGCCGTCGGGCCGTACGACCCGGATCGCCGGCATCGACCTGCTGGGCGAGCCGGTCGACGCGGCGTGGACGACGCAGTCGGTCACCGTCCTGCTCCAGGACGACATCGACGTCTCGCGCGGCGACCTGATCGTGCCCAGCAAGGACGCGCCCGCCACCACCCAGGACGTGGAGGCGACCGTCTGCCACGTCGCCGACCAGCCGCTGACCGTGGGCCACCGGGTGCTGCTCAAGCACGGCACCCGCACGGTCAAGGCGATCGTCAAGGACATCCCGTCCCGGCTCACCCTCGACGACCTGTCCCTGCACCCGCACCCGGGCCGGCTCGCCGCCAACGACATCGGCCGGGTGAAGCTCCGTACCGCCGAGCCGCTGCCGGTCGACTCCTACGCCGACTCGCGGCGCACCGGTTCGTTCATCCTGATCGACCCGTCCGACGGCACCACGCTCACCGCGGGCATGGTCGGCGAGTCGTTCGCCACGCCGGAGCCGGTCAAGGACGCGGCTGACGACGGTTGGGACTTCTGACGATGAACTCCCCCGATTTCTACTCGACGTTCGCCAAGGAGGGCGGCCGGGTCGGCAGCGGCGCCCTGGGGAGCGGGCAGGGCGGAGTGGGGCGATGTGCGCGGTGACGTACGCGCACTGCCCGCGCGCCCTCGCCCCACCGCCCGCGTAGAAGACCTGCCGACCTCCCGGCCACGACCTGAGAGACCGTGACCGCCGGGCCGACGAGAGGAAAAGCCTCCCGTGCCTGCCGACTCCCCACCCCTGCTCCGCCGCGTCCTCGCCGTGGCCGTTGCTCTCCCGCTGCTCACACTCGCCGCCTGCGGCTACGGCTCCCAGGCCCAGGACGACAGCTCCCACCAGAAGGTCGTCGCCGGGGCCAGGAAGGTCGACGGCCTGGACTCCGTCAGGATCGGCTACTTCGGCAACCTGACGCACGCGACCGCGCTGGTGGGCGTGGAGAAGGGCTTCTTCCAGAAGGCGCTGGGCGCCACGCGGGCCAGGTACCAGGTCTTCAACGCCGGCCCGTCCGAGATCGAGGCACTGAACTCGGGCTCGATCGACATCGGCTGGATCGGCCCGTCCCCGGCGATCAACGGCTACACCAAATCCAGCGGCAAGAGCCTGCGGATCATCGGCGGTTCGGTCTCCGGCGGGGTCAAGCTCGTGGTGAACCCGGAGAAGATCAAGTCCCTCGAGGACGTCAGGGGCAAGAGGATCGCCACCCCGCAGCTGGGCAACACCCAGGACGTGGCGTTCCTCAACTGGATCGCGGAGCAGGGCTGGAAGGTCGACGCGCTCAGCGGCAGGGGCGACGTCTCCGTGGTCCGCACCGACAACAAGATCACCCCGGACGCCTACAAGTCCGGTTCCATCGACGGTGCCTGGGTGCCGGAGCCGACCGCGTCCAAGCTGGTCGCCGAGGGCGCCGAGGTGCTGCTGGACGAGTCGTCGCTGTGGCCGGACGAGAAGTTCGTGATCACGAACATCATCGTGTCGCAGAAGTTCCTCAAGGAGCACCCGAAGGCCGTGGAGGCGGTGCTGAGGGCCTCCGTCGAGACCAACAAGTGGATCAACGCCCACCCGGACGAGGCGAAGGCCGCGGCGAACGAGCGGCTGCGGACCGACTCCGGCAAGGCGCTGCCCGCGAACGTCCTGGACCCGGCGTGGAAGTCCCTCCGGATCACCGACGACCCGCTGGCGTCCACCTTGGCCACCCAGGCGCGGCACGCGGTCAGGGCGGGTCTGCTGCAGTCGCCGAGGCCGGCCGGCATCTACGACCTCACCCTGCTGAACAAGGTCCTCCAGGCCGAGGGCGAGCCCACCGTCAGCGACGCCGGTCTCGGCGTCGAGCAGAGCCCGTAGCCGAAGAGTTCCCAGGAGGTGACGACCATGGCCACGACCCTCGCCACGGCCGCCGAGTCCGTAGTGCACGCGGCGCGCCTTGAGAACGTCTCGAAGTCCTTCACGGCTCCGGGCGGGCAGCAGCTCGTCCTGGACGGCATCAGCCTCGATGTCGCCCCGGGCGAGTTCGTGACCCTCCTGGGGGCCTCGGGCTGCGGCAAGTCCACCCTGCTGAACCTGGTGGCGGGCCTCGACCGGCCCACCGCCGGGTCCATCACGACGGACGGCCGCCCCGCCCTGATGTTCCAGGAGCACGCCCTGTTCCCCTGGCTGACCGCGGGCAAGAACATCGAACTCGCCCTGAAACTCAGGGGGATGCCGAAGCCGCAGCGGCGCGGCAGGGCCGAGGAGCTGCTCGAACTGGTCCGGCTGAAGGGCGCGTACGGCAAGCGGGTGCACGAGCTGTCCGGCGGTATGCGCCAGCGTGTGGCGATGGCCCGCGCGCTCGCCCAGGAGAGCAACCTGCTGCTGATGGACGAGCCGTTCGCGGCCCTGGACGCCATCACCCGGGACGTGCTGCACGACGAGCTGACCAGGATCTGGCAGGAAACCGGCGTGTCGGTCCTGTTCGTGACGCACAACGTGCGCGAGGCGGTGCGGCTCGCCCAGCGCGTGGTGCTGCTGTCCTCCCGACCGGGCCGGGTGGCCCGCGAGTGGACGGTGGACATCGATCAGCCGCGCCGTATCGAGGACGCGCCCGTCGCGGAGCTGTCCCTGGAGATCACCGAAGTACTGCGTGGGGAGATCCGCCGCCATGGCCGGCACTGACACGAAGACGGCGCAGGGCGCCGAACTGGCCGGTGTGGAGGCCGGACTCGACGCGCTGGAGGCCACCGAGACCGGGCGTACGCCCTTGCGGCAGACCTTCGTCAACAAGATCCTGCCGCCGATCGTGGCGATCGCGGTGGTCCTGGTGGTCTGGCAGGCGCTGATCTCCCTCAAGGTGGTCGACGACCCGAGCAAGCTGCCCTCGCCGGCCGACGTGGGCCGCGAGTTCAAGGACGCCTGGCTGCAGGGCACGCTGCTCGACTTCGTCTGGACGTCCGTCTCGCGCGGTCTGCTGGGCTTCCTGTTCGCGCTGGCGATCGGCACCCCGCTGGGGCTGCTGGTGGCCCGGGTGAAGTTCGTGCGGGCGGCCATCGGCCCGGTCCTGTCCGGTCTGCAGTCGCTGCCCTCGGTGGCGTGGGTACCGCCGGCGGTGATCTGGCTGGGCCTGAACAACTCGATGATGTACGCGGTGATCCTGCTCGGCGCGGTCCCGTCCATCGCCAACGGCCTGGTGTCCGGCATCGACCAGGTGCCGCCGCTGTTCCTGCGGGCGGGCCGCACGATGGGCGCGACGGGGGTCCGGGGCGCCTGGCACATCGTGCTGCCGGCCGCGCTGCCGGGCTATCTGGCCGGTCTGAAGCAGGGCTGGGCGTTCTCCTGGCGTTCGCTGATGGCGGCGGAGATCATCGCCTCCTCGCCGGATCTGGGCATCGGGCTGGGCGCCTTGCTGGAGAACGGCCGCAACGCGAGCTCCATGTCGATGGTGTTCGAGGCCATCATCCTGATCCTGTTCGTCGGCATCGCCATCGACCTGCTGATCTTCAGTCCGCTGGAGCGGTGGGTGCTGCGCAGCCGCGGTCTTCTGGTGAAGAGCTGAACGCCCGTGCACCAGCAGCCCGTTCTCCTCGTCGTCGCCCACGGCAGCCGCGATCCGCGGCATGCCGCGACCGTGCACGCCCTGATCCGCCGAGTCCGGGCGATGCGCCCCGGGCTGCGGGTGGAGACCGGCTTCCTGGACTTCAACGTCCCCTCCGTGCAGGGGGTGCTGGAGTCACTGGCGGGCCGGGGGGTGCGGAACGTGGTCGCTCTGCCGCTCCTCCTGACCCGCGCCTTCCACGCCAAGTCGGACATCCCGTCCGTGCTGCGTGAGGCACCGTCGCGGCTGCGGATCCGGCAGGCCGACGTCCTCGGCCCCTCGCCGCTGCTGACGCGGACCCTGGAGCGCCGGCTGTACGAGGCGGGGCTGTCCCCCGCCGACAAGTCCTCGACCGGGGTGGTACTGGCCTCGGCGGGGTCCTCCGACCCGGAGGCGATCGCAGTGATCGCAGAAATCGCGCGGGAGTGGCGGCACACCGGTTGGTGCGCCGTGCGGCCTGCGTTCGCCTCCGCATCCCTTCCGCGCACCGGGGACGCGGTGCGCGAACTGCGGTCGCTGGGCTGCGCGAAGGTCGCGGTCGCGCCGTACGTCCTGGCCCCGGGGTTCCTGCCGGACCGTATCGCGCGGGGCGCCGCCGAGGCACGGGCCGACGTCCTGGCCGATGTCCTCGGCCCCGCGCCGGAGGTGGCGCGGCTGCTGCTGGAGCGGTACGACGCCGCCCGGCTGCCGCTGCGGGCGGCCCTGGGCGCCTGACAGCACGCCCACGGCCCGGCACTCCCCCGTGGTGCCGGACCGCGGACGGACCCGACCACCGCCCGCCGGAAACCCGGTGTGCGATGGTCGCCGTTCCGTACAGCGCCGAGCACGGCCCGAGTGTCACTGCGGCACCACGGGACGGATCAGATCTCGCCATCCGCGCCCGGGAGGAACCCCCGCACCCCCTGTACCCTCCACCGGATGATCGAAGAGACGTTCGCGCTCGGCGGTGACCTGCCCGTACGGCGCCTCGGCTACGGCACCGCCCAGCTCACCGGCCCCGGCTACTGGGGTCCGCGCGGTGACGTGCGGGACGCGGTGGCCGTGCTGCGGCGGGCGGTCGAGCGCGGGGTGACCCTGATCGACACCGCGGACAACTACGGCCCGTCCATCGCCGAGGAACTGGTGGCCGAGGCCCTGCACCCGTACCCCGAGGGGCTGGTGATCGCCACCAAGGGCGGGGTGGTCCGCACCAGCGACAGCGCCTGGCACATCGACGGGCGGCCCGAGAGCCTGCGGGAGATGTGCGAGGCGAGCCTGCGCCGACTACGGCTGGAAACGATCGATCTGTACCAGCTGCACCGGCTGGATCCGGCCGTTCCGATGGCCGAACAGCTGGGCGCGCTGGAGGAGTTGCGGGCGGAGGGCAAGATCCGGTACGTCGGCCTGGACACCGTGTCCGCCGAACAGCTCTCCGCCGCCCTGGAGTTGACGGAGATCGTCTCCGTCCAGAACCGCTACAACCTCCTGGACCGCGAGTCCGAGCCGCTGCTGGATCTGTGCGAGGAGCGCGGGATCGCGTTCCTGCCGTGGTTCCCGCTGGGCAACGGCGAGTTGACCAAACATCCGGAGTGCGCGCGGATCGCCGCCGCGCACGGGGCCACGCCGGGGCAGGTCGCCCTGGCGTGGCTGCTGCACCGCTCCCCCGTGCTCTGCCCGACCCCGGGCACGGGCAGGCTCGTCCACCTGGAGGAGAACCTGGACGCGGCCGGTGTACGGCTGACCGCCACTGAACTGTCCCTGCTGGCCTCCCTCAGATGATCGCGCCCGCCCCGGTCAGGCGTCCTGGGCGGTCAACTCGACGAGTTTGAGCACCGTGTTCCAGTTCCGGCTGGTCGCGATCACGTCCTTGTTCAGCCGGGGCCCGGACAGGCGCTCGGCGAGCCTGGAGCGGCCCAGTCCGTCCGGTGCGTACAGGTAAAGGGCGCGGTCGCCGAGGCGGAACTCCTCGGGCAGGTGGGCGGCCCGGTCGATCCCCGCGAAGCGCGCCGCGTCGACGGGGGCCGAGTAGTAGGTGACGTGCAGCTGTCTGCCCTCCAGCTCGGCGGCCGGGAACGGGCAGGCCTCGGCGACCGCCCGCAGATAGGCGTGGTCCCGCACGATCACGTCCACCGGGAACCCGAACCGCTTCCCGACGGCGCCCGCGAGCTCGGCGGCCAGCGACTCCTCGTCGCCGCGCCCGGAGGCGAAGACGGCCTGCCCGCTCTGCAGATACGTACGGACACCGGTATGACCGAGACCCTCCACCAGGGTGCGCAGCTCGGCCATCGGGACCTTCTTGCCGCCGCCCACGTTGATTCCGCGCAGCAGCGCCGCATACGTCGTCATCCGCCCACCATAAAGCGGCCGTCGTGCCCCGTGGGGGTGAGCACGACAGCCGCCGACTGTGGGGTGGAGATATTCGAAACGATGGCGGATCGCGGCGTGCGGATCAACTCATACACGCGGCTGTGACTTGTTCAACAATGTTTCCCCCTCACGGTGCCGAGCCCTTCCGGCCGTGTCCGGTGGGCAGCTCGGCCTCGATGAGGTCGGCCGCCTGTCGTGTGCCGCCTTCCTGCGCCATCGCGGCCTGGACCCCCTTCAGCCGCCGGGCCACCTCGGGGTCGTCGACCAGGGCGAGGGCGGCGGCGCGCAGGGTCTCGGCGGTCGCCTCCTCCGTGGGGAGGTGGCGGGCGACGCCGAGGCCCTGGAGCATGTCCGCGTTGCCGAACTGGTCGACGGCCTGCGGCACGGCGATCATCGGCGTGGCGGTGGCCAGGCCCTCCTGGCTGCCGCCGGCCCCGGCGTGCGTGACAAACAGGTCGGCCTTGCGAAGGACCGCCAACTGCGGCACCCAGGAGCGCACTTCGACGTTGACGGGTACGTCGCCGAGTTCGGCCGGGGTCACGTGCCGGCCGACCTGGAGCACCAGGTGCCAGCCCGGCAGTCCGGCGAAGGCCCGGACGCACTCCCGGTAGAAGGCGAGCTGCTTGGTGAAGGCCGATCCGAGCGAGACGAGCACCACCTTCTCCGCCCCGGCGGGCCGCTGCCAGTCGCCCTGGGCCGAGCGGTCGCCCTGGCAGGCGCCGACGAAGGTGTGGACCTTCTCGTCGACCCGGTCGGCGTGCGGCTGCAGCGCCCGCGGGATCAGGACGAGCGAGCGGGCGGGGCGGCCGGCGAAGGGGTCCGGGTGCTGGGTGATCCCGTTCTCCCTCAGCCAGGCCTCGAAGCGGGCGTAGTAGGCCCTGCCCCGTTCGGTCTGCCGGGGCTCCGCCCACATCGGTTCGGCGACCTCCTCCTCGTAGCCCTCCCAGGCGACGAGGTTCGGCGAGAGGGAGATCGCCGGCACGCCCCAGCGGTGGGCCAGGACGCGGGCCGGGTAGGAGGCGATGTCGTGCAGGACCAGGTCGGGCTCGTCGCCCGCGTAGGCCTCGATCAGCTGGGGCAGGGCCTGGATCGCGTCGTTCAGGAACGGCTCGACGTTGTCGAGCAGCGTGGTCCCCCAGGCGGACGGGTCGTCGTCGGGCGAGGGCAGCGTGGAGCGCCAGGGTTTCACCTCGGCGCCGGTCTCGGCGACCTTGTCCGCGAACACCGGCGGGATGGCGTACGTGACCCGGTGCCCGCGTGCGACGAGTTCCCGGATCACCTCCAGGCTGGGGTTCACGTGGCCGTGGGCGGCGATGGAGAACATGGCGATGTGGGCACCGGTCGTCATGCCGCCCACCATGAACGAGACGGCGCGTCGCGTTCAAACGCTTTACGGCGCCGGGGCGCGGAACGTCGCCCTCGCCTCCGTCCCTCCGGTCGGCGGCTCCGACTCGGACAAGGCCGGCCAGAGCCTTCAGAAGCTGCGCGACGAGGTACGGCCCGCCACGCTGGGCAGGGTCGACGGGGCGCAGGCACCGATCACCGGTCAGGTCGCCGGCTCGCACGGCTTCAACGACCGGCTCGTCGGCTCCGTCGTCCCGGTCCTCGCCTTCGTGGCGGTCCTCGCCTTCCTGTCGGTCCTGTTGTCGGTGGGCGCTCCCTACGGCATCCTCGTCGCCGCGATCGTCGTCCGCGGCGTCCTGCCGCCCGACCGGGCGGTCGCGGGCAGCCCGAGCATGGACCTGCTCCACCTGGACGCACGTTCGAGGTGCCCGGCGAGATGATCGGCGAGTCCGCGCAGAAGGGCTACGGTGAGTACCGCGGACACCTGCGGTTCATGGGCCGCATCGCCGACCAGTTCGGCTTCGGCCACCACGCCCAGCGCCGCCTGAACCAGAAGCTGAAGGACGCCCTGGACCCCCACGGCATCCTGTCGCCGGGGAAGCAGGGGATCCGGCCGTCGGCCGGCGGGTTCCGGGCCGTCGAAGCCCGGGTCCGACACCACCGGCGAACATCGAGAGCAGGGAGTTTTTGATGACCGCAGTACTGGAGACAACCGATCGGCTTCTCGACCCGGCGGCTTTCGCCGGTCGGATTCACCTCGACGGCGAGTGGGTCGAGGGGGCGGGCGGGACGGCCGACTCGATCGAACCGGCCACCGGAGACGTGCTCGCGACCGTCGGCCTCGCCGACGCCTCCGACGTCGCCCGCGCCGCACAGAGCGCCGAGCGCGCGCAGAAGGAGTGGGCGGCCCTGCCTCACCCGCAACGCGCCGCCGTGCTGCGCCGGGCCGGCCAACTGTGGGAGCAGCACGCCGAGGAGATCGTCGGCTGGAACGTGCGTGAGGTGGGTTCGATACCGCCGTTCGCCGATTTCGCCGTGCGGGTGACCGCGTCGGAGTGCTACGAGGCCGCGGCCCTCCCGTCGCACCCGCTGGGGCAGATGCTGTCCAGTCAGGAGCCGCGCCTGTCGTTCGCCCAGCGTGTTCCCGCCGGCGTCGTCGGCGTGATATCGCCGTTCAACGTGCCGCTCATCCTCGGCATCCGTGCCGTCGCGCCCGCTCTCGCGCTCGGCAACGCCGTGCTGCTGAAGCCCGACCCGCGCACGACCGTCACGGGCGGCGTCACGATGGTGCGGATCTTCGAGGAAGCGGGCCTGCCGAAGGGGCTGCTGCAACTCCTGCCGGGCGGCGCGGACGTCGGCACGGCGATCGTCGAGGACCCGCGGGTCCGTGTCGTCGCCTTCACCGGATCCACCCGCGCGGGCCGCGCGGTCGGCGAACTGGCCGGGCGCCACCTCAAGCGCGCGCACCTCGAACTGGGTGGAAACTCGGCGTTCGTCGTGCGCCACGACGCCGACGTCGACCAGGCCGTCAACCTCGCCACCTGGGGCAACTACCTCAACCAGGGCCAGATCTGCATGTCGATCGGCCGCCACATCGTGCACGAGTCGCTCTACGACGACTACGTCGCCAGGCTCGCCGCGAAGGCCGAGTCGATGGTCGTCGGCAACCCCGCGGCCGGCCAGGTGCACATGGGGCCCGTGATCGACGAGGTCCAGCGCGACCGCATCCACGCGTGGGTGCGGGAAGCGGTGGAGCAAGGCGCCACCCTCGCGGCCGGCGGCACCTACGACCACCTCTTCTACCGCCCGACCGTGGTCGCCGCTCCGCCCAAGGACGCCATGGTCTACCGCGAGGAGGTCTTCGGCCCGGTCGTGTCGGTCGTCCCGTACACGACCGACGACGAAGCCGTCGCCCTCGCCGCCGACACCGGCTACGGCCTCTCGCTCGGCATCGTGACCGCCGACGCGCTCGCGGGGCTGGAACTCGCACAGCGCATCCCGACCGGCATCGTGCACATCAACGACCAGACCGTGAACGACGAGGCGAACGCCCCGTTCGGCGGGGTCGGGGCGTCGGGCACCGGATCGCGCCACGGTGGCGCCGAGGCCAACATCGAGGCCTTCACCGAAACCCGCTGGATCACGCTCCGCGGCGAGCCCGCGCAGTACCCGCTCTGACAGGAACAGGTCCGCCGGCCGGCCCCGGCCCGACCGATGTGGGCGTGACATTCGACGACAACTCCCAGCAGAGGGTCCGTCGGCTCCTCCCCCCCCCCCGGAGCGGACGGACCCTCTGCTGCCGTCCGGGAGGCACGGCTGCGGGACCGTCAGGAGGTCAGGACCTCGTGCAGCACCAGCCAGCGCTCCGGCGGGACCTCCCCCACCAGAACGCCGGGATCGAGCCGGGCGGCACGGAACGCGGCCGACACCCGGCGCCCCGGGTGGGCCCGGCGCAGCGAGGCGTGCAGCGAACCGCCCACTCCGGTGAATCCCAGCTCGACCAGCCGCCGCCAGCTGTCGTACCGGGACGGAGCGAGCAGCGGGGTGTGCCGGCGCTCGATGCGGATCACCCCGGCGTCGACCCGCGGCACGGGCCGGAACCGGGTCCGGCCGACCCTTGCCACCAGACGCCACTCGAACCGCGGCCAGCTGCGTACGGTCAGCAGCGTCCACCGTCCGTAGTCGCCGGTGCGCTTGCGGGCGTACTCGAGCTGGGTGAGGAGCGTGGCGTCGGTGAGGGCGGGTGCGCGCAGGCACCAGTCGACGATCTCCGCGGTACGGGAGTAGGGCACGTTCCCGGCGACGGAGAACGGGGTGCGAGGGGGCCGCGCGCCGAGGAAGTCTCCGCCGACGATCCGCACGTGCGGATCGTCGGAGAAGCGGGTACGCAGCACGGGCACGAGCCGCGGATCGATCTCGTAGGCGCGCAGCTCACGGCAGCGCGGGGCGAGCGTCGCGGTCAACGCGCCCTTTCCGGCGCCGACTTCGAGCAGCAGGGGCTGGTGCCGTCCGTTCGGGACGGCGAGGTGGGCGAGGCGTTCGGCGGTGGCGCGGTCGGCGAGGAAGTTCTGCGAGAGCGCACGGGAAGTGTGCGTGGGGCGGGCCATGGCCTGCGGTCCTTGTCTTCCGTGGGAGTGGAGAAGGGCAGCCGAAGGCCCTGACCGGAAGACAGAAGAGAGGGGAGCGGGGGCGCGACGCGCCGCTCAGCGGGTGTGGCTGTTCCCCGGGCCGGTCAGGGCACCAGGGCCACGTCGCACCCGCACGGAGTACACGCAGCCCCGGCCGAGACCGGAGGTGATGATCGCGTTGAAAGCTGCCACGAGCACGACGTTATGTCCCTCCCGGTGTCTTGGACAAATGAATTTCCCGGAGCCCGGCACCGGCTCCGACCTGTGCGGATGCGAGACTGTCCGTCGGAAATCGGGGATTTCGAACACGAATGCGGATATGGATACGGAGACGGACGATGGACGAGGCGCGGGCGCGGGACGTACTGGCCGCGGCGGGGGTGCTGCCCGGTTCGGTGCGGGACGCGCGGCTGCTCGCCCTGGGGGAGAACGCGGTGTTCGCCGCCGGTGACCTCGTCGTGAAGGTGGGCAGTGACGCCGAGCTGCTGGAGCGGGCGCGGCGGGAGTTGCGGATCGCGGTGTGGCTGGCCGAGGCGGGGGTGCCCGCGGTGCGGGCCGCCGAGGCCGAGGCGGTGCTCGTCGAGGCTCATCCGGTGACCGTGTGGCAGCGGCTGCCCGAGTCGGTGCGGCCCGCCGAGCCGCGGGATCTGGCCGAGCTGCTGCGGCTCGTCCACGCCCTGCCCGCCCCCGGCTTCGAGCTGCCGCCGCGCGAGCTGCTGGGCGGTGTCGAGCGCTGGCTGCGGCTCGCGGGGGACGCCGTCGATCCGGCCGACGCGGCGTTCCTGCGCGAGCGCCGCGACGGCTTCGCGGCGGCCGCCGCCGCGCTCACCCCCCATCTGCCGCCGGGCCCGATCCACGGCGACGCGCTGCCGCGCAACGTGCACGTCGGTCCGGACGGGCCCGTCCTGGTCGACCTGGAGACCTTCTCCACCGACCTGCGCGAGCACGACCTGGTGGTCATGGCCCTGTCCCGGGACCGCTACGGCCTGCCCGCCGAGACGTACGACTCCTTCACCGGGACCTACGGCTGGGACGTACGGGAGTGGGAGGGCTGCCCCGTGCTGCGCGGCGCCCGTGAGACGGCCAGCTGCGCCTGGGTCGCCCAGCACGCCCAGGACAACCCCAAGGCGCTGACCGAGTTCAAACGCCGGGTGGCGTCCCTGCGGAACGGGGACCCGACGGTGCGCTGGTATCCCTTCTGAGAGACGGCCCGCTACGCGGACTGGCTGAAAAGGCCCCCGAGGCGATCCCCCGCGTGGCTGCGGGCCGCTTCCGAAGCCGCCGCCTGATCAGATGACCGGCGGCCGGCCCAGTCGGGTCATCCGCCACACCGTGGACCACCGCATCGGCCGACGGGGTGGGCACGAGGTGCGCAGCCCCTCGGCGAACCCGCCGAACCAGGCCCGCAGCCCCGCCGCCGATCGTGTGCGGGCCACGGTCGCCGCGGTCCAGACGCCCAGGTAGACGGGGACGAGAAGGGCGGGAAGGTGCCGTTTGGCGAGCCAGACCCGGTTACGGGCGACCATGCGGTGGAAGACCGCGTGCCGGGTCGGCGACGTCCATGGATGTTGGAGCACCAGCTCCGGCTCGTAGAGCACCTTCCAGCCCGCGTCCAGCGCCCGCCAGGCCAGGTCGGTCTCCTCGTGCGCGTAGAAGAACGTCTCGGGCCAGCCGCCGATCCGGTCCAGCATCCGCATGGACAGCCCGTGCCCGCCGCCCAGGAACGTCGTCACCAACCCGCCCCGCATCGGATCCGATGCGCGCAGGCGCGGGACGTGACGGCGCTGGGTGCGGCCTCGCTCGTCGGCGATACGGAAGCCGACGACGCCCAGCCGCTCGTCCGCCGCGTACAGCTCCGCAAGCCGGGTGAAGACGTCCGAACTGATCAGCAGGCCGTCGTCGTCCAGGTCCACCACCACATCGACGTCCCCGAACTCCCGCAGCCGGGCCAGGGCGGCGTTCCGGCCGCCGGAGATCCCCCGGTTCTCCGGCAGTTCGACACCGGTGACCCCCTCGGGCAGGGGCGGCAGCGGCGCACCGTTGCCGACGACCACCACCCGCGCGGCGGGCGTGTCCTGCCCCGCGACCGACGCAAGGAGGTCGGCCAGCTCGGCGGGCCGCGTGCCCATGGTCAAGATGGCGACGCCTACGCGCGGGTCACGCACGGATGAACTCCCCGTTCCTCGACTCCGGTGCCGGTGATGCTAGCCGCCCCGGAGCCGACCACCGACCACACACCGGAAGGCCACCCATGCCCACCATCCGCCTCGGCGACTACCTCACCGCCCCCACCAGCGGAATGCCGGTCGGCACCCCGTATGAGCAGCTGGAGAAGACGGAGCTGGCCGACTTCCTCACACTCTGGGAGGACTGGCACCGCCAGGCCCTGGCCCAGCTCCCGCACCGCATCCACCCCACCGCGCGGATCCACCCGACCGCGATCATCGGCGACGACGTGATCATCGGCCCCCGCGTACGCGTGTGGGAGTTCTTCACCGTCCGCGCCGGCTCCGTACTGTGCGCCGACGTCTCGGTCGGCTTCAACTGCGAGGTCACCCACGCGTTCCTCGGTGAACGGACCATCCTCGGCCACCGCATCGGGATCAACCGCACCCTCGTCGGCGCCGACGCACACCTGTCCGCCAACCTGACCGTCGCAGCCATCAGCATGTGGAGCCCCCACATGAGCAACCCGGAACGGGAGATCGTCCTCCGCACACCCGGCGGCCTCTACCGCTGTGGCACACCGCGATTCGGCGCCCTGATCGGCGACCGGGTCCAGACCGGCAACAGCATCAGCCTCGGCCCCGGCCTCGCTCTCGGCCGCGACTGCCGGATCGCCAGCGGGGTCACCCTCGCCGCACGCACCATCCCCGATCACAGCGCCATCACCGCACCACACACCTCCGACGTACACGTCCGCCAGCGACCCGCACGCCGCGGGAAGAACCCGGCGACCGATGCGTCTGTCAGCGGGCGTACGGAATGACAGGCCAGGCCGACTCGATGATCGCCTCGGGGTTCGAGGTGCGTTGGAGGTATCTCTGCAGTGATGCCGCCTGCTCGGCTGCCGCACGAACCTGGAGGTCGTGGAGGTCCCTCGACGTCAGCTTCCCTATGGCCTCGTGCTTCTCTCCCATGCGTCGGGCGGCCCGGGCCGCGGCCACTGCGTCCGCAACCGCGTTGTGCGCGTCATCGAGCTGTACGCCGTAGTGCTCACAGAGCGCCCGGAGGTTCCGCTTCCCCTTTCTGTAGCGATCCACATGCTTGTCCAGGACCAAGGGGTCGATGACGGGCGACACCCGTCCGCACAACCGCTCGACCAGCGGTTCTACCCCATGCCGGCGACACTCGCGGTCGAGCAGCGAGAGGTCGTACCGCGCGTTCATCACCACCAGCGGGGTGCCCGAGTCCAGCGCCTCGCCGACCGCAGACGTGATCTCTTCGATCGCGGAAGCGGCCGGTTCCCCGTGGAGGCGGGCGTGTTCCGTGGAGATGCCGTGGATCGCCGCGGCCTCCTCGGGGATGGTCACTCCTGGATCGAGCAGCCAGGTACGGACTTCGGGAAGTCGCTCGCTCGGATCAACCGTCACCACCGCCGCGGTGACGATCCGGTCGGTCTCGACATCGGTCCCGGTGGTCTCCAGGTCGAAGGCCGTCAGCGGCCCGCTGATCCAGCTCATCCGTTCACGGCCCCCGTGACGATGCGCGCCTCGCGCGGATCCGTTCCGGTCGTCTCCAGGTCGAAGCCGGTCGGCGGCTTCCGGTGCCGGTCCATGGTGGCCCCCTCCTCGGTGGTGCTTTCCCCCAGTGGTCTCCACGATCGCACGGGCCACTGACAATCCGAGGAGCACCTTCCGCTTTCCGCCCGAGGGTCAAGGGCGTTTCAGGACACCGGGCGCGAATCCGCCCACATCAACTCGAACTCCTCGCGATAGGCGGAGAAGAGGCCGCCTTCGTCGACCTCGCCCGACTTGACCACCTTGGTGCCGTTGCGCAGGACGAACACCGGCGCCTCCATGCCCCGGCTGCGCCGCAGATAGGACTGCACGACCGCGACGCCGTCGGAGCCGTCGCCGTCCACCAGGTAGGCGGTGACGCGGGGCGTCTCGTCGTAGACCTGGATCTCGAAGGCGCCCGGGTCGCGCAGCCGGGAGCGCACCCGGCGCATGTGCAGGATGTTCATCTCCACCGAGCGGCTCAGCTCGCCGCGTTTGAGCCCGAGTTCGCGCTCGCGTCGTTTCACCGCGCTGGAGGCCGGGTTGAGGAACAGCAGCCGCACCCGGGAGCCGGACTCGGCGAGCCGGACCAGGCGGCGGCCGGAGAAGTTCTGCACGAGCAGGTTCAGCCCGATGCCGATGGCGTCCAGGCGGCGGGCGCCGCCGAAGATGTCCTCGGCCGGGAACTGGCGCAGCAGCCGCACCCGGTCCGGATGCACCGCGACCACGTCCGCGTACCGGTCGCCGACCAGGTCCTCCACCGCGTCCACCGGCAGCCGCCGCGCGGAGGGCACGTCGCCGCCCGTGCCGAGGATCTCCAGCAGCCGTGCGGAGGCGCGCTCGGCCTGGGCCAGGACGGCCTCGGACAGGGCCCGGTTGCGGGAGACGACGTTGCGGGTCACCTCCAGTTCGTCCAGGGCGAGTTCGACGTCCCTGCGCTCGTCGATGTACGGCTCGAAGCACGGCCAGTGCTGCACCATCAGCTCGCGCATCTGCGGCAGGGTGAGGAAGCTGATCACGTTGTCGTCGGCCGGGTCGAGCAAGTAGCCCTTGCGGCGGCTGACTTCGCGGACCGCGACGGCCCGCTGCACCCACTCCTGGCCGGCCGGTCCGGCCGCGGCCACCACCCAGTCGTCGCCGTGGACGGGTTCGTAGACGGGCCGCAGGACGGCGGCCACGACGGCGCGCAGCCGCTGCTCGACGAGGTTCAGCCATATGTAGGCCCGGCCGGCCCGCTGGGCGCGCGTACGCACCTCGCGCCAGGCGTCGGCGTCCCAGTCCAGCTCCGGCCCGATGGCACCCGCGCCCATCGGCCGGGCCAGGGACACCGCGCCGGGCGGGACGTCTGTGGAGTCCCCTTCGTGACCTCCGTCACCAGGGGGCAGCTCCAGGCCTCCCGAGCCCACCCGCGCACCGCCTTCCACTCCCCCGGGCACTCCCCGTCCCAACGATCAAGGAAGGGTACTCCGGGAGCGGCGCGCGGTGCAGCCGGATGGACAGCTCCTTTCCCAACTTCCGCACTGTGTGCGCCTGTTCTGACCGGCTGGAGCCGACGGAGTGAGCGGATTCATAGCCGGGGCATTGACGGGCGTCGCACTTCTGTGCGTAGATCTTCCCCCTTTCCCCATGGGTCACGGGAGTACCCGAATGCCCCACCCGCAGGAGCGAGCCGGTTCACAGGTGGGTGTCTCACTTTCGGGGAGACTCGGGGCCAAGGGGGCACCAGCGGCGCCGCACACCTGAAAGAGTCGTATCCATGCAGGTCTGGCCTGGAGAGGCGTATCCACTCGGTGCCACGTACGACGGCGCCGGCACCAATTTCGCGGTCTTCACGGAGGCCGCGGACCGAGTAGAGCTGTGTCTGCTGCACGACGACGGCTCCGAGACGGCGGTGGAGCTGCGGGAGAGCGACGCGTTCGTCCGGCACGCGTACGTGCCCGGCGTCATGCCGGGGCAGCGGTACGGGTTCCGGGTGCACGGCCCGTACGCCCCGGAGCGCGGGCTGCTCTGCAACTCCGCGAAACTGCTGCTCGACCCGTACGCACGTGCGATCAGTGGCTCGATCCGGTGGGGGGAGGAGGTGTACGGCTACCGCTTCGACGACCCCGGACGGCGCAACGACCTGGACTCGGCGCCGCACACCATGACCTCGGTCGTGGTGAACCCGTACTTCGACTGGGGCGACGACCGGCCGCCCCGGCGCGGCTACCACGAGACGGTGATCTACGAGGCCCACGTCAAGGGCCTCACCATGCTCCACCCGGGGCTGCCCGAGGAGCTGCGCGGCACCTACGCGGCGCTCGCCCACCCGGCCATCATCGAACACCTGACCGAGCTGGGTGTCACCGCGCTGGAGCTGATGCCCGTACACCAGTTCGTGAACGATCACCGTCTGGTGGACCTGGGCCTGAACAACTACTGGGGCTACAACACGATCGGCTTCTTCGCCCCGCACAACGCCTACGCCTCCTGGGGCGACCGCGGCCAGCAGGTGCTGGAGTTCAAGTCGGCGGTCCGCGCGCTGCACGAGGCCGGGATCGAGGTCATCCTCGACGTCGTCTACAACCACACCGCCGAGGGCAACCACCTGGGTCCGACACTGTCCTTCAAGGGCATCGACAACCCCAGCTACTACCGGCTCACCGACGACCCGCGCTACTACATGGACACCACGGGCACCGGGAACTCCCTGCTCATGCGGTCCCCGCACGTGCTCCAGCTGATCATGGACTCGCTGAGGTACTGGGTCACCGAGATGCACGTCGACGGCTTCCGCTTCGACCTGGCGGCGACCCTGGCCAGGCAGTTCCACGAGGTGGACCGGCTGTCCTCGTTCTTCGACCTGGTGCAGCAGGACCCGGTGGTCTCCCAGGTGAAGCTGATCGCCGAGCCCTGGGACCTGGGCGAGGGCGGCTACCAGGTGGGGAACTTCCCGCCGCTGTGGACCGAGTGGAACGGCAAGTACCGCGACACCGTCCGGGACCTGTGGCGGGGCGAGCCTCGGGCGCTCGCGGAGTTCGCCTCCCGGCTGACCGGCTCCTCCGACCTCTACCAGTACGACGGCCGCCGCCCGCTGGCCTCGGTCAACTTCGTCACCTGCCACGACGGCTTCACCCTGCACGACCTGGTGTCGTACAACGACAAGCACAACGAGGCCAACGGCGAGGACAACCGGGACGGCGAGAGCCACAACCGGTCCTGGAACTGCGGGGTGGAGGGCGAGACCGACGACCCCGGCGTGCTCACGCTGCGGGCCCGGCAGATGCGCAACTTCGTCGCGACGCTGCTGCTCTCCCAGGGCGTGCCCATGATCAGCCACGGCGACGAGTTCGCCCGCACCCAGCGGGGCAACAACAACGCCTACTGCCAGGACAACGAGCTCGCCTGGGTGCGCTGGCCGGAGCCCGGCGAGCCGGAGCCGGGCGGCGGGCTGCCGGCCTTCGTACGGGCGATGGCGGCACTGCGCCGGGACCACCCGGTGCTGCGCCGGCGCCGCTTCTTCCACGGGCGGCCGGTGGAGGGCACCCACGACGAGCTGTCCGACATCGCCTGGTTCACCCCCGAGGGCCGGGAGATGACCCAGCAGGACTGGGACTCGGCGCGGGCCTCCGCGCTGACCGTCTTCCTCAACGGCAACGCGATCTCGGAGCCCGGCACGCGCGGGGAGCGGATCACCGACGACTCCTTCCTGCTGATGTTCAACGCCGCGCCGAAGCCGCTCGACTTCGTCGTGCCGGTCGATCACGGGCGGCAGTGGCAGGTGGTGGTCGACACGGCCCGCACGGACCCGGTCCCGCCCGGCACCGGCCCGAAGGTGCGGGCCGGGGACCGGCTGACGCTGAAGGACCGCAGCCTGACCGTGCTCCAGCGGCCGGCGTAGGACTCACCCGGACGGACGGGAGGGGGCACCCGCCCGGGTGGGGCCCCGGGCACAGGGCGGACGGATGGCACGAAAGGCGGCCGGGCGGGTACGTAGCTCCCCATGACCTCCGAGCGCTCCGCACCCGCCCGCCCCGTGCCCACGGCCACCTACCGGCTCCAGCTCCAGCCCGAGTTCCCGTTCGCGGCCGCCGCGCGGGCCGTGCCGTACCTGGCCTCGCTCGGCGTCTCGCACCTGCACCTGTCCCCCGTCCTTCAGTCCGTGCCGGGCTCCCCGCACGGCTACGACGTCGTGGACCACGCGCGCGTGCGTGACGAGCTCGGCGGCGAGGAGGGTCTGCGGGCGCTGTCGCGCACCGCGCGGGAGCACGGGCTCGGCCTGGTCGTGGACATCGTGCCCAACCACATGGCCATGGCGCCGCGGCACAACCGCGCCCTGTGGGAGGTGCTGCGGGAGGGGCCGGCGTCACCGTACGCGCGCTGGTTCGACATCGACTGGGAGGCCCAGGGCGGCAAGGTGCTGCTGCCGGTGCTCGGCGGGCCGGTCGGCAAGGAGACCGGCGAGCTGAAGGCGGACGGCGACGTCCTGCGCTACCACGACCACGCCTTCCCGCTGCGCGAGGGCACCGGGAAGCTGCCCCTGCCGGAGCTGCTGGACGCGCAGTGGTACCGGCCGGTGTGGTGGCGGCTGGCCCGTACGGAGCTGAACTACCGGCGCTTCTTCAGCATCTCCGAGCTGATCGGGGTGCGGGTGGAGGACCCGGAGGTGTTCGAGGCGACCCACGCCAAGATCCTGCAACTGCTGCGCGAGGACGTGATCGACGGGCTGCGCGTCGACCACCCCGACGGGCTCGCCGACCCGGACCGCTACCTCGAACAATTGCACGAGGCGACGGGCGGGTGCTGGACGGTCGTGGAGAAGATCCTCTCCGACGGCGAGCACCTTCCGGCGGCCTGGCCGGTCGCCGGCACCACCGGCTACGACGCCCTGCGGCACGTCGACGGTCTGTTCACCGACCCGGTGGGGGCGGACGGACTGCTCGGCCATTACCGGCGGTCCGCCGCCCCGCAGACCGACCGCGGCGGCGACTGGGAGGCGACGGTACGGCGGGCGGCGTACCAGGTGATCACCCATGAGCTGGCCGCCGAGACGGAGCGGCTGACCCGGGTGGCGAACCGGGTGTGCGCCACCTCGCCGGACCCGGCGCTGCGCGACCGCGCCCCCTGGGCGCTGCGCACCGCGCTGCAGGAGCTGCTGGTCCGTCTGAGGGTCTACCGGCCGTACGCCTCCGTGGACGCGGCCTCGGTGGTCACCGAGGAGGCCGCCGAGGAGGCCCGGCTCGCGTTCACGGTGCCGGAGGAGGGCGAGGCCGTCGACGTCGTACGGGACCTGGTGACCGGGCGGGCCGGTGCGGGGCCCGACGCCGTGGAGCTGCGGACCCGGTTCGCGCAGGCCGCCTCCGCGCTGCGCGCCAAGTCCGTGGAGGACACCGCGTACTACCGGTACGTGCCGCTGCTGTCGGCCAACGAGGTCGGCGGCGACCCGGGGCACCCGGCGGTGTCCCCGGAGGACTTCCACGCGTACTGCGCGCGCGTGCAGCGCGACTGGCCGGCCACCGGGACGGTGGTCTCCACGCACGACACCAAGCGCAGCGCCGACGTGCGGGCGGCGCTGGCGGTGCTGACCGAATGCCCGGAGCGGTGGGGGGAGGTACTGGCCGAGGTCTCCGGCAGGGGGAGCGGGGAGGGGGCGCCGGACGCGCAACTGGCGTGGGCGGCCTGGCAGACGGTGTTCGGCCTCGGTCCGGCGGAGGGCGAGCGGGATGGGGAAGGAGAGCGGGGAGAGGATCGGGAACGGTACGGCGAGCGGGTGCGGCGGGCTCTGCTGAAGCATGTGCGCGAGGCGGGTCTCCACACCAGCTGGACGGAGCAGGAGCCGCCCTACGAGGAGGCGGTGGAGCGCTTCGTCACCGAGGGGCCGTGCGGGGCGCCGGCCGAGCGGGTGGCCGCCCTCCGGAGCGCGCTGGAGCCGCACATCCGGGCGAATGTCCTGGGTACGGCCCTGGTGCAGCTGACGATGCCGGGCGTGCCGGACGTCTACCAGGGCACCGAGGGCGAGTACCGGGCGCTGGTGGATCCGGACAACCGGCGGCCGGTGCGGTTCCCTCCCGCCGATCCCGGCGAGAAGGGGGCGGTGACGGTGGCGGCGCTGCGGCTGCGGGCGCGTCGGCCGGAGGTCTTCGGGGAGACGGCGACGTACGCCCCGCTGCCCGCCGAGGGGCCGGCGGCGGACCACTGTGCGGCGTTCGTCCGCTCCGGAGAGGTGGTCACCGCCGTGACCCGGCTGTCGCTGCGGCTGGCGGAGGCGGGCGGCTGGCGCGACACCCGGCTGCCCCTGCCGCCGGGCCGGTGGGCGGATGTGGTGACGCCGGGGCGGGAGTTCGAGGGGCACGCGCGCGTGGAGCAGCTCTTCCAGCGGCTTCCGGTGGTGCTGCTGGAGCGGATCGCTTGACAGGCCGGACAGTCCGTGGGGTACTGCGAAATGCCAAGCAGGGCGGACAGGGCGGGGGTGAGTCTGCTTGCTGGAGCAGCGCTACCCGAGCGTTCCCGAACTGGTCGCCTCAGCACGCGCGTTGGCCGCGTACCGGCCGGGACTGTGCGTCCTGAGGGAGGTCGGCCTCTCGCGTGCGGGCAGGCCGCTGCACCTGCTGTCCGTCGGGCACGCGCGGCGTGCCGTGCTGGTGGTCGCCGGCGCCCACGCCAACGAGCCCACCGGGGGCTCCACCCTGCTCGCCCTCGCCCACCGCGTGCTGCGTGAACCGCCGTTGCGGGCGGGCACCTCCTGGCACTTCCTGCTCTGCGCCGACCCGGACGGAGCGAGTCTGCACGTCACCCCGGCCCCGCGCAGCCTGCTCGACTACCACCTCGGCTTCTTCCGGCCGGCCGGACCCGAGCAGCCGGAGTGGTCGCCCTCCGTACTGCCGCCCGACCGGCTGCCGCCCGAGACCCGTGCGCTGACCGGCGTCATCGACACGCTGCGGCCCTACCTCCAGGTGACGCTGCACGGCACCGAACTGGGCGGCAGCTGGGTGCAGTTGACCAGGGACGTGCCGGGGCTGGCGGAGCCGTTCGGCAAGTCGGCGGCCCAGTTCCACATCCCGGTGGAGACGGGCGCCTCGGACGCGGCGGGCTGGCCGGTCTCCGGTCCCGGGGTGCGGGTGATGCCGGAGCCCGGCTCGGGACCGGCGTATCCGAGCCTGCCGGACGACGCCCGGCACAGCACCTGGTACCACGCGCACCGCTACGGCGGCATGACCGCGGTCGTGGAGGTGCCGATGTGGGCGAGCGACCTGGTGGACGATCCGGCCCCGCACCCCGCCCCGGCGGCGGCGATACGACGGCTCGCGCACCGGCTGCTGCGGGACGCCCGCGAGGTGGAGCTGGTCCTCGCCGACGCCCTGCCCCGCCTGCACGGCGCCGACGGTCCGCTGCTGCGGGCGGCGAAGTGGGGGCTGGGCCTGGTACCGGGGCTGGCCGCCGACTGGATCCACACCCCTCCGGCCGACACGACGATGGCGTACGTCGGCAGCGTGGACGCGTTCGGCCGCCGCCTGCCGCTGCGGGCCGCGGCGATGCTGCTGCGGGTGCTGCGCGAGGCCGACGACCGTGCCGCACCGGGGCTGGAACGGCTGGTGACCGTGTGGAGCGAGGCGTTCGCGGAGCGGTTCGGGGCGCGGTGGGTGCCGTTGGAGCACCAGGTCGAGCACCAGAGCCGGACCGTGGTGGCGACGGCGCTCGGTGCTCGGGGGGTTTGATGGCTTGTACGCCCGTGGGGGCTCTTGGGGGGCCACGGGTTTGATGGCTCGGTCGCCTACGGGCGCTGGAAGCCGGTGTCGGGGGCCCGATCGTGCTCAGCGCTTCGCGCCTCCGCGCTCCCCCAAGCTCTTGAAGAGCAGGGGGGACCCCCACGGGCCCCCGACACCGGCGCGCCCTTCGGCTCCCTCGCGGCCGGCGCGTGGGGACGGTCGGGGTGGGTGGGCCCGCAACCTGGGACAGGGGCTCCGGGTGGGCCCGCGCTCTGAGGTGGGGGCTTTGGGTGGGCCCTTGACCTTGGTCGGGGGCCCTCAGGGCGCCGAGAGCCGGAACGACACCTGGCCGAACGCCACCTGGTCGCCCTCGCGTACGACGGCCGCGCCGATCACGCGCCGGCCGTTGACGGTCGTGCCGTTGGTCGAGCCGAGGTCGCGCAGCACCCACATGCCGCCCTGGTGACGCAGCTCGGCGTGGACCCGGGAGACCGTCTCGTGGGTCAGCCGCAGGCCGCTGGCGGGATCGCGCCCTATGCGCAGCGGGTGGCCGCTGCCGGGGTGCGGCAGGAGCAACTTGGGCAGCCGCTCGGCCTGCCAGGCCCTGCGCAGCCGTACGCTGAAACCGGACACGGCCTCGACCGTGCCGAACACCAGCCGGGACATCCGGCCCTCGGTGGGCAGGTCGGCGGTGAGCGCGGCGAGCTCCTCCGAACTGCGGGCGGTCAGGGCCAGCTCCATACGGCGCACGAACGTGTCGTGCGACAGGCGGCCCATCGCGACGCCGTCTCGCAGCACCTTCAGCGCCTTGTCGCGCTCCGCGTCGGACAGCCGCGCGGGGGAGATATGAAACTCGAAGGACGACGTCACGGTGGTGATTGTCGGTCAGCGGACCGCGAGTGTCCAGAAGACTCCGAAACGGCGTCCTGCGGTGCGGACCCGGCGACACCCGCCGCAAAAGGGAGGATTCAAAAGCGGATTGATCTCCGATGGAGGACGATGGACGGGATCATCACGGTGAGCAGACGAAGGGGAACCGTCCGTGCAGTTCGAGGTGTGGGCACCGCAGGCCGGCCGGGTGACGCTCCAGTGCGACGGCGCCACGCGCGCGTTGGAGCGCGATCCGGAGCGGGCGGGGTGGTGGACCGGTGAGGCGGAGGCGGGTGACGGCTCGCGGTACGGGTTCGCGCTGGACGGCGGTCCGGTGCTGCCGGATCCGCGTTCGCGGCGGCAGCCGGACGGCCCGGACGGGCTGAGCGCCGTCGTCGCGCACGGACGGTACGCGTGGCGCTCCGGTGCGTGGGCCGGGCGTCCGCTGCCCGGGGCGGTGCTCTATGAGATGCACGTCGGCACGTACACGCGTGAGGGCACCTTCGACGCGGCCGCCGAGCGGCTGGAGCACCTGGTGGAACTGGGCGTCACCCATGTGGAGTTGATGCCCGTGTGCCCGTTCCCCGGGCGGCACGGCTGGGGGTACGAGGGTGTCTCTCTGTGGGCGGTGCACGAGCCGTACGGCGGCCCGGAGGGGCTGAAGCGCTTCGTCGACCGGGCGCACGGGCTGGGACTGGGGGTGGTCCTGGACGTGGTCCACAACCACCTGGGCCCCTCGGGCAACTACCTGCCGCGGTTCGGGCCGTACTTCACCGACACGCACCACACCCCCTGGGGCGCCGCCGTCAACCTGGACGCGCCCGGCTCGGACGAGGTGCGGGCCTTCCTGACCGGCAGCGCGCTGGCGTGGCTGCGCGACTACCGGATCGACGGGCTGCGCCTGGACGCGGTGCACGCGCTGGTGGACACGCGCGCGTGCCACTTCCTGGAGGAGCTGTCCACGGCCGTGGACGCGCTCTCGGCGGAGCTGGGCCGTCCGCTGTTCCTGATCGCCGAGTCGGACCTGAACGACCCGCGGATCGTCACCCCGCGCGCGCAGAACGGCCTCGGTCTGCACGCCCAGTGGAACGACGACTTCCACCACGCGCTGCACTCGGCGCTGACCGGCGAGTCCCAGGGCTACTACGCCGACTTCGGGCGGGCCCCGCTCGCGGCGGTCGCCAAGACCCTCATGGGCGGCTACTTCCACGACGGGACGTACTCCGGCTTCCGCGGCCGCCACCACGGCCGCCCGCTGGACCGCACGCGGGTGGCCGGGCACCGGCTGCTCGGCTACAGCCAGACCCACGACCAGGTCGGCAACCGGGCCCGGGGCGATCGTCTGTCCATGCTGCTCGCGGACTCCCCCGGGCTGCTGGCCTGCGCGGCCGTGCTGACGCTGACCGCGCCGTTCACGCCGATGCTGTTCATGGGCGAGGAGTGGGCGGCCACCACGCCGTGGCAGTTCTTCACCGACCACACCGACCCCGAGCTCGCCGAGGCCGTGCGCCAGGGCCGGCGGCGGGAGTTCGCCGCGCACGGCTGGGCGGCCGAGGACGTGCCCGATCCTCAGGATCCGGCGACCCGGGACCGGTCCTGCCTGGACTGGTCCGAGCCGGAGCGGGAGCCGCACGCGCGCGTGCTGGCCTGGTACCGGCGGCTGATCGCGCTGCGCCACGAGCAGCCGGACCTCACCGATCCGGACCTCGCGGACACCAAGGTGGCCTACGACGAGGACGCCCGCTGGCTCGCCTTCCGGCGCGGGGACGTGCTCGTGGCGGTCAACCTCGGCAAGGAGCCGGCGGCCATCCCCCTGGGCTCCCGCCCGGCCGAGGTGCTGGCCGCCTGGGAGCCGGTGACGGCGCCCGGCGCGGACGGGCTGCTGCGCGTGCCCGGGCAGTCGTGCGCGGTGCTGGTGCAGCACTGAGCGCGGAGGACCGGTGGCTACGGCTCCTCGCCCGTGCCGTTCCGGAATTCCGTGACGCGCTCCAGCATGATCGTCTCCCAGGCGCGGCGCAGCTGGGCCCTGAGGAGCGGCAGCGGGTCGCCGTCGCGGCCCTCGAGGCGGTCGGCGAGGCGGATCACGGTGTCGCAGCGGGCCAGCCACAGGCCGCGCAGGCAGGGCCGGGCGCCGTAGCCGGCCAGGGTGGCGGCGCGCACGGCGGCCGGGGAGCCGACGGCGACGGCGAGCCCGGCGATGTCCTCGGCGGGGTCGCCGACGGCCGCGCCGGTCCAGTCCAGGACGCCGCGCACCCGGCCGTCGGCGCCCACCACCAGGTGCTCGCTGCCGAGGTGGTGGTGGATGAGCACGGCGGTGCCGCGCTGGGCGACGAGCTGGGCCGCGGCGGGCGCGGTGAACTGGGCCATCCGCGCGGGGTCGAACTCGTCGGCGGTCCCGAGGCGTTCGGCGCAGCGTACGGCCATGCGGCGCAGCGCCCCCAGGGAGCGCGGCGCGGCACGGGGCACACCGAGCGTCTGGGCCTGCCGGACGGGCACCTCGCGCAGCCCCGCGAACAGTCCGGCCAGGTCGTCCTCGCCGACGGCGGACACGTCGTGCGCGTCGGCCGTGCCGCCGGTGATCCTGGTGTCCAGCGTGTACGTCAGTCCCGGCGCCCACTCGCCGTGCGCGACACTGGCCGGGACGGCGACCCGCAGGTGCGGGCGGATCAGGTCGCGCAGGCGCAGTTCGCGGCGCTGGCGCAGCGAGGCCTCGCGGTCGGGGGCCAGGCGCAGCACATGGCGGGTGCCGACCCACCACGTGGAGTGACCGCCGCCCTCGGCCACGGGCCGGACCTCGGGTCCGGCGGCGATGTCGGCCTTGTCGGCCCTGTCCTCGAGGCTGTCCTTGAGCAGGGTGCGGACCAGTCGGCGGACGGTGTCCGCGGTGGGTGTCGGTGCCTGGGTCATCGTCGCGCCGTGTCGTTCCGGTCGGTTTCCGGTCGGTTTCCGGTCGATAAGGGGTGGGCTGCCGGTCGGTCAGTCCACTGTCACCAGCTCTCGGGTCGTGTCGTTGAGGCGGCGGCCTCCGTCCTCCGTGACGGTGACGATGTCCTCGATGCGCACCCCGAAGCGGCCGGGCAGGTAGATGCCGGGCTCCACGGAGAAGCACATGCCGGGCACGAGGGGCTGTTCCTCGCCCTCGATCATGTACGGCGGCTCGTGCGTGGTGACGCCGATGCCGTGGCCGGTGCGGTGGATGAAGTACTCGCCGTACCCGGCCGCCTCGATGACCGCGCGGGCGGCCCGGTCGACCTCCTGGCAGGCGACGCCCGGGCGCACCGCCCGGAAGCCGGCCTCCTGGGCCTCACGGACGATGTCGTGCACCCGCCGCTCCTCGTCGGTGGGCTCGCCGACGTGCACGGTGCGGGTGGTGTCGGAGCCGTAGCCGTCCTTCAGGCCGCCGAAGTCGAGGACGACCATGTCACCGCGCTCGATGACCCGGTCGCCCACCTCGTGGTGCGGGTTGGCGCCGTTGGGGCCGGAGCCGACGATGGTGAAGTCGACCTGGGAGTGCCCGAAGCGGCGCAGCAGGTCGGCGAGGTCGGCGCCGACCTCGAACTCGCGGCGGCCGGCGAACGGCACCTTCCGGATCTCCTCGAACGTGGCGTCGGCGGCCGCTCCCGCCGCCGCGAGCAGCTCCACCTCGGCCGCGTCCTTCACCGCGCGCAGCATCGGCAGGGCCTCGGTGAGGGAGGCGTAGGAGGTGCCGGGCAGTGCCTTCTGCAGGCCGAGCAGGTGCATGGCCCAGGTGTTGTCGCTGATGCCGAACCGGCCGTCGCCGTCGAGCATGCCTGCCGTGACGGCGTAGGGGTCCGTGCCGTCGGTCCAGTCGCGCAGCGCCAGGGTGGACGCGCCGACGGCCTTGGCGGCGTCCGGGGCCTCCAGGGTGGGCACGACGAGGACGGGGTCCCGTCCGGGGGCGAGTACGAGCAGCGTGAGCCGTTCGGTGACGGCGGTGGGCGCGTAGCCGGTCAGCCACACCAGGTCCGGGCCGGGCGCCACCAGGAGCCCGGCCAGCCCGGCGTCGCCGGCCGCCCGGGCGGCGCGCTCCCTCCGGGCCCTGTAGTCGTCGGCGGTGAAGGGTGCGGGCGCGATGCCGGTCATCCGGGCCTCCGTGTACGGCTGGAACGGCGGTGAAGGCTACGGACAGCATCCTGCCCGGCCACGCGGTGCGACGCGAACCGGTCGGGGGCCGCGACGGCGGCCCTGAGCCATTGCCGCGATCTTGTCCGGATCATGTCCGGGTCGTCTGGTGCCCGCCCCCTGGGGTGACGGCCGGCCGCTGGAAGGCGCCGGCGGGGCGGGCGGGGGCCGGTGGGCGGTCCGGGAGGAAGACATGGGCTCGGGCCGCCAGCCACTCGGCCTTGTAGCGGTCGACGTTCCGGTGCCAGTTGAGGATGCCGGCCATCCAGTTCTGCAGGTCGGCGACATAGCCCCGCAGGGTCGCGCGGGCGTCCTCCGACAGTTCGAAGTCGTCGTGGAGGATGGGGAGTTCGTGTGCCACGACGTGCTCGAACTGGCGCATGCGCTGGGTCATCAGGTCGTGGACGACGGCGAGCGCGGCCGGGTAGTCGATGCCGAAGAAGTGCTGGACGACGAGGATCGCGTTGTGGATCTCGCCCTCGTACTCGATCTCCTTCTGGTACGAGAAGACGTCGTTGAGGAGGCAGGCGTAGTCGACGGCCGCGTTCTCCAGGGAGCGGACCGGGCCGCTGCGGTAGACCTCGGGCGGGATGGCCGGGCCGTGGCCCATCCGGCACAGGCTCAGGGTGAGGTCGGCGCCGAAGGTGGCGCGTCGCATCTCCAGGTAGTCGACCGGGTCGGGGACGCGGTTCTGGAGCTGGTTGGACAGCTCCCACACCCAGCTCAGGGCCCGCTCCATGGCGTTCACGGGGACGAGCGGCGCCTCCCCCTCGACGGGCATGCAGGCCGACAGGCGGGCCGTGGTCACCTTCGCGGCGGCCAGGTCGCGGCGGTGGCCGTGGACCAGTGGGTAGTAGTCGTCGCCGTAGGTGCCGAAGGCGAGCCACCGCGCGCTCAGGTCGAGGGCCTCGGGGGTGGCGTCGGGGTCGATCCCCGCCGAGCACAGCGCCAGGTCGTAGGCGGCGAGCTTGTCCTCGTCCCACACGCCCTCGGCGAGGATGCCGGTGCGGTGGCACCACTCGGCCAGGGTGCGGCGGGCCGCGTCCAGGTGGGGACTGAGCTGCAGCGGGTACGGCATGTACAGGTCGGGGATGCGGGAGGGGCCGACCTTCTGGAAGGGCACATGGGTGTAGGCGCGCAGGCTCCCCCACTGCCTGAACGGCGTGGGAGGTGCCCCCACGGCCCCCGCCGCCGCGAGCAGCGTGGCCACGTCGGCCGCCGAGGTGCCGGGGCCGGACGGGCGCTGCCAGGGGTTGGTGGAGCGGGCCCGTTCGTTCATGTACCGGCTGGAGCGCAGGTGCCACTCGTGGCCGCCGGACTGCCAGTCCTGCAGGCCCTTGGTGTACGCCGCCACCGCCGCGACCTCGTCCGGGGTGAGGCCCGCCTCCGCGGCCAGCGCGGGGACCTCGGTGAGCGCGGTGTGCTCGAACTGGTGCAGCCGGGAGGTGAGCACGTCGTTGACGCAGTCGGCGGCCTCCTGGGTGGTGCAGCCGAAGAAGGTCTCCAGGACCAGGACGCCGTTGCTGAGCTCCCCCTCGTCCTCGACCTCCCGCTGGTAGGAGAACAGGTCGTTGCGCAGGTGCACGGCGTCGGAGAACGTCTCCATCAGCACCCTGAGCGGCCGGGACCCGGCGGCGGCGGCGGGCACTTCGGCGGTCGCGTACTCCACGAGCCCCGCCGACCAGGGCGCGCCGCCGACCTTGCGGCGCATCTCGATGTACTCGACGGGGTTGGCGATCCGCCCCTCGTTGATGTTGGACAGCTCCCACAGGGACTCGTTCAGCAGGTGCTCGGTCGCCACCGCGAACCGCCGGCGCCAGCCGTCCGACATCGACGGCACCGTACGCGCCCACAGGTCGGCGAGGCCGGCCTCGACCGGGTTCCGCGGCTCGGGCACGGGGGTGGCGAGGTCCAGCGGCATGAACAGGGGCAGCCGGTCCAGGTGTTCCTTGCCGCCGGCGCGGTCCTGGCCGCGCTTGAAGGTCTCCAGGAAGTGGTCGTCGAAGAAGAAGACCCACACGTACCAGTCGGTGATGAGGGACAGGGCGGGTCCGTCGCAGTCGGGGTGGGTGCAGGCGCAGAGCAGTCCGTAGTCGTGCGCGTCGAGGTCGGCCTGCTCCCAGATCCCGGAGCCCTCCAGCATGCCCATCTCGCGCGCCCACCGCGTCGAGTGGGCACGGGCCTCGTCGACGTGCGGGTTGAGCCGCGCGGGATACGGCATGTAGAAGTGCGGGAGTTCGAAGGGCTGCTGCGTCATGGCCGGGCCCTACCCGCGACACTCCGGCACCATCCGCGGGCCCGGACCCGATCACACCTTCGCGTGAACCGGCAGGTGAACAGGGGTGGTTCTCAGGTCACCTCGGGTCTCCTCAAGTCTCCTCAGGTCACCTCAGGTCACCTCGGGTCTCCTCAGATCCTGACCTGGATCAGCGCATGCGTGCCGCCGATGCGCCAGCGCCCGTCCTCGGCGGCGTCCAGTGCGGCCTCGGTCGACGCGTCCAGGCCGGTGATCACGTCGGACTTCAGGGTGCGCAGGGCGGCGACGGGGCCGGGGAAGTGGTCGGTGACGTCCGCGAAGGGCGTGGTCGGCGGCCACAGTTGGTCGCCGACCAGGCGCCGGTAGTTCAGGTCGCCCTTGAACACGGTCAGCGTGGCCGCGGCGAACTCCTCGCGCAGATCGCCGGACACCGCGGCGTACGGCAGCGGGGAGCAGGAGAAGGGGTGGGCCCGCACCGTGAGCCGGCCATCGGTCATCGCCGACCACAGACGGCGCCCGTATCCGGCGGCCGCCCCGGGAGCGGCGGTCAGCCGGTGCACGGCGTCGACGACGTCGGCGGTGGTGGCGTCGGAGACGTAGTACGGGTACGGCTTGACGTGCAGGACCGCCCGCTGGACGTGGCCGTGGGCGAGGAGGTGGGCGACGAGGAGGAGGTCGGGGACGAGTTCGCGGCCGGCGTTGTCGGCGACCAGGCAGAGCGTGCCGTCGGCCGGGGAGGGCGGCAGCAGCGACCAGAGCGTTTCGCTGTCGTCGGCGACCAGGCCGGGGACCGGTCCGGCGGCCCGCTCCGCCTGAGCGCCCGCCGCCGAGAGCCGGAAGCCCAGATCGGCGCGGTTGCCCCAGAGGGAGCCGTGCAGCAGGGCGGTCGCGCGCCGCTCCGGCGGCTCGCTCTCCAGCGCGTCGAGTGCCGCCAGTTCCTCGTCCGTCTCCGGGGAGTCGAGTTCGGCGAGTTTGAACGGGCGGAAGGGGTCGATGCCCTGCCAGGGGCCGGGCGCGAAGTAGCCGACGGCTTCGAGGAGCCGGCGGTAGAAGTAGCTCTCGGACCACAGCCACGGCACGTCGAACCAGGACCGGCCCGCGTACCGCCCGAGCCCCCAGGCCTGCCAGCGGTCCCGGTCGTGCGCGTCGGCGGGAAGCTCCTCGATCACGCCCTTCGTGCAGCTGTCCAGCAGCGCGTCGAGGGCACGGTGCTGCTCGGGGCCGTAGGGGAAGGCCTCCCGCACCTGTCGGACGATGGCCGGGTGCCGCTCGGCCAGCACACTGTGCGGGAAGGAACCTGGTTCGTTGCCCAGAAGCACGGGGGCGGACGGGATCGAGGGCATACGCCTCACCGTACCGCGCGGGTCATACGGCGACGATCTCCCGCTCCAGCCGCGTGGCGAGGCTCAGATAGCGGGGGCGCCGGTGCACCGGGACCAGGCCGCGGATCAGGAGGTGCCACATCTCGGTCGTCCTGCGCGGCAGCCGCGCGACGGGTTCCAGGGGCCGGCCCGCGACCCGGGTGCCGACGAAGAAGCAGACCAGGGAGTGCGCGACGGCGTGCACGTCGACGTCCGGCTGGATGTCGCGCTCCCGGGCGGCGCCGAGGAGTTTGCGGGTGATGATCTCCAGCCACTCGGTGAAGGGGTGCCGCAGCGGTGGGCGTGCCTCGACTCCCCCGGTGGCGAGCCGCAGGCCGGCGCGGGTGACCGGGCCCTCCACGGCGAGCCGGGTGAGCGCGTACGTGATGCGGATCAGGGCCTCCAGCGAGGAGCCGCCGCGCCCGTCCACGTCACTGGTCACCTGGCGGGCGGCCCGGGACTGCAGCTCCATGATGGCCTGGGCCAGGTCCTCCTTGGCCGCGAAGTGGAAGTACAGGGCGCCTTTGGTGACGTTCGCGTGTGCGACGATGTCGCTGAGGCTGGTGCGCTCGTAGCCCTTCTGGTCGAACAGGTCGGCGGCGGCTGTGATGATCGTCGCGCGGGTCTGCTCGGCGCGTAACTGCCTCGGCATCGACAGGACACTCCCGGGGCCGTGATGGACGGGGCATGCCGTTTGTTCTCACTCGCGTACACGATAACTCACCGCCCCGCGGCGTCCGTTCGCCCCCCCCGGGGATCACTCGCGCCCCAGCGTCGGCTCACTTCCGGTCAGTCGCCCTGAACGCGTCGGGGCCGTCACCCGTACTGGACTCCGGCACACCGTTCCCGCGCCGGCCGAGGAGACGCCCCCCATGACTCGGATGACCGCACCGCTCAAGGGTGTCGCAGCCACTGTGGCGGCGTCGGCCCTGCTCACCCTGTGGACGGCGGGGCCCGCCCGGGCGCACGGCGCCCCGACCGATCCGGCCGGCCGGGTGTTCGCCTGCTCGCCGGACGGAGGCGGCAGGGCCGGCTCGGCCGCCTGCCGGGCGGCGGTCGCCGCGAACGGCGCGCCCTTCACCGCGTGGGACAACCTGCGGGTGGCGAACGTGGCCGGCCGGGACCGTCGGATGATCCCCGACGGCAAGCTGTGCAGCGGGGGCCTGCCCGCCTACAAGGGGCTCGATCTGCCCCGCGGCGACTGGCCGTCGACCCCTCTGGTGCCGGGCGCCGGGCTGACGATGAGGTACGCCTCGACGATTCCGCACCGGGGCACGTTCAAGCTCTACCTGACCAAGCCCGGCTACGATCCGACGAAGCCGTTGACGTGGAAGGACATTCCGGCACGGCCCTTCGCCGAAGTGACGGACCCCGCGCTGACGGGCGGGGCGTACCGCATCGGGGCGACGCTGCCGGCCGACCGGACGGGCCGGCATGTGCTGTTCACGATCTGGCAGAACAGCAGCACGCCGGACACCTACTACTCGTGCTCGGACGTGATGTTCGCGAAGGCGACGAGCGGGAAGTCCGCCCCGGCGAAGGAGACGAAGGGGGCGAAGGAGACGACGGTGCCCGCGCGGCAGTCGGCGGAACCCACGCGGCAGACGACGGAGCCCGCGCAGCGGACGCCGGCCTCCGCTGTTCCGCGGGTGCGCGCCGGCGCTCCGGACAACGGTCCCGTGGCGTCCGGGACTGGCACCGGCTCGGGTCCCTCCGCGCCACTGCTGGCGGGCGGCGCCGCCGCGGTGCTGATGCTCACCGGGGGCGCCGCTCTGGTCCTGCGTCTGCGTCGGCGCTGAACCGCGTGACACGTCGGGTCAGTTGACGTAGACGGGCGCTCCGGCGTCAGTGACCGGGGCGTACTTGGCGGTCCGGTCGGCCTTTCTGGGACGGGTTGCTGCTCACACTGGGCGGGGCGGAGATCCTGCTGACCGAGAAGGCCTCGCTGAAGGTCGTCCTGCACATCGGGATGCAGGGGCTGGCCGACTACCTGCTGCCCGCGCTGATGGTGCTGTGCGGGCTGCTGACCGTTCCTAGAGACTGAGCGGTAGCGGGTCCTGTTGCCAGGACTCGTGCTCAGCCGAACGCCCCGAACGGTGTTGGGCGTTCTGGTCTCCCGCGTTCACTCCGCGGTCCGGTGGCACGGATCGTGTCCGCGGTCCGGGAATGCGGGGGCGGGTTTCCTCACGCCCCAGGGCATGCCGGCCGGCCTGGACGGTCCGATGCCCATGCACATCACTCCGGTGTGCACGGGGCGGTGCCGTCCGACGCCGGACCGGATGCCCTTGGGCGCGCCTTCCGATCGCCACGGCGGCAGCATCGTGGCGCGTGGTCTTGCGCTTCTTGCTGGTGAGGGGCCCTCGCCAGTGCTGGGCGCCCCAGGTGGAGGTGTAGGCCGGGTCGACGGCGATGACCGCAATACCCGTCTGCTCGGCCATCGAGGTCAGGCGGGCACGGAGCCTGCCGGTGGGCAGGCCGGCAATCAGCTGCCGGAACCGTTTGCGCCTGCCGTGCTTCTCGCGGGTCTTCTCCGCCGTGAAGTCCAGGTCCTCGACGGCGATGGCCTTCACGCCGCAGGCCTTGGTCCAGTGCAGCAGCCGGGTCAGGGCGTGGCGGACCTGGGCGTCGCGGTGGTCGGCCGGTCCGGACAGGTCGTAGAAGAATCGGCGCGGGTTCCCCATCGGGTTGCCGTGGATGTCCAGGCGCCAGGCGGCGAGGTGGTCGGCGTTGGTGTCCACGCCGATCGCCCCGTCGGCCAGGGCAGCGGCCAGCGGGATGGCCGGGGAGACGGGCAGCTGCCAGGAGGCGGTCAGGTACCAGCGGCTCCGGACCGGGTCGTAGCGGATGCGGTAGGCCACCGCCCGGTCGGCCTCCACGCGGTCGGCCCAGTCCTGCCCGCGGTGCGCGAACCGCACCCGGGAGGCGAGGACGTACCGGCCGTGCGGGGCGTTGGCCAGATCCTTGAGCGGGGTGGGCAGCCGGAGGCTCACCTCACCGTCCGGGCTGATGCGGATGGTCTCGTTCCCATACCGCTTCCCACTCTCACCGTCGGCCTGCAGGAACCACCGCGCGGCCTGCCAGCGCCGGCGCCACTGGTTCTCGGTGAACCGGGCTGTGGGCAGGTGGTGCCGGGTGCGGGCCAGGCGTTTGCCACCCCGCACCACGCGCACCGTCCCGGCCTGCCACTCGGCGCGCGCCCGCTCCAGCCGCTCCTCCAGCACGTGCAGACGACGGGTCTTGGCGTGCCACTCCCGCTTGCTGCGGTAGCCGCCCGGCGCCTTCTTCGAGCCCTTCTCGCCGACGGGCAGGGACAGCCGGTGGCGGAGGGTCCGCACCCCCGCTTCCAGGGACTGGATGTGGGCGAGCTGCCCACGTCGTACCAGCGCCCACTGGTCATGCGTGGCCTTGGTGATCGCCCCGGCCCAGCGGGCGGACGACTGCGGCGTCAGCTCCCGCTTGCGCACCGCCCACGCCTCCGCGTCGTGCTCCAGGCCGTCCCGGCAGCGCGCTTTGAGGTCGCGGGAGGCCAGCGCGCCCAGATGCGCCCCCACCAGCCGCAGCACCTCCTCGTCCGCGGGCGGAAGGTGCTTGAGTCGGGTACGGATCGCCACCCCGGAGGGACCGGGAACGACGAACGGCGCCGCAAGCTCCCGCAGCAGTCCGCCCACCCCTACACCCCCGATCAGTCCGCCCCGGAAGACCCGCTCACCCCACTCAACGAGCACCAACCGCAAAGGTCACACATGCGACAGGGGAACCCTCATGCCCCGGCCACAACGACAGCATGCAGCTCCGGATGCGGCCGCCAGTGCCCACTCGTGCACGCCAGAACACACTCCCGCTCAGCCAAGCCCCAGCAGCTCCCACCCCTCTTCAACCCGGCCCAGCGCCTCTTCTACTCCTGCACCGGCATCCTGCTCTCCCTGGGCACCTGGGTCACCTCCAACCTCGGCGGCTTCTTCCTCGGCCTGCTCCTCGGAGCGACCGGCAGCTGCCTGATCTTCGGCTGGCTCCCGGACCAGGAACCACGGCGCACCCGCGGGAGGCGGCGGGCGCGGTCGGCGTCCACGGCGCCGGGCGACGAGCCGCCGCCCTCGTCGGTCACCGGGCCGCGGGCTCGGCCGACGTCCACGCTTCCGGCCGACTGACCGGGCAGACCGCCGGAAACGTCACGCCTCTCCCGCCGGCTCGGCGGTCGCCCTGCAGACCGTCGAGCGCGGCGGCCTCCTGCCGCGGGGCACGACGCGAGCCGATCCGGCACCGGCGGGCGCACGGCACGCGCGCGTCGTACGCCCGCCCGGCCCCGGACCACCCGGCTCCGGACCACCCCGGCCCCGGGCCACCCTGCCCCGGGCCACCTGGGTCCGGGCCGCCCGGGTCGGGCGCTGCGGACGGGCGGACCCGGTCCGCCGCGCTCAGTGTCCCGTGGTCGGCGGCCGGGGCCGGGTCGGTGTGGGTGCGGGTGCGGGTGCGGGTGCGGGGGGCACAGGCTCCGCGGCGGGGTGGACGCGCGTCGGCTCCGGCGGGGTGGACCGCGCCGCGTCCTCGTCCTTCATCGCCTTCGCCTCGCTCTTGAGGATGCGCATCGACCTGCCGAGCGCCCGTGCGGTGTCGGGCAGCTTCCTGGAGCCGAACAGGACGATGACCACGATCGCCACGACCAGCAGGTGCCAGGGTTCCAGTCCGTTGCGGAACATGACCGGGTCCTCCCTTTCCTCGGGCCCTTCCTGTGTACGCCCCCGCCGGCCCGCCCGGCAACGACTGCCGGCCTGCGGGCTCTCGAACACCGCAGGCGGGCTGCGGGCTCGGAGACCGCGGAGACGGCGTGCCGGGGTGTCGGCGGTGCGGGAGCGGACGAGTCCGGTGACGTCGCCCTCGCCCCGGGCCGGCGCCCACACGACGTGCAGCCGGGCGGGCGAGGCGAGCGGCCCGAAGGCCGAGGCCGCCTCCGTGAGCACCTCGGCGGGCGGCTCCTCGAAGCCACCGCCGGCTGCCGCCACGGCGGTGTTCCTCCTGTTTCACGTGTTTCACGCGCGGCCGTACGAGCCGCACCGGTTCAGGCAGTCGAACACGGCCGGAACCCGCCGGAACTTATCCGGCCCTCCGTTAGTTTCTACATTGCTGTAGATCCGGGCCGGTCCCGGATCCGGACCGTGTCCGCACCCGACATCACGACCTCACACTTGGAGAGCAGATGGCCCTGTGGGACCGCATCAAGGACTCCGCGACGCAGATGCAGAACCAGCTCGTGGCGAAGAAGAACGACCTGAAGAGCGGCGCCTTCCGTGATGCGAGCATGGCGATGTGCGCGCTCGTGGCCGCCGCCGACGGCACCGTCGACCCCTCGGAGCGGCAGCGCGTCGCCCAGCTGATCGCCACCAACGAGGTCCTGCAGAACTTCCCGGCGGACGACCTGCGCCGCCGCTTCGAGGAGAACCTCGACAAGCTGACCTCCGACTTCGACTTCGGCAAGGTGAGCGTGTTGCAGGAGGTCGCCAAGGCGAAGAAGAAGCCCGCCGAGGGCCGTGCCGTGATCCAGATCGGCATCGTCATCGGCGGCGCGGACGGCGACTTCGACAAGACCGAGCAGGCCGTGGTCCGCGAGGCCTGCTTCGCTCTGGGCCTGCCGCCGCACGAGTTCGACCTCTGAGCCGACCCGGGCGGAGAAATCGGCGGAACGCCACGCGGCTGCCGGGGACGGCAGGAAAGATCACGATGCGGCACCGAGAGCCGACCACAGGATCAGATCACTTGACTACCTGCGGTCACACAGGGTTGGCTCCGCCTCAGCGAGAGTAACCCGGGGGGCGTACGTCCCCCGGGATCCGCCCGTGCTCTCGTGGATCCCCATGCTCGGCCGTGCAGCGAGGTGCCCCACCCTCATGAACACTCCTCCCCCGCCTGAGGCCTCCCGCAGAACCGTGCGCGGCACGTCCGTGGCGGTCGTCGCCGCCGTCTGCCTGCTCCTCGCCGGCTGCTCCGGCGAGGCCGGCGGCTCGGGCAAGGACGGGGCCGGGCGGCCGGGCGGCGCGCGCATGAAGGTCGCCCTGGTCACCCACGGGGCGCCGGGCGACGCCTACTGGGACCTGGTGCAGAAGGGGGCCCAGGTCGCGGCGGCCAAGGACGGCATCGAACTGACGTACGCGAACGACGCCGATCCCGCGGGGCAGGCGGCACTGGTGCGGGACGCCATCCGTGACAAGGCCGACGGGATCGCCGTGACGCTGGCCAAGCCGGAGGCGATGAAGGGCCCGATCGCCGAGGCCAGGGCCGCCGGCATACCGGTGGTCGGTCTCAACTCCGGTATCGACGCCTGGCAGCCGGAAGGGGTCCTGGGGTACTTCGGCCAGGACGACAGCCTCGCCGGCCGCGCCGTCGGCGAGAAACTGAACGGCCTCAAGGCCAAGCACACGCTGTGCGTCATCCACGAGCGGGGCAACGTCGGCCTGGAGGCGCGCTGCGCCGGCCTGAAGAAGACGTTCGACGGCCGGACCCAGATGCTGTACGCGGACGGCACCGACATGAACGCCGTGACCGCCTCCGTCTCCGCGAGTCTGCGCCGGGATCCGAGCATCGACGAGGTCGTCACGCTGGGCGCCCAGTACGCGCTCGCGGCGGTGAAGTCGGTGAAGGAGACGCGCAGCAAGGTCCATGTCGCCACCTTCGACCTCAACAAGGACCTCGTCGCCGCGGTACGCAAGGGGGATGTCCAGTTCGCCGTGGACCAACAGCCCTATCTGCAGGGCTACCTGGCCGTGGACGCGCTGTGGCTGTACCGCACCAACGGCAACGTCAGCGGTGGCGGTGTGGCCCCGGTGCTCACCGGCCCGGCCTTCGTGACCAGGAAGAACGTGGCCACGGTGGCGAAGTACGCGGCCGACGGCACCCGTTGACGCGGACACCGCGCGTCCACCGGCTCCTTCTTCGCCGCCCCCGTCCCCGCTTCCCGCTTCCCGCTTCCCGCTGATCGCCTAGGACGACGATGTCTCCACGGACAGGTGCACGGCGCCGTATCGGCTCCATACGTCTTTCCCTGATCCTGCTCGCGCTGGTCCCCAGCGTCACTCTCGCCGCCATGTGGGGGATGACGACGACGCAGATGTTCTCCGAGGGCCTTCGCCTCCGGTCGCAGACGCAGCTGAGCAGGTCCACCGGTGCCATGGGCACCGAGGCGACGCTGGCGTTGCAGCGCGAGCGCAGGCTGTCGGCCGTCTGGCTGGCCACGGGGCACGGCTCCCGGGCCGAACTGGACGCGGCCCGCAGGCAGACGGACACGGCGGTCGCCAAGCTGGTCGGCCAGACGGACGCGATCCGCGAGACGCCGTCCCGCATCAGGGACCGGATGTACTCGGTCGTCGCCTCGGTGGGCAGCCTGGAGTACTACCGGGGCCAGGTCGACAACCCCACCGACATCACCCCCGAGCAGGCGCTGGACCAGTACACCTCGATCATCGGCGACCAGATCCACGCCTTCCGGGAGCTCTCCGAGGTCGACGACGGCGACCTGACCTCGCAGGCCGGGCCGCTCGTCGCGATCGAGCACGGGGCGGAGCTGATCTCCCAGCAGGACGCCCGGCTCACCCTGGCCTGGCCGGCCGGGCACCTCGACGACGAGGCCTGGACACAGTTCGCCCAGCTGGTCCACGCGCGCCGCTGGCTGGTCCAGGACCAGATCGTCCCGGTCCTGCGCGACAGCGCCAAGACACAGACCGAGCAGATCCTGCAGAGCGGCGACTGGCAGACGCTCGAACGCGTCGAAAACCAGATCCTGGCCGCCCGGCCCACCGGCCGGGGCGACGCCCGGACGGTCCGGCTGCCGGACGCGCAGCAGCAGTGGAGCGCGGCACTGGCCGGTGTCACCGCCCAGTACGAGCGGATGATCAAGGAGCAGACGGACTCCCTGCTGGACCGCAGCGCCGGCAAGGCGCGTTCGCTGCTGATCACGGCCGCCTCGCTGAGCGCCGCGGGCCTGGCCGCCGTGCTGCTGTGCGCCGTCATGTCCTGGCGGATCACCCGCTCGCTGTCCCTGCGGCTGCGCGGCCTGAGGATGGCCACCCTGAACCTGGCCCAGGAGCGGCTGCCCGACGTGGTCGCCCGCCTCGACCGGGGCGAGAAGGTCGACGTGGACCTCGCGGCCCCGCCGCTGGACTACGGCCACGACGAACTCGGCCAGGTGGCCAGGGCGTTCAACACCGCGCAGCGCACGGCCGTGCACACCGCGGTCGAACTCGCCGACACCCGGCGCGGCTTCCAGAAGGTCATCCTGGGCATCGCCCGGCAGAGCCAGAACCTGGTCAACCTCCAGCTGAGCAAGCTGGACGCGCTGGAGCGCGAGCACACCGACCCCACCGTCCTGCGGGGTCTGTACGAACTGGACTCCATGGCCAGTCAGTTGCGCCGCTACGAGGAGAACCTCGTCATCATCAGCGGCGAGCAGCCCCGGCGCAGCTGGGCCGAACCGGTCGCGCTGATCGACATCCTGCGCAGCGCCGTCGGCGAGGTCGCCGAATACCAGCGGGTGGAGGTGCACACCGACGAGGAGGTGAGCCTCGCGCCGCCCGCGGTGGCCGACGTGATCCACCTGCTGGCGGAGCTCATCGACAACGCGGCCGTCTACTCCGCCGCGCCCGCCCCCGTCGGGGTGCGGGCGGCAATGGTGGCCAAGGGCCTGGCCGTCGAGATCGAGGACCGCGGCCTCGGCATGTCCGAGGAGGAGTACGCCGCGTTCAACGCCCAGTTGGCGGTGGCCCCGAAGTTCGACGTGGTGGCGCTGGCGGACGACCTGCGGCTCGGCATGTTCGTGATCGGCAAGCTGGCCGCCCGGCACGGCATCGCCGTCACGCTGCGCTCCTCGCCGTACGGCGGCACCACGGCCATCGTGCTGCTCCCGCACGACATCGTGGTGCGGGAGACACCCGGCGCCGAGGCGTCGGGGGCCGCGGCCGTCGGCGCCGTCGACGCCGATGCCGTCGGTGCCACGGCCGCCGCCGGGGCCGCCCCGCC
>NZ_QFDQ01000057.1 GCF_003270085.1 Streptomyces triticisoli | reverse complement strand
GCCGTCCCGCACCCTTGATGAAGCTCCGCCCCAGACCCGGCGAGGACCGCCTCCCTCACCCCTGACGAGGCCCCACCCCAGACTCGCGAGGACCACCTCCCTCACCCCTGACGAGGCCCCACCCCAGACCCGGCGAGGACCGCCTCCCCCTCCCCCGCATCCCTGCTCCGCCCCCCGGATGCTCGGCACCCGATCAAGAGACGCGCAGACGGGTGGCTGCGCGGTTTCCCCGGTGGGTGACCGGCAGGACGCCCGTGGCCTTGCCGAGGCCGGATTCGGGCATGTTCGTGTAGATGGATTCGTAGGCTCCGGCCGGGACGACGTACGTCTCGTGCCACATGCCGACCTTGCCCTTCCCCTCGCGCAGCCGCCGGTTGAAGGCGGACCAGGCGGGGTGGTGGTTCTTGTCGGGCTCAGCGGCGTAGGCGAGGAGTTTCTCCTTGGACTCCCAGTACTGCACGAGCTGCACCTCTCGGGGTCCCGCCAGCAGGGACCTGTAGCCGAGGAGACCGCTGTCCGGGTCCTGGGTCAGCTCCTTGAGCATCGGCCCCATCGCCCTGGCCACCGGCCACCAACTGCGCACCGCGGCAAAGCTGTTGATCCGCATTCCGATGAAGAAGACGACCAGCTCCCCTTCGCCCGCGGCGGTCATGCGCCCTTCGATCGGCCTGGACCTCATGATGTCCCCCATTCTCGATCGTTCCCGATCGCTCTCGGCTGCTCCGAGCTATTGGATAGCTCCACTATCCTTGTTGGATAGTGACACTCCCCAACGGGAGGCGCAAGAGGGAAAGGGCCGGCACGGACATGCGACTGGCGGAGCTGAGCGCACGCAGCGGTGTCTCCACCGCGACGATCAAGTACTACCTGCGCGAAGGGCTGCTGCACCCCGGCCGCCGCGTCACGGCCACGCAGGCCGACTACGACGAGGGACATCTGCGGCGCCTGAGACTGGTGCGGGCGCTGATCCAGGTGGGGCGGATCCCGGTGAACTCCGCCCGTGAGGTGCTCGCCGCCCTGCAGGACGAGCGGATGGACCGCCATCAGCGCCTGGGCGCCGCCACCTGGGCCCTGCCGCACGGACCGGAGCCCGACGAGGCGGACCCGGACACCGACGCCGCCCGGCGCACCGCCGACGAGCTCATGCACCGGCTCGGCTGGTGCTACGGCCGTACCTCCGGCCGTGCCCCGGCCGGACCGGCGTACGAGATGCTGGTGACCGCGATCGCCGCGCTCTCCCGGCTCGGTTACCCGTGCGCCGCCGAGGACTTGGAGCCGTACGCCCGCGCCGCGGAGCGGATCGCCGTCAGCGATCTGGACCTGGTGGAGCGCTACGGAACGCCCGACGAGCAGGTGGAGGCCGCGGTGGCGCTGACGGTGCTGTACGAGCCGGTGCTGCTCAGCCTGCGCCGGCTCGCGGAGGCGGAGGAGTCGCGCCGCCGGTTCGTCGAGGAGTGACCATGGACACGCGGAAGGGCCCTCCCGAGGGAGGGCCCTTCTTCTCGCGTACCCCCGACCGGATTCGAACCGGCGCTACCGCCTTGAGAGGGCGGCGTGCTAGGCCGCTACACAACGGGGGCGTGACCTCGCGTTTCCGCGGATCAGCTGGTCTACCTGGACTCGAACCAAGACTAACTGAACCAGAATCAGTCGTGCTGCCAATTACACCATAGACCAAAGGTGGTACAGACCACTGAGTACCCCCGACCGGATTCGAACCGGCGCTACCGCCTTGAGAGGGCGGCGTGCTAGGCCGCTACACAACGGGGGCCCTGATCCCGAAGGATCCGTACCCCCGACCGGATTCGAACCGGCGCTACCGCCTTGAGAGGGCGGCGTGCTAGGCCGCTACACAACGGGGGCCCTGATCCCGAAGGATCCGTACCCCCGACCGGATTCGAACCGGCGCTACTGCCTTGAGAGGGCAGCGTGCTAGGCCGCTACACAACGGGGGCTTGCGGATGTGATCCGCGGTGCAGATGAGCTCTGCGAGCTGGCCTACCTGGACTCGAACCAAGACTAACTGAACCAGAATCAGTCGTGCTGCCAATTACACCATAGGCCACTGGAACGCAAGCCCCTGAGGGGATCTTGTTCTAGCATTGCGCCTGCGGATCCGGACCGTCGGCCCGCGCTCCGCGGCGCAGGAAGAACATTACCCGATGGTGGACGGGGCTCCAAAACGCATATCCGTGCCGAGGATGTCGGGAAGTTCGCCGAGCGAGGCGATCCGGCGCGGACCGGCGTCCCCGACCGGGGCGGTGTGCACGCCGTCGCGGTCGATCCAGACGGAGAGCAGCCCGGCCTCGGCGGCCCCCCGTCCGTCGATCTCCGGGTGGTCTCCGACGTACGCCACCTGGTGCGGAGCGAGCTCCAGCGCGTCGCACGCCGCGTGGAACGCCCGGGCCTCCGGCTTCGACACACCGAGCTCGGCGGCGCACAGCACGGCCTCGAAGCGGTCCCGCACACCGAGGGTGTGCAGCTTGTGCTCCTGGACGTGAAGGCTCGAGTTGGACAGCACCGCGTGCCGGTAGGCGGCGGCGAGGGTGTCCAGGGCGGGCAGCACGTCCGGGAAGAGCGCCCAGGCGGCCTCGTAGTGGCCCAGGTACCGCTCGAACCACGCCTCGGTCTCGTCGTCGGTCAGCTCCGGCCGGCCGAGGAAGACCCGCACCCGGTCCCGCCGCTGCTCCTCGAAGGACGCCTCCCCCGACGAGAACCGCGCCCACTGCGCGTCGGTGATCCGCCGCCAGAGTGCCAGGGCCTCCTCCGCACTCCCGTACGCGTCGAGCAGCCCCTCTGCCACCAGATGCGCCCGCATGCCGACACGGTCGGCGGTGGTGTAGTCGAAAAGGGTGTCGTCCACGTCCCAGACCACGGCTTTGATCGGCATGACACCGACGGTACGCCAGAACGGACGGAGAGGGGCCGGAGTTCCCCGAACAGTACGAAGGGGCGGCACCCCGGGCCGGGTGCCGCCCCTGACGCACGGGTGCGTCGCCTCACACCGTGAGCTTCACCAGCGCCGCGTCGATCCTGGCCAGCGTCTTCTCCTTGCCCAGGACCTCCAGGGACTCGAAGAGGGGCAGGCCGACCGTGCGGCCGGTGACGGCGACGCGGACCGGGGCCTGGGCCTTGCCGAGCTTGAGGCCGTGGGCCTCGCCGGCGGTCAGGACGGCCTCCTTCAGGGACTCGGCGGAGGTCCAGTCGGCGGACTCCAGCTTCTCGCGGGCCGTGCGCAGCAGGGCGTCGGAGCCTTCCTTCATCGCCTTGTTCCAGCTCGCCTCGTCCTCGACCGGCTCCGGCAGGAACAGGAAGTCGACGTTGTCCGTGATCTCGGACAGGACCTTCAGGCGGGTCTGGGCGTGCGGGGCGATCGCCTGCCACTTGGCCTCGTCGAAGTCCTCCGGGGCCCAGGGGGCGAACGGGGGCTGCAGCCACGGGCGGCAGCGCTCGGTGAAGTCCTTCACGTCCAGCAGGCGGATGTGGTCGCCGTTGATCGCCTCGCACTTCTTCAGGTCGAAGCGGGCCGGGTTGGGGTTCACGTCCTTGATGTCGAAGGCCGCGATCATCTCCTCGAGGGAGAAGATGTCCTGGTCGGCCGAGAGCGACCAGCCGAGCAGCGAGAGGTAGTTGAGCAGGCCCTCGGGCAGGAAGCCGCGCTCGCGGTAGAGGTTGAGGGAGGACTGCGGATCGCGCTTGGAGAGCTTCTTGTTGCCCTCGCCCATGACGTACGGGAGGTGGCCGAAGGAAGGGATCTCCTTGGCGATGCCCAGTTCCATCAGCGCCTTGTAGAGGGCGATCTGGCGCGGGGTGGAGGAGAGCAGGTCCTCGCCGCGCAGGATGTGGGTGATCTCCATCAGGGCGTCGTCGACCGGGTTGACCAGCGTGTAGAGCGGGGCGCCGTTGGCGCGGACGATGCCGTAGTCCGGCACGTTCTCCGGGGTGAAGGTCAGCTCGCCGCGGACCAGGTCGGTGAAGGTGATCGTCTCGTCGGGCATGCGGAAGCGGACGATCGGGACGCGGCCCTGGGCCTTGTACTCCTCGACCTGCTGGGCGCTCAGGTCGCGGCAGTGGCCGTCGTAGCCGGAGGGCTTGCCGGCCGCGCGGGCGGCCTCGCGGCGGCTGTCCAGCTCCTCCTGGGAGCAGTAGCAGTGGTAGGCGTGGCCGGCGTCCAGCAGCTTCTGCGCGACGTCCTTGTAGAGGTCCATGCGCTGCGACTGGCGGTACGGCGCGTGCGGGCCGCCGACCTCGGGGCCCTCGTCCCAGTCGAAGCCCAGCCAGCGCATCGCGTCCAGCAGCTGCTCGTAGGACTCCTCGGAGTCACGGGCGGCGTCGGTGTCCTCGATGCGGAAGACCAGGGTGCCCTGATGGTGCCGGGCGAACGCCCAGTTGAACAGGGCGGTGCGGACCAGGCCCACGTGGGGGTTACCGGTGGGCGAGGGGCAGAAACGGACGCGTACGGGTGCGCTAGCCACGCTTGACAACCTTGTTGGTGAGAGTGCCGATGCCTTCGATGGTGACGGCGACCTCGTCGCCGACGTTGAGGGGGCCGACCCCTGCCGGGGTGCCCGTGAGGATCACGTCGCCGGGGAGCAGCGTCATGGCCTCGGAGATGTTGACGATCAGGTCCTCGATGGGGTGGAGCATGTCACTGGTGCGGCCCAGTTGCCGCTGCTCGCCGTTGACGGTGAGCTGGATGGTCAGATCGGCCGCGGCGGCGAGGTCGAGGTCCGTCTCCACCCAAGGGCCGAGCGGGCAGGATGTGTCGAAGCCCTTGGCCTTGGCCCACTGCTTCTCGCGCCGCTGGACGTCGCGGGCGGTGATGTCGTTGGCGCAGGTGTAGCCGAAGATCACGTCCTTGACGCGCTCGCGCGGGACCTCGCGGCACATCCGGCCGATGACCACGGCCAGCTCGGCCTCGTGGTGCAGTTCCTCGGAGAAGGAGGGGTACTGGATGGGGTCCCCGGGGCCGATCACCGAGGTGGAGGGCTTGAAGAAGGCGAACGGGGCGTCGGGCACCTCGTTGCCGAGTTCGCGGGCGTGCTCGGCGTAGTTGCGGCCGAAGGCGACGACCTTGTTGGGGAGCACCGGCGGCAGCAGCCGTACCTTGCTCAGCGGCACCTTCGTGCCGGAGAGCTCGAAGTCCGCGAACGGGATGCCCTTGATGATGTCGAGGACGAGCTCGTCCTGCTGGTCGCCCTCGACCGCGCCGAAGGCGACGTTCCCGTCGATGGAGAACCTGGCGATGCGCACGGGTTGCTGGCCCCTTGGCTTGAGCGGCTGGAGTCTGACGCTCCAGGCTAACGCGGGCAGGGGTCCCGGACCTCGCGCATTACGGCGCACACCTCACGCCTTACGGCACACAGGGCACGGAGGAGGGGCGCCCCCTGGCTCGGGACGCCCCTGCGTCTCCCTGTGCGGATGATCTGTTCGCCGGCCGCCGTGAGCATTCGGCGGCCGGTCCGCGTACTACCCGGCGACAGCGGCCGCGACCGGCACGTCCATGAGGACGGTGCGCCTGGGGTTGGCGGTCTGGGCGGGAAGGGAGACGGAGTGCTCCGGCTGCTCCGGCGTCTGCAGGGCTTCGGCGTCCTCGAGGTGCGTCAGCGTCGTGCGCCGGGGGTTGGCTATGGTGCGGAACAGCATCGTCGTCTTCACGGTTGTACGAGACCTTGTCGTGTACGGGCGCCGGAGCGTCGAGTCGAGGGGCTCCCACGCCGGATTGTCGGATGTGCCAAGTCTGTAAAGCGTCAGGCTAAACATTCAATCCCTGACCGAAGACGTGAAGAGCCCGTGTTCCCGGTGTGAGTTTGCTCACGGAAGCATCGACAAACCGGGCAATTCTCCAGCGCACCCTTCGTCGCCGAAACGGACATTGACCCACTGAAGCCACCATTCCGCTCCTGATCATGGCGACTGGGACACCTCTCGCGACTCGCGAGTACGTAGCGATATGTCCCCTATGGGCGAGATATCTTTCCACGCTGCGTAGCTCGTCACTCACATGCTGTCATTGAGGTCACAGCCTGGTCCTCACGCCTTGTTGGAGATCCGGCACTGTGCTGGAATGCCACGGACCGCCGCAGGATCGTGCCGGCGCGCAGGGCGCAATCAGCGCCGAGTGGCGGCGGGAAGGGGGAGCCAGCGCCGGTCACTCACGACCACCGAGGGAAGCGTTTCAGGACGCTCCCCACCACGCCGACACCGTCCTTCCGTTCGCGCGGAGGGGCGCCTGGTCCAGAGGTTGCGACGCTAGTGCAGGGACGTTTCAAGAGGGATGGCAGCGCTTCGGCGGAGCCGGAGCCGCACGGCGGGACTGGCCCCATGCCAGGCAGCTCCTCGCCCCAGCACGCCCAGAACCCGGGCCCCGGCCCGGCCGGCGACAGCGGTGAGCGCCCCGGCGGGCCGGCGTCGCCGAGCACCGCCCCGGCGGTCAAGCCGGCCAAGGGCCCGGTCGGCTCCGGTTCACGCATGGCGATGCGCAACTGGCGCATCTCCACGCGTCTGGTGTCGCTGCTCGCGCTCCCCGTGGTCGCCGCGACCACACTGGGCGGGCTGCGCATCGACCAGAACATGGACGACCTCCAGCAGCTGGACAACATGAAGCTGCTGACAGACATGACCAAGCAGGCCACCGAGCTGGCCGCCGCGCTCCAGGAGGAGCGCGACCAGTCCGCCGGTCCGCTGGCCAACCCCTCCGTGGCGACCGCGATCACCGTCAAGGGCGTCCAGGACAAGACGGACCGGGCCATGGACAACTTCGTGTCCAAGTCCGAAGAGATCGACAACGCCAGCAAGAGCGGCAACCTCCAGGGTGTCCGCGACACCCTCGTCGGCATCGTCAGCAACCTCAACGGTCTCAGCAAGATCCGCAAGGACGCGTACCAGTCCAAGGACAACTCGTCCCGGACGGTCGACCGGTACCACCGGCTGATCACCGATCTGCTCGCCCTCTCCCAGGACATGGCCGAGGCGACCAGCAACCCGGAGATGATTCAGCGCACCCGCGCCCTGGCCTCCTTCTCCTCCGCCAAGGAGTACGCCTCCGTCCAGCGTGCCGTGATCGCCGCCGCCCTGCCGGCCAACAACACCACGGCCGGCGACCTCTCCGAGAACGACCGCCTGTACGCCCAGGCGGCACTGGAGAGCCAGACCTCGGACCTCAACAGCTTCCGCAACATCTACGGGGACGGGGCCGAGGAACTCCTCAGGCCCATGGAGGAGGGCAACCCGACCATCCTGGCCGCGGACACCTACGCCAAGCGCCTGCTGGACAACCGCGACGGTATCCGGCAGGCGAACAAGCGCTCCTACCGCGACTGGGTCGACGACAGCTCCACCAAGCTCCAGCAGATGAAGAACATCGAGCTCCGGCTGCTCGAGGAGATGGAGCAGAAGGCCCGCGAGCTGCGCAGCGCCACCGAGCGCGAGGCCATCATCTCCGGTGCGCTGATCCTGCTCGTCCTCGGCGTGTCGCTGGTCGGCGCCTTCGTCATGGCCCGCTCCATGATCCGCTCGCTGCGCCGGCTGGAGGAGACCGCGACCAAGGTCGCCCAGGAACGTCTGCCCGAGCTGGTCAAGCAGCTGTCCGAGTCCGACCCGCAGGACGTCGACACGTCCGTGGAGTCGGTCGGTGTGCACTCCCGGGACGAGATCGGCCAGGTGGCCGCGGCCTTCGACGAGGTGCACCACGAGGCGGTCCGCCTCGCCGCCGAGCAGGCCCTGCTGCGGGGCAACGTCAACGCGATGTTCACCAACCTCTCGCGCCGCTCCCAGGGTCTGATCCAGCGCCAGCTGTCGCTGATCTCCGAACTGGAGTCCCGTGAGGCCGACCCGGACCAGCTGGCCTCGCTGTTCAAGCTGGACCACCTCGCCACGCGCATGCGCCGTAACGGTGAGAACCTCCTCGTCCTCGCGGGTGAGGAGCCCGGCCGCCGCTGGACCCGCCCGGTCCCGCTGGTCGACGTGCTCCGTGCCGCCGCGTCCGAGGTGGAGCAGTACGAGCGCATCGAGCTGTCCTCCGTGCCGACCACCCATGTCGCCGGCCGCGTGGTCAACGACCTCGTGCACCTGCTCGCCGAGCTGCTGGAGAACGCGACCTCGTTCTCCTCGCCGCAGACCAAGGTCAAGGTCACCGGTCACGCGCTGCCCGACGGGCGGGTGCTGATCGAGGTCCACGACACCGGTATCGGTCTGTCGCCGGAGGACCTGGCGGCGATCAACGAGCGGCTCGCCCAGCCGCCCACCGTGGATGTGTCGGTCTCCCGCCGCATGGGTCTGTTCGTGGTCGGCCGTCTGTCCCAGCGGCACGGCATCCGCATCCAGCTGCGCCCCTCCGACTCCGGTGGTACGACAGCTCTGGTCATGCTTCCCGTCGATGTCGCCCAGGGCAACAAGAAGCCGGTCGCGGGCAAGCCCGGTGGCCCGTCCGCGGGTGGTCCGGCGGCAGCGGCCGCTGCCGCCGGTGCCGCCGCGGCACGCCGTCAGACGGGCGGCGGTGCCCCCGGCGGGGGTG
>NZ_QFDQ01000056.1 GCF_003270085.1 Streptomyces triticisoli | reverse complement strand
GACCAGGTGAAGAAGGCCGGCGGCGGGATTTCCCGCCGCCGGCCTTCGCCGTGTGCGCGCCCCGCGCGCGGGGCTGGGCTCAGCCGCCGTGGGCGCTGTGGTCGGTGCCGATCTCCACGTCGCCGCCGAGGGTGCCGCGCAGCGCGGTGACCACGCTGTTGTCGCCGACGGCGACCCACTTGCGGCCGACGAGGTAGAAACCGCCGTAGTCCTTGGCGTCGTTCATCCACTCGCGCTGGCCGCGGTCGGTGGAGAAGGTGGCGAGGACGAACTTGCCGGTGGCGTTGGTGCAGATCGCCTGACGGATCGTGTCGGCGTCGGTCTGCATGTCCGGCTCGCACTTCACTTCGGCGGCCAGGCTCTCCAGGCTGCCGGTCGCCGTCGGCGGCACCTTCGCCGTCCCGCCGCCCCCGGAGCCGCACCCCGCCAGCGCCAGCACCGCCGCGGCCCCGGCCACCGCGAGCATCGGTCGGGTCACCCTCATCTGTTCCTCCGGTCGCTTCCGGCCCTCAGTTCCCACCGGCACGCCCGACAGGCATGCCGCACAGACCCCCGAGCGGGGGCCCACCCACCGATACGGCCGAAAGGCCCCCAGCGCTCAATCCGGTGGCCCACGACGGCACACACGTGCGAAAGTGATCCGGTGAACCAGGACTGGGAAGACCGTGTGGCCGCCGCCTGGGCCCGCTTCGACGACTACTCCGAGGACGAGGCCCCCGCGTTCCGGGCGGTGATCGACGCCCTTGCCGCCGAGTTGCCGGAGGGCAGCCCGCTCGGCCCGTTCGAGCGGGCCTGCGCCTGGGACTCCACCGGCCGTTCGGACCTGGCCGTGCCGCTGTACCGGGAGGCGCTGGCCCGTGGGCTGAGCGGCTACCGGGGCCGCCGGGCGCGGATCCAGCTGGCCAGCTCGCTGCGGAACATCGGGGAGCCGGAGGAGGGCGTCAAGCTACTCACGCCCGAACTGGACGCGCCGTCGGACGAGCTGGACGACGCGGTCCGGGCGACTCTGGCCCTGTGCCTGTCCAGTCTCGGCCGCGACCGCGAGGGCCTGTCCCTCGTTCTCGGCGCCCTCGCGCCCCATCTGCCCCGCTACCAGCGGTCGATGGCGAACTACGCCCGGCTGCTGGTCGAGCCGGAGGACTGAGTCCGCCGAGCCGGAGGACCCAGACCGTCGAGCCGGAGGACCGAGCCCGCGGGGCGGCGGTGACCAACGGGCGGTTCGCTCGTTTGGCTGGGCGTGCAGTCACAGGATGTCGCCCCGCCTCACTCGTCCTCCTCCGCGCCGGTCGTCGACGTCGAGCGGGCCGAGGCCGCGCTCGTCGAGCACTACCCCCGGCTGGTCCGGCTCGCGTACCTGGTGCTGCCGCCGGGGCTCGGGCGGGGGCGGCGGGTGCTGAGCGCGCACGCGCTCGTGCAGCGGGCGCTGCCGCGCGGGCGGTCGGCGTCCGGGGTCCCGGTCCGGCCGGGCGGCCGCGAGGCCGACCCGGGGTACGCCTTCGTACGGCTCCAGGTGCTGCGTACGGCGCTGGAGGCGGGCCGGCCGCTGAGGCGTACGGTGTGGCCAAAGCGCGCCCAACTGCCGCCGCTGCTGCCCATGGTGTGGGGGCTGCGGCTGTTCCCGCGCTCGGGCGGCGCCGACGAGCTCGCCCTGGACCAGCGGCTGGCGTCCCTGTCCGGACCGGCCCGCGCCGCCTATGTGCTGCGCGGCCTGGAACGGCTCCCGGACCCTGTCGTGCACGAGCTGCTGACGGCCGCGGGGGTGACCGACCCCGGCGCCGCGCTGCGCCAGGCCGACCGCGTGCCCGGCCACTACGCGCTGCTGGAGTCCTCCGAGTTCGACCCCTGTTCGCTGCAGGCCCGCCCCACCGACCTGATGCGGCGCAGGCAGCACAGCAGGGCCGCGCTCGCCGGCGTCGCGGCCCTCGCCGTGTGCGGCGCCCTCGTCGCCCTGCCCGGGGGCGGCTGGGGCCCCGACGGTGCCGCCGCCCCGGTGTACGCGAAGAACCCCTCCGCCGAGGCCGCGCTCGACCCGGCCAAGCTGACGAAGGCCGCGCCCACCGCCTGGCAGACCTCCGCCCGCCTGGGCTTCTCCGTGTGGCCGGCGCGCGGCGACCGCACCGGCGACACGGCCCTGCTGCGCCGCGCGCTCGCCGTCTGGGCCCGCCCCGGCGAGTCCGTCCGGGTCTCGGCCACCCCCGGCACCCCCTCCGGCGGCCCCGCCGGACCACCGCAACTGCTCTACGCCGGCAGCATCGACAACGCGCACGTGGTGATCTTCTACGACGGCCTGCGCATCGCCCGCTACGCCGAGCCGAAGGGCTCCACGGCCGAGGTCGCCCTGGACTTCGCCCGCGTCGACGGCGCCACCGGCACGGAGGCGGCCGCGGTGGTGCTCAGCCGCTCCGACGGCAACGTCCGCTATCTGACGGCGCCCTGGGTGACCGGGGCGGCCGAACGGGACCTGCTCAGGCCCGACTCCGAGGCCACCGGCCTCAGTCTGAAGGACGGTGTCACCCGGCCGCTGGCCGGCCCGGCCCAGAGGACCGGCCCCTGCACCTCGTGGAACGCGCTGCAGCTGACCGCGGACTTCGGTACGCACCTGCTGAGCGACCTGGGCGAACTGGTCCCCGCCCGCCTCACCACCGGCAGCCCCACCGCCCCGCAGGAGACGTCGGCCGAGCCGGGGCGCCGCGCCTGGGCGCCGTTCGCCTGCTCGCTGGGCGCGGCGCGCGCACAGGGCGTACGGTCGGTCAACGCCTGGCAGTACGCCGAGCAGCCGCTGCCCGACGACGGCGGCACCGCCGAGTGGGTGTGCACCCGCGCCGAGACCTGGCGCGGCACCGGCCCCCGGGTGCTGGCCCAGTTCCGCACCCCCGGCGGGAAGTACGGCGCGGCCGTGGCCAGGGCCGAGGACGTGTCCGCGTGCGGCGCCCGCGATCCGCACGTGCTGGCCGGGGTGCTGTGGAAGTCGGAGGCCGGCACCTGGTACCTGCTCGCGGCCGGCACCGAGGACACCGCGTCGATCAGCGCGACGGGCGGGGTCCGCGCGACCTCCGAGGGCCACCTGCTCGCCGTACGGACCCGGCAGGGCGCCCAGGCGGACCTCGCCGGGACGCTGGACGACGGCACGTCCATCGGCGTACTGCGCCAAAAGTGAACACCTGTATCAGTCCGGTCCATTCAGGGCCGGATTCGATCGGTAAGGTGTTCGTATGACTACCGGGGTTCGTCGCAGATTGGGAGTCGAGGAGCGACGGCAGCAGTTGATCGGCGTCGCCCTCGAACTGTTCAGCCGCCGCTCGCCCGACGAGGTCTCCATCGACGAGATAGCGTCCGCGGCGGGCATCTCCCGCCCGCTGGTCTACCACTACTTCCCCGGCAAACTCAGCCTGTACGAAGCCGCGTTGAAGCGTGCCTCGGAGGATCTGGCGGGCCGGTTCGTGGAGCCGCACGAGGGTCCGCTGGGGGCCCGGCTGCTGCGGGTGATGCGCCGCTTCTTCGACTTCGTGGACGAGCACGGCCCCGGATTCTCGGCCCTGATGCGCGGCGGCCCCGCCGTGGGCTCCTCGAGGACGAACGCGCTCATCGACTCCGTACGGCAGGCCGCCTACGGCCAGATCCTGTCGCATCTGCAGGTCGAGGACCCGCCCGCGCGCCTGGAACTGGTCATCCGCTCGTGGATCTCGCTCACCGAGTCCACGGCGCTGATCTGGCTGGACGGCCGGCGCATCCCGCGCGCCGAGCTGGAGGTGCAGCTCGTGCACGACTTCGGCGCCCTCGCGGCCGTCAGCGCCGCCTACGACGAGGAGCTGGGCGCCCTGCTGCGCCACGTCTTCAAGGACGAGCCGGGCGACGGCCCCTTCGGGGACCTGATCGCCCGGCTCGTGAACCTCGCTTCCTGAACGGCTTCTCAGGCGTCGGACTTCCGGTAGGACGCGTCCAGGTCGCGTACCTCGGCCGAGGCGTGCAGGGACACGCCCTCCACCGGTTTCACGTGCTGCCGCAGCGCCTGGAGGGCCGCCTCCGACAGGCGGGCCTTGGTCTCGTCGGTGCGGCCGGCCAGCAGGCCGATGGTGACGTGCACGATCGCGTGGCCCCCGGCGTCCGGCCCGACGACTGTGTCCTCGGTCCGGCGGAACTGCGTCTTGCACGCCGGGGGTTTCGCGGCCGCGATCTCGACCGTCCGCGCGTGCAGCTCCCGCGCGAAGGCGGGCCGGTCGAAGGCGTCCGCCAGCTGCTCGGAGTAGTCGACGGTGATCTGCGGCATGAGCACTCCTGTTCTAAGGCGATCCAGCCACCTCAGGTTAGTTTCCGAAGACCGCGACCGTACGGGCCGGAACGGTGAACGTGCCCGTCGCCGTCGTGTAGGAGGAGGTCTTCACCACCGGGTCCGCGCCCGCCGCCTGCACCGGGTGCAGCCGGTAGTGCGCCCCGGCGAGCGCCGCGACGCGCTGCTGCTGCCGCTCGGGCGTCGCGTTGAACACCACGACCAGGTCACCGAGTCTCATGGTGATCACGCCGGGCGTCTCGTCCTTGCCGGACAGCGGGAAGGACAACTGGGCCTGCACCTGCGCGGCCGTGGCGAGGGAGAACGCCTTCTCCGTCGTACGGATCCTCAGCAGGTCCCGGTACGCCGCCGAGGTCCCCCGGATCTGCGGGCAGCCCACCTCGACCGAGGTCAGCAGCGGCCTGGCGTACGGCCACTTGTCCTGGTTGTCGGCCGCCATGGGCAGCCCGCGGCCGAAGCCGTTGCCGTCGGCGCAGTTCCAGTGGATGGCGTTGAACCAGTCGCCGCTGTCGTAGGAGTTGCGGTCCAGGGACTTGGAGCGCAGCAGGTCGGTGCCGGCCTGGGAGAGCGCCGGGCCCTGCGAGAGCGCGGCCGTCGCCATGGCCAGGACCTGCATCCGGGCCCGGTCGGCCGCCGGGGTGTCCTTCGGCAGCTTGTAGGCCAGCGCGTCGAACAGCGACTCGTTGTCGTGCGCGTCGGAGTAGGCGAGGGCGTCGCCGGGGGCGTCCGCGTAGCCGGCGGGCGAGCCGTTGTAGTCGACGTCCGCGCCGGTGACCTGCCTGCCGCCGGTGTCCGTGAAGCGGTACGTGGCGAGGTTGCCGCTCAGGCCGACCTTGATCAGGTCCTGGTAGTGCAGCAGGCGGGCCCTCTGCTCGGCCTCGGTGCCGTTCGCGGCCGAGGAGTTGGGCTCGGTGAGGAGGCCCGAGGCGAAGCCCTGGATGCCGGGGTCGTCGTCGAAGGGCCCGCCGCCGCGCACCGCGTCCCGCGCCCGGTCGGAGAAGGTCGCGATGCCGGTACCGGCCATGTTCTTCTGCGTGGCCTGCACGAACCGGGCGTCGTCGGCGATCTCGCCGAAGTTCCAGCCCTCCCCGTACAGGATGATGTTCTTGCCGTCCACGCCGTCCCTCTTCAGGGTGAGCGCGTCGAGGGCCTTCCTGACCTCGAGCATGTTGGCCTTGGGGTGGTGGCCCATGAGGTCGAAGCGGAAGCCGTCGACCTTGTACTCCTTGGCCCAGGTGACGATCGAGTCGACGACCAGCTTGCCCATCATGGCGTTCTCGGGCGCGGTGTTGGCGCAGCAGGTGCTGTTGGCCACCGAGCCGTCCGCGAGGAGCCGCTGGTAGTAGCCGGGCACGATCCTGTCCAGGACGGAGGTGTCCGCCTGGCCGCTGGCCGCCGTGTGGTTGTAGACCACGTCCATGACGACCCTGAGGCCGTCCCGGTTCAGCGCCTGCACCATCTGCCGGAACTGCACGGTGCGGGCCGTGCCGTCCGGGTCGGTGGCGTAGGAGCCCTCGGGGACCGTGTAGTGGTACGGGTCGTAGCCCCAGTTGTAGGCGTCCTTCGCGGCGGTCCTGGCCACGCACGCCTGCTGCCGCTCGGAGTCGGCCGGGTAGGAGGCCAGGTCGCAGTCCGGGGTGGCCTGGTCGGCCTTCTTCTCCGGGATGGTGGCGATGTCGAAGGCCGGCAGCAGGTGGACGTGGGAGGTGCCGGCCTCGGCCAGCTCCCGCAGGTGCTTCGACCCGTCGCTGTTCTTGTCGGTGAAGGCGAGGTAGGTGCCCTTGTTCTTCGCCGGGACCGTCCGGTCCGCGACGGAGAAGTCGCGGATGTGCAACTCCTGGATCTGGGCGTCCCTGAGCGGTACGGCCCTGGGCTTGGCCAGACCGGACCAGCCGCTCGGGGCGAGCGCCTTGTCGCCCAGGTCGACGACGAGGCTGCGCTCGGAGTCCGCGGTGAGGGCGACCGAGTACGGGTCGGTGACCTTGTTGGTGACGACCTCGCGCACGGCGGGGGCCCACACCTTCACGACGTACCGGTAGGGCTTGTTCTTCCAGGATGCCGGGCCGGTGACCGACCAGACGCCGGTGGTGTCGTCGCGGCGCATGGCGACCGTCTTTCCGTCCAGCTCCAGGGCCACGCTCTGCGCGGTCGGCGCCCACACGCCCAAGGTGGGCCGCCCGTCGTGGAAGACCGGGCCGAGCTGCGCCTTCGTCGCCGCGTTGCCGTGGACGTCGTCGAGTACGCCGGCGAGCTGGACGCCCGTCGCCGCGAGCACGGCGCCGTTCGCGGCGCGCTGGGAGGCGACGACCTGGCCGCGCAGGGCCTCGCGGACCCGGGTGCGGTCGCGCGGGTCGACGGAGTAGGCGGTGTGGTCCTTCAGGTGCGGGAACTTCGCCTTCTGCGCGTCGGTCAGCGTGGTCCTGTCCAGCCGCAGCCAGCGCTCGTCGCCACCGGTCAGGGTCCCGTCCCTGACGGTGAGGGAGCCGTCGTGGGAGTAGACCAGCTGGGTGGAGGCGGCGCCGTCCGCGCCGTTCCAGGCGACCGTGTTCCGGTCGATCCAGATCGCCCTGGAGGTGGACAGGTCCAGGGTGGCCGCCCCGCCCGCGGGCTGCGGCAGCAGGTGCTTGTCCTGGCCGCTCAACAGCCACACCTCGTAGCCGTCGGCCTTGAGGTCCAGGGACTGGTCGGCGGCGAGGTCCTTCTCGTCGCCCTTGTGGACGATGTAGCTGAGACTGGTGGCACCGTCGGTGAGCGGTACCTCGAAGACCGCGCCATAGGAGTCAATCTTGACCGGCTGGAGGGGTTTCGACCAGTCGGTGGGGTTCGCGGCGCCCGTCCAGACGTGCAGGCCCCAGCCGTCGTAGTTCCCGTCGGCGCGGTGGTAATGGAGGACCGCCTTGGACCTGTCCTGCTCCGGGTAGTCGGCGGGCCGCGTGGTCCGTACGTCCTCCTTGCCCTGCTCGACCCAGACCTCACCGGTCCTGCCGAGGTCGATGGACCGGTCGGCGGAGACGTCCTTGTTGCCGTCCTTGTCGATCACCAGGAAGCCGACGTCGGAGGCGCCCGGCTTCAGCTTGACGTAGGCGAAGGCGCCGTAGGCGTCACGGCCGATGAAGGGGTGGCTGTCCGGCCAGGTGGTCGCCTCGCCGTCGGCGAGGTCGCCCCACGCGTACAGGCCCCAGTTCGCGTAGTCGCCGTCGGTGCGCTTGTAGTGCACGATCGCGTGGTCGCGGGAGGAGACGGTGGGGACCTCGGGGGCCGGCGGGGTGCCGGTGGTGGAGGCCGCGGTGGCGCTCGCCGTACGGCCGGCCGAGTCGACGACGACCGCCTTGTAGCGCAGGGCGGTGCCGGGCTTCACGTCCTTGCCGATGGTCTGGGTGACCTGGTAGGGGGCGTGGTCGGCGGAGCCGAGCACCTTCCAGGGGCCGTTGCCGACCTGGGCGGCGAAGACCACCCGGTTGAGCTGTCCGCCGGTGACGTCGGCGCTGAGGTCGACGGTGCCGGTGGCTCCGGCGGCGGGGGCCGTCAGGGTGAGGGACGGCTTGGTGGCGGGCTTGTCGAGGGTGCCGGCCGCCTTGAGGACGACGGCGGACGCGGCCGGGACGGTCACGGTGACCTCGCGGTCGGCACCGGAGGTCACGGTCGCCTCGGTGCCGTGGATGCCGCGGTACGTCATCCTCGCCGAGCCGGTGGCGAAGGTGGCGGTCTTCGCGTCGTCGGCGTTGTTGAAGGCGACGACGTACTCGGCGCCGGTCCTCGCGTCCGTACGGGTGAAGGCGTAGACACCTGGCCCGTCGGCCGCGTACCGCTCGGTCTGGACTCCGTCCGTGAGGGCCGGGTTGTCCTTGCGGAGCTCGGCCAGGCCCGCGATCTGCCGGTACAGGGGCGCGGTGGTGTCGTAGGCGTCGCGGGCGTGGGTGCGGTCGGTGCCGATCTGCTCGTCGTCGAGGTAGTCGGCGACCTGGGAGGCGAACATGGTCTGGCGGGCGTCCTTGTCGCCGCCGGAGCCGGTGAAGCCCTGCTCGTCGCCGTAGTAGACGACGGGGTTGCCGCGGCTGAGGAACATCAGCTCGTTGGCGAGCCTGCCCTTGGCCAGCAGTTGCTCGTCGGTGGCCTTGGGGTTGTCCTGCTTGAGGAAGTGCCCGATGCGGCCCATGTCGTGGTTGCCGAGGAAGGTGACCTGCTCGTAGGCGTTGGCCTTGTCGGTCGTGTACTTGTAGTCGTCGCCGAAGACGCTCGCCATCTTCTTCGCGCTGCCGCCCTGGGAGGCGTAGGCGCGGGCCGCGTCCTGGAAGGGGAAGTCGAGCGTGGCGTCCAGGCGGCCCTGGGTGACGTAGGGGGCGTTCACGGAGGTGTCGGCGGAGTAGACCTCGCCGAACATGAAGAAGTCCTCACGGCCCTGCCGGGCGGCGTACTCGTCCAGCGCCGTGGCCCACTGGGTCCAGAACTCCATGTTGACGTGCTTGACGGTGTCGACGCGGAAGCCGTCGATGCCGAAGTCCTTCACCCAGCGCTGGTAGATCTTCTCCATGCCGCTGACGACCTCGGGGCGCTCGGTCCACAGGTCGTCGAGGCCGGCGAAGTCGCCGTAGGTGGAGTTCTCGCCGGCGTAGGTGGAGTCGCCCCGGTTGTGGTACATCGCCGGGTCGTTGAGCCACGACGGGACCTTGAGGTTCTTCTTGGCCGCGGGGACCGCCGGGGTGTACGGGAAGGAGTCCTTGCCGACTGCGGGGAACTTCTTCGTGCCGTCCGCGTGGTCGGCGTCGTCGAAGGGGCGGCCGTCCTTGGTCAGGTACGGGAAGGCGCCCTTGGACAGGTACGCGCGGGAGTCGCCCTCGTAGTCGATGACGTCGGCGGTGTGGTTGGTGATGACGTCGAAGAAGACCTTCATGCCCTTGGCGTGTGCCTTGGAGATGAGGGTCTTGAGGTCCTTGTTGGTGCCGAAGTGCGGGTCGACCTGGGTGAAGTCGGTGATCCAGTAGCCGTGGTAGCCGGCCGAGGCGTCCTTTCCGGTGCCCTGCACGGGCTGGTTCTTGAAGATCGGCGCGAGCCAGATGGCGGTGGTGCCCAGGCCCTTGATGTAGTCGAGCCGGTCGGTCAGGCCCTTGAGGTCGCCGCCCTGGTAGAAGCCCTTGTCGGTGGGGTCGTGGCCGGTGGCGAGCCTCGAACCGGTCAGTCCGCCCCTGTCGTTGGAGGTGTCCCCGTTGGCGAAACGGTCCGGCAGGACGAAGTAGAACTGCTCACGCGTCAGTTCGTGCCGGGCCGGCTCGGCGGCGAGCCTGGCGTCCGAGGGCGGCGCGGGCGGTGGGGCCGCCCGCGCCGTGAGCGGTGGGACGAGCGCTGCGGCGAGCGCGGCCACGGTGACGGCGGCGACGCGTCTGCCTGACGGGGTGCGGCGCCGCGAGGGCGCCGGCCATCTCGGTATCACTGGGTGAACTCCTTGGCGGTACGGCTCACTTGACTGCGACCCCTCGCCCGGGCAGCGGCTCTGCCGCCGGGCGTGGGCGCGACCGTATCGCCTGCGCAAGGTTTACAGCAAGACCTTTGAAACCCCTAGCAAGAGTTTTCACACCTACCGGCGCCCCGGACGGCAGGGCTCAGCAGCCGGACCTGCCCGCATGGAGCGCCAACGCCGTGTTGGAGCCCAGGGTGGCGGTGAACTGTCCGGCGCTGTTCACCGTCACCGGCGTGTTGTTCTGGACGTTGCAGTACGTGCCCGCCGGGAGGGACGTCTGGTAGGTGCGGGTCAGGCTGCCCGGCTCGTGGTTGATGGCCACGAAGCCCTTGTTGCCGCGGCCGAAGGCGATGGCGTTGTTGCCGTTGTCCCACCAGTTGGTCACCGCCTGGCCGCGGGTGGCGTTGCGGAAGGCGACCATGGACTTGATCTCCGGCCAGGCGTGCTGGCACTTCCAGCCGTCCTGCCAGCAGGCGTTGACCCGGCCGCCGTTGGGCGGGCCGGCGTCGATGTTGGACCACTCGTAGGCGGAGTTGATGTCGGGGGCGCCGTAGGGCCAGGCCAGCATGAAGACGTGGGCCAGGGTGTAGTTGGCGCCGTTCTTGTAGTTGAGGGTGGAGCCGTTGCGCTCGGTGTCGTGGTTGTCGACGAAGACGCCGGCCACCGAGCTGTTCAGGTAGCCCCAGCCCTCGCCGTAGTTCTTCAGGTAGGCGAGCTTCTCGTTGTTGAAGACCCGCTTGAGGTCGTAGGCGTAGCGGAACTCCTGGACGTCGCCGTTGCCCGTGTACTCACCGGGCTGGACCGCCTCGCCCGCGCCGTGGATGACCTCCTGCTTCCAGTAGGCGTTCCGGTTCGTCAGGCGCGACTTGATGTTGGCGAGGTCGCCCGCGTCCATGTGCTTGGCCGCGTCGATGCGGAAGCCGTCGACGCCGAGGGAGAGCAGGTCGTTCATGTAGCCGGCGATGGTCCTGCGGACGTACTCCTCGCCGGTGTCGAGGTCGGCGAGGCCCACCAGTTCGCAGCGCTGGACGTTCCAGCGGTCCCGGTAGTTGGTGATCTCGGACATGCAGTCGTCGAAGTCGTACACCGAGTACAGGCCCGGGTAGTCGTACTTGGTGTACGACGAGCCGCCGGTGCCGGTGCCGCTGCCCGCCGACATGTGGTTGATCACCGTGTCCACGACGACCTTCACACCCGCCGCGTGGCAGGTGTTGACCATGTTCTGGAACGCGGCGCGGTCACCGAGCCGGCCGGCGATCTTGTAGCTCACCGGCTGGTACGACGTCCACCACTGCGAGCCCTGTATGTGCTCGGCGGGCGGGGAGACCTGGACGTAGCCGTAGCCGGCGGGGCCGAGGGTGTTGGTGCACTCCTTGGCGACGGAGGCGAAGTTCCACTCGAAGAGGACCGCGGTGACGTCCTTGGTGCCGGGCGGGGAGGCCACGGCGGGGGACGCCAGAGCGACCGAGGCTGCCGCGGCGAGGGCCGCGGCACATGAAAGGGATCTGCGGATGGTCATGTGGGGGTTCCTTCTTCGTTGAAGGCTCTTGCTGAAAAGTTCAGCAAGTTGTTGACCGCAGAATAAAGGCCCGCTGCCCCAACGGACAGCGGGCCGTGTGGAGTTGATGTGAAAGTGTGGCCTCGACCCCCCGTGCCTCAGGCCCCGTGACTCAGCTCCCGTGCCTCAGGCCCCGTGCCTCAGTCGGTGGTCCACCACACCGTCGTGTCGCCCGGGACCTTGACCTCGCCGTCCGCCTCCGTCACCTCGCCGCTCGTGAGCAGCACACGGCCGTACGCCGGGGTGGTGACCGACTCGCCGGTCGTGTTCGCCACGCAGACGAAGTCGCCGCGCCGGAAGGCGAGGACGCCCTCGGGGGCACGCAGCCACTCCACCTCGTCGCCCGCGCCCAGGTCGGGGTGGGCACGGCGGGCGGCGAGGGCGGCGCGGTACAGCTCCAGGGTGGAGCCGGGCACGCCCTGCTGGGCCTCGACGCTCAGCCCGCCCCAGTTCGCCGGCTGCGGGAGCCAGCTGCCGCCGTCGCCGAAGCCGTAGGAGGAGCCCTCGCGGGTCCACGGGATCGGCACCCGGCAGCCGTCGCGGAAGCCGTCCTGGCCCTCGCCGCGGAAGTACGCCGGGTCCTGGCGCACCTCGTCCGGCAGGTCCACGACGTCCGGCAGGCCGAGCTCCTCGCCCTGGTAGACATACGCCGAACCGGGCAGCGCCAGCATCAGCAGCGTGGCGGCGCGGGCCCGGCGCAGGCCCAGCTCGCGGTCGCCGGGGGTGCGGATCTGGGTGCCGAGGCCGGGCGGGTTGCCGAAGCGGGTGGCGTGCCGGGTGACGTCGTGGTTGGACAGCACCCAGGTGGCGGGGGCGCCGACCGGGCGCATGGCGTCAAGGGTGCGGTCGATGACCGTACGGAGCTCGTCGGCGTCCCAGTCGGTGGTGAGGTACTGGAAGTTGAACGCCTGGTGCAGCTCGTCGGGGCGCACGTAGTTCGCGGTGCGCTCCACGGTCGGCGTCCACGCCTCCGCGACAAAGATGCGCTCGCCGGAGTACTCGTCGAGGATGTGCCGCCACTGCCGGTAGATCGCGTGCACGCCGTCCTGGTCGAAGAACGGCATGACGTCGTTGCCCAGCAGCTTCAGCTGGTCGTGGGTGCCGAGGTCGGGCAGTCCGTCGGCCTTGACCAGGCCGTGGGCCACGTCGATGCGGAAGCCGTCGACGCCCATGTCGAGCCAGAACCGCAGGATGGAGCGGAACTCGTCGCCGACGGCCGGGTGGTCCCAGTTGAAGTCGGGCTGCTCGGGGGCGAACAGGTGCAGGTACCACTCACCGGGGGTGCCGTCCGGTTCGGTGACCCGGGTCCAGGCGGGGCCGCCGAAGATGGACTCCCAGTCGTTGGGCGGCAGTGAGCCGTCCTTCCCCTTGCCGGGGCGGAAGTGGTAGCGGTCCCTCAGCGGGGAGCCGGGGCCCTCGGCGACGGCCCGCTTGAACCACTCGTGCTGGTCGGAGGAGTGGTTGGGCACGATGTCGACGATGATCCGCAGGCCCAGCTCGTGAGCGTCGCGGATCAGCGCGTCGGCGTCCAGGAGGTTGCCGAACATGGGGTCGACGGCCCGGTAGTCGGCGACGTCGTAGCCGGCGTCGGCCTGCGGGGAGGCGTAGAAGGGGCTGAGCCACACGGCGTCCACGCCCAGGTCGCGCAGGTACGGCAGGCGGGAGCGGATTCCCTCCAGGTCACCCATGCCGTCGCCGTCGCTGTCGGCGAAGCTGCGCGGGTACACCTGGTAGATCACCGCGTCCCGCCACCAGTCACGGCGCGGGGCGACGGTGGCGACAGCCGCTTCGGAGAGAGGGGATTCGGCCGGGAAGTGCTGCTGGCTCATGGCGTCCTTGGTACGTGCGGAGTAGGGGGGTCGTGGGTGCGGGTGGCGGCGGCGTCCGGGTGACGAGGCGGCCGCGGTGTCGTCGGGGTCGGAGAGGCACCGCGGCCGCCACCCGCGCGGGCAGGCGCGCGGGAGCCGGTTGCCGGCCGGTGGGGATCAGCCCTTGGTGCCTCCCGCGGTGAGGCCGGTGACCAGGTTTTTCTGGACAAGGTAGAAGAAAGCGGCCACCGGGACGGCGATCAACACCGCGGTCGCGGCCATATAGTTCCACTGGGCGTCGTGCTCGCTGACGAAGCTCTGCAGACCGACGGCGAAGGTGTAGTTCTCGTCGTCCAGCATGAACGTGGAGGCGAAGGCGACCTCGCCGAAGGCCGTGATGAAGCTGTAGAACCCGGCGACCGCGAGGCCCGGCCTGGCCAGCGGCAGGATGAGCCGCAGGAAGGTGCCGAACGGGCTGAGGCCGTCGACGCGCCCGGCCTCGTCGATCTCGATGGGGATGGTGTCGAAGTAGCCCTTCATCAGCCAGGCGCAGTACGGCACGGCCGTCGTGCAGTTGATCAGGATGAGCGCGCCGTAGGTGTCGATCAGGCCGAGCTCGGAGAAGATCTCGTACATCGGGACGATGAGGATGGCGATCGGGAACGCCTGGGTGAGCAGCAGCACCCACATCAGCGACCGGTACCCGGGGAAGCGCATGCGGGAGACCGCGTAGCCGGTGGTGGCGGCGAAGGCGACGCCGACCAGGGTGGTGCCCAGGGCGACGATCAGCGTGGACTGGAGCCACTTGAAGAAGTTCGTGTGCTGGAGCACGAACGCGTAGTTCGAGAACGTCATCTTCTCCGCGATGGCGCCCGGGTGCAGGTAGTCGTTCTTGTCCGGGCCGAGGGAGAGGTAGATCAGCCAGATGACCGGGGCCGCGGCGATCAGGCTCGCCAGCACGAGCAGGCCGTGGGTGACGGTGCGGGCCAGCGGTCCGCTCTCCCCGCGCCGCCGCACGCGCCGCCGGGGAGCGCCGGCCGCGGTCGCGGAAGCGGCCGGTGACGCGGCGGTGTCGAGGGTCGTGGTGCTCATCGTGGGGGCTCCTGCGTCAGACGAGCTGGTCATTGCGCTTCAGCCAGCGGAAGTACAAGGAGGTGAAGACGGTCAGGATCGACAGCAGCAGTACGCCGTAGGCGGCGGACTCGGCGTATTCGCGCGGCTGCTGGCCGAAGCCGAGCCGGTAGGCCCAGGTGACGAGGATCTGGGCGTCCGGGGCGGAGTTCTTGCCGAACAGCAGGAAGATGATGACGAACTGGTTGAACGTCCAGATGACCCCGAGCAGGACCACGGTGGAGCTGACCGCGCGCAGGCCCGGCAGGGTGACGTGCTGGAAGCGCTGCCAGGCGCTCGCCCCGTCCATCTCGGCGGCCTCGTACAGGGAGGCGTCGATGGACTGCAGGCCGCCGAGGAGCGAGACCATCATGAACGGCACGCCGCACCAGGTGTTGACCATGACGGCGGCGAACCGCTGCCAGAAGACGTCCTCCAGCCACTGCGGCTGGGGCAGGTGCAGGGTGCCGAGCATCTGGTTGAGCACGCCGGAGTCGGCGAGCATGATCCGCCAGGAGAAGACGGTGACGAAGGTGGGCACGGCCCACGGCAGGATGAGCATCAGGCGGTAGAAGGTGCGGCCGCGCACCTTCCGGTTCAGCAGCAGGGCGAGGCCGAGGCCGATGGTGTAGTGCAGGAAGACGCACAGGGCGGTCCACACGACCGTCCACAGGAAGTGGGACCAGAACCGGTCGTAGGCGGTCGGCCCGAACAGGATGTCCTTGTAGTTGTCGAGCCCGATGAACTTGTAGGTGGCCTCGATGTGGTTGACGCCGATCGTGCGGGCCGAGTTCAGGCTGTCGGCGTCGGTCAGCGTCAGGTAGAAGCCCCGCACCAGCGGGTATCCCACCAGGACGCCGAGCACGACGACGACCGGGGCGATCATCGCGTAGGCGTACCAGTACTTCTGGTAGCCGTTCTTGAGGCGCTGCAGCGGGCCGGGGCCGCGGCCGCGCCCGCCGCCGGGCTTGGCGGCCGCGCTCTCGAGGGCGACTGTCATGGTTCGACACCTTCTGGAAGTTCAGGGGCAGGGCGGCACACAGGCCGGTGGCCGCCGGGTCCTCCGCGGAGGACCCGGCGGCCACGGCGGCTCACT
>NZ_QFDQ01000055.1 GCF_003270085.1 Streptomyces triticisoli | reverse complement strand
CACCGGGCCGCCCCCTGGCCGCAGGCGCGCGAGACCGCCGCCCGCGCGGTCCGTGCCGGTGCCCGCCGCACCCCCGTCCCGGTGCCCCTCGACGCCGCCCTGGGCCTGGTGCTGGCCGTGCCGCTGACCGCCCTCACCGACCTGCCCTCCTTCGACACCTCCGCCATGGACGGCTGGGCGGTCGCCGGTCCCGGCCCCTGGGACGTACGCGACGAGGGCGTCCTGGCCGGGCACGGCGAGCCCGCGCCGCTGACCGACGGCGAGGCCGTACGGATCGCGACCGGTGCCCGCGTTCCGCAGGACACCACCGCCGTGCTGCGCAGCGAGTACGGCCGCACGGACGCCAAGGGCAGACTGCACGCCACCATCCCCCAAGCTCCCGGCTCCGCTCGAGCAGGGGGGACCCCCACGGCCGGGCCCGGGAAGGACATCCGTCCGCGCGGCCAGGAGTGCCGCAGCGGAGACCAGTTGCTGCCCATCGGCACCCTGGTGACCCCGGCCGTGCTCGGTCTCGCCGCGGCCGCCGGATACGACGCCCTCACCGTGGTCCCCCGTCCCCGAGTCGACCTCCTGATCCTCGGCGACGAACTGCTCACCGAGGGCCTGCCGTACGACGGCCGGATCCGGGACGCGCTCGGCCCGATGCTGCCGCCCTGGCTGCGGGCGCTGGGCGCCGAGGTCACTGCCGTGCGCCGGATCGGCGACGACGCCAAGGCCCTGCACAGGGCGGTCACCCGGTCCGGGGCCGATGTGATCGTCACCACCGGCGGAACCGCCGCCGGCCCGGCCGACCACGTCCACCCCACCCTGCGCCGCATCGGCGCCGAGCTGCTGGTGAACGGCGTCGAGGTGCGCCCCGGCCACCCCATGCTGCTGGCCCGCACCAAGGAGAACCAGCATCTCGTCGGTCTGCCCGGCAACCCGCTCGCGGCTGTCTCCGGCCTGCTGACGCTCGCCGAGCCCCTGCTGCGCACGCTGGCCGCGCGCCCGGCCCCGGAGCCGTACACGCTGCCCCTGCGGGAGGCGGTGCACGGGCACCCGTACGACACCCGGCTCGTGCCGGTCGTGCTGCGCGGCGACCATGCCGTCCCGCTGCACTACAACGGCCCCGCGATGCTGCGCGGTGTCGCGGCGGCCGATGCTCTCGCCGTCGTACCACCGGGTGGCGTCCGGCCGGGTCAGGAGGCCGAACTCCTCGACCTGCCCTGGGCCGCCGCCGGGATCGGGGTGTGTTTCACGTGAAACTTCCGGGCCATGATGCGATCGCCCGCCAGGCGGACGAACATCTCGTGACCCATCGGGTGAAGCTTCCGCGGAAAATCGTGGAGCGCCCGATACGTCAGGTCGGCAAACGACTGTCCATCGCGCTGCTGGTGCTGTGCCTGACCATTGTGATCGTCTATATCGATCGTGACGGGTACCAGGACGGCGGGAAGGACGCCCCGATGGACCTCATCGCCGCGGCGTACTACGCGACGGTGACCCTCTCCACCACCGGATACGGCGACATCACCCCCGTCAGCGACAGCGCGCGGCTCGTCAACATCTTCGTCATCACACCGCTGCGTGTGGTCTTTCTGATCATCCTGGTCGGCACCACGCTCGAGGTCCTCACCGAACGCACCCGTGAGGAATGGCGTTTGAATCGCTGGAGGTCCACTTTGCGCGATCACACCATCGTCGTCGGATTCGGCACGAAGGGCAGGTCGGCGCTCCGGACCGTCTGTGCGGCCGGACTGAAGAAGCAGCAGGTCGTCGTGGTCGACCCCAGTTCCAAGGTGATCGACGCGGCCACGGCGGACGGATACGCGGGCGTGGTCGGGGACGCCACCCGCAGCGAGGTGCTCGAGCGGGCCGAGGTGCGGCGGGCGCGGCAGATCATCGTCGCGACCCAGCGGGACGACACTGCCGTGCTGGTGACGCTGACGGCCCGGCAGCTCAACCGGGCGGCGAAGATCGTCGCGGCGGTGCGGGAGGAGGAGAACGCGCCGCTGCTCAAGCAGTCCGGGGCCGACGCCGTCGTCACCAGCGCGAGCGCCGCGGGACGGCTGCTCGGGCTGTCCGTGCTCAGCCCGGCCGCGAGCGTGGTGCTGGAGGACCTCATTCAGCAGGGCAGCGGCCTGGACATCGTCGAACGACCCGTCATAAGGGCCGAGGTGGGGCAGGACCCGCGGGAGATGGACGACCTGGTGGTGAGCGTCCTGCGCGGGCACCGGGTGCTGGCCTACGACGACCCGACCGTACGGGAACTGCAGTTGACCGACCGTCTGATCACCATTGTCCGGACCACGCCGGGCACGAGGGTCATCCCGGACACACGACCGCTTCCCCAGGACTGAGGTCGGGGCCGGGACGAGGGAAGCAGTAGCGTCGGACCCATGCATGCGATCACGATTCCCGAACCCGGTGGACCCGAGGTGCTGGTGTGGGACGAGGTGCCGGACCCGGTACCCGGCGAGGGGGAGGTGCTGGTCGAGGTGGCGGCCAGTGCCGTCAACCGGGCCGACATCCTGCAGCGGCAGGGCTTCTACGACCCTCCGCCCGGCGCCTCCCGCCATCCCGGCCTGGAGTGCTCCGGGCGGATCGCCGCACTCGGGCCCGGCGTGTCCGGCTGGGCCGTCGGCGACGAGGTGTGCGCGCTGCTCTCGGGCGGCGGCTACGCCGAGAAGGTCGCCGTGCCGGCCGGTCAGCTGCTGCCCCTCCCCGCGGGCGTCGACCTGAAGCAGGCCGCGGCACTGCCCGAGGTGACCTGCACCGTCTGGTCCAACGTCTTCATGGTCGCCCACCTGCGCCCCGGCGAGACGCTGCTCGTGCACGGCGGCTCCAGCGGCATCGGCACCATGGCGATCCAGCTCGCCCGGGCCGCCGGCGCCAGGGTCGCCGTCACCGCGGGCACCGAGGAGAAGCTCGAGCGCTGCGCCGAACTGGGCGCCGAGATCCTGGTCAACTATCGCGAGCAGGACTTCGTCGAGGAGATCCGGCGGGCCACGGACGGGGCCGGCGCCGACGTGATCCTCGACAACATGGGCGCCAAGTACCTGGACCGCAACGTACGGGCCCTCGCCGTCAACGGCCGGCTCGCGATCATCGGCATGCAGGGCGGGACCAGGGGCGAGCTGAACATCGGCGCCCTGCTCAGCAAGCGGGCCGCGATCAGCGCGACCTCGCTGCGTGCCCGCCCGCTCGGCGAGAAGGCGGCCATCGTCGCCGCCGTACGCGAACACGTCTGGCCGCTGCTCGCCGACGGCCACGTCCGGCCGGTCGTCGACCGGGAGGTGCCGATGAGCGACGCCGCGGCCGCCCACCGGCTGGTGGAGGAGAGCGGCCACATCGGCAAGGTGCTCCTGGTGACGCCCTAACCCTGGCCCTGGCCCTGGCCCTAGTCCTGGCCCTAGTCCTGGCCCTAGTCCTGGCCCTGGTCCTGGCCCCGGCGCAGGCGGAGGGCGACGAACGCGAGCCCGAGACCGAGGCCGATCAGGACCAGTCCACTGCCCAGGGGCAGTATCCGCAGCATGGGCCCGGTCTCGGGGCCGGGCCGCGGGACGGGCACGGGGGCGGGGCTGTCCGGGGGCCCGGTCGTCACGGGAGCGGCCTGCTGCGGTGAGGGGGCAGCGGGCGACACCCCCGGGCTGCCGTCCGCGCTTCCGGGGGCCTCGCCGCCGTCGTCCTTCCCCGGTCCTGCCGTGTCGTCGCTCTCCGCTTCCGTCTCCCGCGGGTGCGGCCGCTCCCGCCCCACACCTGGCCGGCTCTCGCGCCGCGAAGGGCCGGCGGAGGGCGAGGGTGGGGGCGACGCCGGGACCGAGGGCGATGCCGAGGGCTCGTGGGGCGATGCCGAGGACTCGTGGGACGATGCGGTGGCGTCCGAGGGCGTGGGCGCCGCGTCGTACGCCGAGGCGGAACCGCCGGACAGGGCGGCCGCTCCCAGCACGATCAGCAGCCCTGTCGCGCGCAGCGGAACGCGCAGCCGTGGAGTCACGCGACCACACTCACATCACTGGACCAATCCGGCATTCCGTGATCGGCCGCCGGGGCGAACCCGCTGCACAATCCGGTTATGTCACTACGTCACGGGCTGCTGGCGCTCCTGGAGGGCGGCCCCCGCCACGGATCCCGGCTGCGCACCGAGTTCCAGGCGCGCACGGGGTCGGCCCGGCCGCCGGACATCGGCCGGGTCCGCTCCGCGCTCGGCCGCCTGGAACACGACGGCATGATCACCCATGAGGGCGTGGACGGGGCCGGCCGGATGCTGTACGCGCTGACGGAGGCGGGCCGCGCCGAGCTGCGGGCCTGGTACGCGCGGCCCGTGGAGCGGACCGGCCCGCCGCGCGACGAGCTGACGGTCAAGCTGATGCTGGCGGTGGGGGCGCCCGGCGTGGACGTGCGGCAGGTCATCGAGACGCAGCGCCGGCACGTCTCCGAGACGCTGCACGACCACGTACGGCAGCGGGCCGAGGCACTGTCGCACCACCCGAGAAGCCCCGACGAGGTGGCCCGCCTGCTGCTCCTGGAGCAGCAGGTCTGTCACGCCGAGGCGGAGGCCCGCTGGCTGGACCACTGCGAGGCCCGCCTGCTGCGCCTGGGCCTTCCGAGGGACACGGGAGCGGAGAAGTGACGTGGTGGATCACCCGGCGCGGGGGGCACCACGAAAGGGGGACGCACGGATGCGAGAGAATGGCGGCATGGAGATGCCGAGGAACGAACGGTCGCCGGAGAATCCGCAGATCCTGGTCGTGGGCCAGGACGGTATGGCGCTCGGCGGCGGAGGGGACGACGACTCCCGCGAGACCCCGGTGACGGAGCAGGTTGAGCAGCCCGCGAAGGTCATGCGGATCGGCAGCATGATCAAGCAGCTTCTCGAAGAGGTGCGCGCGGCTCCCCTGGACGAGGCGAGCCGGAACCGGCTGAAGGAGATCCACGCCAGCTCGGTCAAGGAGCTGGAGGACGGCCTGGCGCCGGAGCTCGTGGAGGAGCTGGAGCGGCTCTCCCTGCCGTTCACCGACGAGGGGACCCCCAGCGATGCCGAACTGCGCATCGCGCAGGCGCAGTTGGTGGGCTGGCTGGAGGGCCTCTTCCACGGGATCCAGACGACCCTGTTCGCCCAGCAGATGGCCGCCCGCGCCCAGTTGGAGCAGATGCGCCGCGCCCTGCCCCCGGGCCTCGGCCACGACGGCGGTGACGACCACCGCACGGGCGGCCGTCAGGGGGGCCCGTACCTGTAGGTCACCTGTGGATCACCTGTAGGTCATGAGCCTACTCGTACCAGGGCCCGGCAGCATCCTGCCGGGCCCCTTTCCATGACTGCTCTGTCAGGAGGGCGGGTTGCCGGTCGAGACGCTGAGTTCGATCTCGGGCATGTTCTTCGGGTCGACGTCCGTGCCGGCGGAGGGGAACTGGTTCATGACCGTGCCCTCGCCGTAGGTGTTCTCGTCCTCCTGCTTGAGCTTCATGCGCCAGCCCGCGGCCTGGAAGCACTCCTTGACCGACCCGAGGTACTTGAAGTGGAAGTCCGGGACCCGGATCTTGTCCGGGTCGTTGTACGACTTCTGCGGCTCCCTGCACTCGTCGGCGTCGATCGTCTTCGACTTGTCCGGCCCGCGGTGGCCCGCGACCACCGACGGGGACGCGGTGACGGTGCTGTCACCACCCCCCGCGCTGTTGTCCCCGCCGCCGTTGTTCAGGGCCAGCGCGACGATCAGGCCGACGACCGCGATGACGGCGACGGCGACCGACCCGATGATCACCGGCTTGTTGCTCCTGCCGCCGCCCGGCCCGGGCGTGTGCTGGATCGGGACGGTGTACGGCGGCGGGGTCGGAGCCTGGGCCGGCTGGGCGTACGGCGACGCGGCGGACGTCTGGTAGCCGGCCTGCTGCGGGTAGCCGTACCCCTGGGCCGGGACAGGTGCGCCGGTGCTGTACGGGTTGGGTGCCGGGGCCGGCTGGTACGGCGTCTGCACGTTGCCCGTGGGGGCCGGGGCCGTCTGGTCGACGGGCGGGAAGACCGCGGAGCCGACGCCCGCGCCGCTGGGTGTCTGGGCGCCGGGGACGATGCTGGGCGGGGCCGCCTGGAAGGAGGCCGCCACGCGCAGGCACTCGTCGCGCATGGACTCGGCGTTCGGGAAGCGCTCGTTTGGGTTCTTCCGCAGCGCGCGGGCGACCAGCGCGTCCACCGCCGGGGGCAGCGAGCGGTTGACCGAGGAGGGCGCGACCGGTTCCTCCTGCACATGCGCGTAGGCGAGGGCGAGCGGCGAGTCCGCGTCGAACGGCAGCCGTCCGGTGACCAGTTGGAACAGCATGATGCCGACCGAGTACAGGTCGGAGCGGGCGTCCACGCCCCGGCCGAGGGCCTGCTCCGGGGAGAGGTACTGCGGGGTGCCCACGACCATGCCGGTCTGGGTCATCGAGGTCACGCCGGACTGCATGGCGCGGGCGATGCCGAAGTCCATGACCTTGACCACGCCGCGCTTGGTCATCATCACGTTGCCCGGCTTGATGTCGCGGTGGACCAGGCCCATCTCGTGGCTGATCTCCAGGGCGGCGAGCACGTCCGCGGTGATCCTCAGGGCCTTGTCGGCGGGCATCGCGCCCTGCTGCCGGATGTCCTCCTCCAGCACCGAGCCCAGGGGGCGGCCCTCGACGTACTCCATGACGATGTACGGCATCGGCGTGCCGTCCCCCGCGTCGGAGCCGCTGGTGGACAGCGTGTCCTCGCCGGTGTCGAACACCGAGACGATGTTCGTGTGCGTGAGTTTCGCCACTGCCTGGGCCTCGCGGCGGAACCGTTCGCGGAAGGCCGGTTCCTGGCTGAGCGTGGTGTGGAGTGTCTTGATGGCGACCTGACGGTCGAGCACGGAGTCGTAGGCGAGGTGCACCGAGGCCATGCCGCCCTCGCCGAGCAGGTCGCGCAGCTGGTAGCGGCCGTCGGCCAGGGCCCGCCCCGCGTAGCGGCCGTGTGCGCCGTCCTGGCTCATGTCTCCGTGTCCCCCACCGGGCCGCCGGGCGCCCTCGTTGATCGAATGAGTCATTCCCGGCCAAGTCTGCCCCAGGGCACCGACACGTCAAGCTCGGTGCCCGTTCCGTGACCGTACGCGAAGGAACCGTCGTGGAAGCGTTACAGCGGCCGTACGGCCGCTGCACGGGATTTGCACGACGGTACCCGCACGGGGTTTCATGGCCGGTCCGTCTCGGGCCGGTTTCCGCAGCGGTCGCCACCACGGTCCTGGACCAACGGCTTGCGCGGAGCCTGTAGCGTGGCCGACGGAGACCGTGACAACACCGCGCGCACCGCGGGCAGAAACGACGGCGAGGACTGATGGCACAGCAGCAGCGCGCCCAGGGCCCGTCCGACCCCGAGGCGACTGGCGGCGGCATGTCGGACGCGCCGGAGATGTGGGGCAACGGCGGCCTGGTCGGCGACGGCCGGTACCGGCTGACGCACAGACTCGGCCGGGGCGGCATGGCCGAGGTGTTCGCCGCCGAGGACGTACGCCTGGGACGCACCGTCGCGGTCAAGCTGCTCCGTGCCGACCTGGCCGAAGACCCCACGTCCAAGGCCCGCTTCACCCGCGAGGCCCAGTCGGTGGCCGGGCTCAACCACCATGCGATCGTCGCCGTGTACGACTCCGGCGAGGACCAGGCGGGCGGCCAGGCCGTGCCGTACATCGTGATGGAGCTGGTCGAGGGCCGCACCATCCGCGACCTGCTGCTCACCGCGGAGGCGCCCGGCCCCGAGCAGGCGCTGATCATCGTCTCGGGCGTCCTGGAGGCGCTGGCCTACTCGCACCAGCACGGGATCGTGCACCGCGACATCAAGCCCGCCAACGTCATCATCACCGACAACGGCGCCGTGAAGGTGATGGACTTCGGCATCGCCCGCGCCCTGCACGGCGCGTCCACGACGATGACGCAGACCGGCATGGTCATGGGCACCCCGCAGTACCTCTCCCCGGAGCAGGCCCTCGGCAAGGCCGTCGACTACCGCTCCGACCTGTATGCGACGGGCTGCCTGCTGTACGAACTGCTCGCGCTGCGGCCCCCGTTCACCGGCGAGACCCCGCTGTCGGTGGTCTACCAGCACGTCCAGGACATGCCGGTGCCGCCGTCCCAGGTCGCCGGCGGCACCTGTCCGCCGGAGCTCGACGGTCTGGTCATGCGGTCGCTGGCCAAAGAGCCCGACGACCGTTTCCAGACGGCCGAGGAGATGCGCGGGCTGATCCAGTACGGGCTGCAGATGCTGTACGACCAGGGCGGCCACACCGGCACCTGGAACACCGGCCCGGTGGATACGTACGACGCCCGGCACGCTCCGGCGGCGGGCTTCGCCGGTACGACCGTGATGCCGCACGCCGGCGACCCCGGCTCGGGCACCACGCAGATCCCGCAGCCGATCCTGCCCGCCGCATACGGCAACGGCGACGACGGCGGCTTCGAGGGACACGGCAACAAGGGAAGTGGCCGCGGCAAGCTGTGGATCCTCGCCGTGCTCGCGGTGATCGCCGTCGTGGCGGGCGTGGCACTGGCGCTGAACAAGACCGGCGACACCGGCACCGGCGGCGGCACCGGCACCAGCCAGTCGCCCACGAGTAAGCCGTCCGAGGACGACACCGAGCCGAGCGCCACACCGAGCGACACCTCGAACGAGCAGCCGTCGGACACGTCCACGGGCCGGGGTGACGGCTCGGGCGGGGGCGGCTGGAACTACACGCCGTCCTACCAGCCGTCGTACACCCCGTCCGAGCCGTCCGACGACCAGCCCACCCACGAGCCGTCCAACCCGCAGACCTCCAGCACCCCGTCCGAACCGGTGACCCCCTCGGCGTCCCAGGACCCGGACGGTCCGCCCGACGGGTCGGGCGACAGCGGCGGTGACAGCAGCGGTACGTCCCAGGGAGGGGCGGCGAACCAGGGAAGCGGCACCTGATCCTCCCGCGGGCCGCTCACTCCGCGAACGCCCCGCACACCGCGTCGTACTCCCGTGTCCACCACACCGCGAGCGCCGAGGCGGCCGGGAACTGGGGGTCCGCGCGCCTGTCGCCGCGCTCGTAGTGCCAGCGCAGCATCCAGAAGTCGTTCAGGCGCTCCCACCACACGCGGTGCACGGCCGCCGCGAGTTCCGAGGGCGTGACGCCGGCCGTGCGGCGGTACGCGCGTGCGTACGCCCTGACTTTCGGCAGGTCCAGGGTGCCGGCGGGCCGGACGAAGAAGATCGCGGCGGCGCGTACCGCCTCCTCCGCGCGCGGCTGCACGCCGAGCCGGTCCCAGTCGACGATCGCGGCGGGAGCGTCCCCCTGGTAGAGCAGGTTGTACGGGTGGAAGTCGCCGTGCACCCAGCCGACCGGGCCGCCGGGCGGGGGACGCCGGTCGGCGTGCCGTTCCAGAAGCGCCCGGCGCTCCAGGAGCCGGTGCCGGGCCAGCTCGTCGAAGGCGTCCGCGGGGCGGTGGCGGCGGACGTGGGCGAGCAGGTCGTCGATCAGCGTGAAGGTGTCGGCGGGATCGGCGCTCTCCACGGGGTGGGGGCTCGCGGCGGGGCGGGTCCGTCCCTTGGGTGGCATCACGCGCTCCAGACAGGCGTGCACGGCCCCCAGCAGTGCCCCCAGGCGGACGCACTGCCCCGTGGAGAGCTGGCCGCCATGGCGGTGCCGGCCGTCGATCCAGGGGTGCAGGGCGTAGGCGTGGCCGCCGACGACGGCGACCGTGCGCCCGTCGCGGCCGGCCAGCGGCGGTGCCACCGGGACGCCGAGGTCGGCCAGGCGCTGGGTGGCCCGGTGCTGGCGGGCGATGGCGGCCGGGTCGGCGGTGTCCGGATCGAAGTGGTGCTTGAGGAAGTAGCGGCCGCGGGTGGTGCACAGCCGGTAGCCGCGGTTGAGCAGGCCCTGGTCGACCGGCTCGCAGGTGAGGGCGGAACCGGCGGCGTACTGGCGCAGCAAGGTGCTCAGAGGGGGCGCGTGGGGCATGGGGGGTGGTACACAAGGGCGCGGCACGCGCCAGATGCTAGGGCACCGGAGGAGGCTGTGAGCTGGGCGTTGTCACAGACAGTCGTCAATAGTCGCTTTCGGTCACAACGGGTCGCGGTGTCGCTTTCCGTCACGCGCCGCGCGCCGAATCGCCGGCTGCCCGGAGAGGTCCGCCAACAAGAGCAGTTCCGGCCATTTGTCAACCCTTCCCGACTCAGGGGTGGCCGGGATAGCGTGCCGGTGTTCCGGCCCTCTGCACGGTTGTGACCAGCGGCTGCCCCGACGCCCGGCGCGGTACTTGGACGTCCAAGGAAAAGTACTTGGAAATCCAAGGAAACGCGCAGGTCAGAGGGGTTTCCCAGAAATGTGGAGCACTGGGTAACGTGACTGCTGCAGGGCGCTCGCCGGGGCACCTGTCACGCCTGTTCCCGGCCGAGCGGCACCCACCCCGTGCCCCGTGGTCCGGAACAGGTGAGCCTCCCCCAAGCTCTAACGAGCAGGGGGGACCCCCAGGCCCACCGGCAACCCCGGGGGCCGGACCGACGGAGGAGCACACGTGACCGTGGAGAGCACTGCCGCGCGCACACCGCGACGCAGCGCCGGAAGCAAGGCCGGTTCGACCGGTACGAAAGCCGCCGGCACCAGGAGCCGCGCCCGCGCCAAGAAGGGCGCCGACCCCGAACTCGTTCAGCTGCTGACGCCCGAGGGCAAGCGCGTCAAGAACGCCGAGTACGACAAGTACGTCGCCGGCATCACCGCCGAAGAGCTCCGTGGTCTGTACCGCGACATGGTGCTCACCCGCCGCTTCGACGCCGAGGCCACCTCCCTGCAGCGTCAGGGCGAACTGGGTCTGTGGGCCTCGCTGCTCGGCCAGGAGGCCGCCCAGATCGGCTCCGGCCGGGCGCTGCGCGACGACGACTACGTCTTCCCGACCTACCGGGAGCACGGCGTCGCCTGGTGCCGCGGGGTCGACCCGACCAACCTGCTCGGCATGTTCCGGGGGGTGAACAACGGCGGCTGGGACCCGAACAGCAACAACTTCCACCTCTACACGATCGTCATCGGCTCCCAGACGCTGCACGCCACCGGCTACGCGATGGGCATCGCCAAGGACGGCGCGGACTCCGCGGTCGTCGCCTACTTCGGCGACGGCGCCTCCAGCCAGGGCGACGTGGCCGAGTCCTTCACCTTCTCCGCGGTCTACAACGCCCCCGTGGTGTTCTTCTGCCAGAACAACCAGTGGGCGATCTCCGAGCCGACCGAGAAGCAGACCCGGGTGCCGCTCTACCAGCGCGCGCGGGGCTTCGGCTTCCCCGGCGTCCGCGTCGACGGCAACGACGTGCTGGCCTGCCTCGCGGTCACCAAGTGGGCGCTGGAGCGTGCCCGCGACGGCGAGGGCCCCACCCTGGTCGAGGCGTACACCTACCGCATGGGCGCCCACACCACCTCCGACGACCCCACCCGCTACCGGAGCGATGAGGAGCGCCTGGCCTGGGAGGCGAAGGACCCGATCCTGCGCCTTCGCCGCTACCTGGAGTCCGAAAACCACGCGGACGAGGGATTCTTCACGGAACTCGAGGCCGAGAGCGAAGCGTTGGGCAAACGAGTGCGCGAAGCGGTCCGTGCGATGCCCGACCCGGACGACTTCGCCATCTTCGAGAACGTGTACGCGGACGGGCACGCGCTCGTCGACGAGGAGCGCGCCCAGTTCGCCGCCTACCAGGCGTCGTTCGCGACTGAGTCCGACAGCGGCTTCGCCGCGGGAGAGGGGGTCTGACATGGCAGCGGAGGCTGTGACCTTGAAGAACCTGGCCCTGGCCAAGGCGATCAACGAATCGCTGCGCCGCGCCCTGGAGTCCGACCCCAAGGTCCTGATCATGGGCGAGGACGTCGGCAAGCTCGGTGGCGTGTTCCGGGTGACGGACGGTCTGCAGAAGGACTTCGGCGAGAGCCGGGTCATCGACACCCCCCTCGCCGAGTCCGGCATCGTCGGCACCGCGATCGGTCTCGCCCTGCGCGGCTACCGCCCGGTGGTCGAGATCCAGTTCGACGGCTTCGTCTTCCCGGCGTACGACCAGATCGTCACCCAGCTGGCGAAGATGCACGCCCGCGCGCTGGGCAAGGTCAAGCTGCCGGTCGTCGTCCGCATCCCCTACGGCGGCGGCATCGGCGCGGTCGAGCACCACTCGGAGTCGCCGGAGGCGCTGTTCGCGCACGTGGCGGGCCTGAAGATCGTCTCCCCCTCCAACCCGTCGGACGCGTACTGGATGCTGCAGCAGGCCATCCAGAGCGACGATCCGGTGATCTACTTCGAGCCCAAGCGGCGCTACTGGGACAAGGGCGAGGTCAGCACGGAGGCCATCCCGGGTCCGCTGCACAAGGCGCGGGTCGTGCGCGAGGGCACGGACCTGACCCTGGCGGCCTACGGCCCGATGGTGAAGCTCTGCCACGAGGTCGCCGCCGCGGCCGCCGAGGAGGGCAAGTCCCTGGAGGTCCTGGACCTGCGCTCGGTGTCCCCGCTGGACTTCGACTCGATCCAGGCGTCGGTGGAGAAGACCCGCCGCCTGGTGGTGGTCCACGAGGCACCGGTGTTCTTCGGCTCCGGCGCGGAGATCGCCGCCCGGATCACCGAGCGCTGCTTCTACCACCTGGAGGCTCCGGTGCTGCGGGTCGGCGGCTATCACGCGCCGTACCCGCCGGCCCGCCTGGAGGAGGCGTACCTGCCGGACCTGGACCGCGTGCTCGACGCCGTCGACCGCTCGCTGGCGTACTGAGGAGAGGTTCGTGACGACGATGACCGATGCGTCCGTGCGCGAGTTCAAGATGCCGGATGTCGGCGAGGGCCTGACCGAGGCGGAGATCCTCAAGTGGTACGTCCAGGTCGGTGACACGGTCACCGACGGCCAGGTGGTCTGCGAGGTCGAGACGGCCAAGGCCGCCGTCGAACTGCCCATCCCCTACGACGGCGTGGTGCGCGAGCTGCACTTCCCCGAGGGCACCACGGTGGACGTGGGCACGTCCATCATCGCGGTGGAGGTGGCGGGCGCGGCGCCGGCGGGGGTCCCGGCGCAGGCCCCGGCGGCCGAGCCGAGGGCGGAGCAGGAGCCGAAGGCGGAGGGCCGCCAGCCGGTCCTGGTGGGCTACGGCGTCTCGACGTCCTCCACCAAGCGCCGCCCGCGCAAGGGTCCGGAGGTCGCGGTCGCCCAGGCGTCGACGGCGATCCAGACCGAGCTGAACGGCCACGGCACCCCCGCCGCCGCTCCCGAGGCGAGGCCCCGCCCGCTGGCGAAGCCGCCGGTGCGCAAGCTGGCCAAGGACCTGGGCGTGGACCTGGCGACGGTGGTCCCGTCCGGTCCGGACGGCATCATCACGCGCGAGGACGTGCACGCGGCGGTGTCGGCGACGGCGACGGCACCCTCGGCGCCGGCTGCCGCTCCGGCGGCGGAAGCCCCGGTGACCCGGGCCCCGGCACCCGTGCCGTCGTACGACACGGCCCGCGAGACCCGCGTCCCCGTGAAGGGCGTCCGCAAGGCGACGGCGGCGGCGATGGTCGGCTCGGCGTTCACCGCTCCGCACGTCACGGAGTTCGTGACGGTGGACGTGACGCGCACGATGAAGCTCGTCGAGGAGCTGAAGCAGGACAAGGAGTTCGCGGGCCTGCGCGTGAACCCCCTGCTGCTGATCGCCAAGGCCCTCCTGGTCGCCATCAGGCGCAACCCGGACATCAACGCCTCCTGGGACGAGGCGGCCCAGGAGATCGTGGTCAAGCACTACGTCAACCTGGGCATCGCCGCGGCCACCCCGCGGGGCCTGATCGTCCCGAACATCAAGGACGCCCACGCCAGGACGCTCCCGCAGCTCGCGGAGGCACTCGGCGAGCTGGTGGCGACGGCGAGGGAGGGCAGGACGTCCCCCGCCGCCATGCAGGGCGGCACGGTCACGATCACCAACGTCGGCGTCTTCGGCGTCGACACCGGCACGCCGATCCTCAACCCCGGCGAGTCCGCGATCCTCGCGGTCGGTGCGATCAAGCTCCAGCCGTGGGTCCACAAGGGCAAGGTCAAGCCCCGCCAGGTCACCACCCTGGCCCTCTCCTTCGACCACCGCCTGGTCGACGGCGAACTGGGCTCGAAGGTCCTGTCGGACGTGGCCGCGATCCTGGAACAGCCGAAGCGGCTGATCACCTGGGCGTGACCGTCCGGGTTCGGTAGCCTCAGAGGCCTGGAGGGAACGGCCGCAACTTCGGAATGCGGCCGCTCCCTCCGCTGTTCCTGCCCCGGAGTCCTGGTCAGGAATGCTTGAGGTTCTGATCAGCCCTGGTTGAGCACATACACGGGCGCCCCGTCCTCCGCCCCACCCCGTGACCGGATGCAGGCGTGCTTGCGCAGCATGCGCAGGCATTCGTTGACGCGGCGCACCGACAGCCCCGTACGGGAAGCGATCGATTCGAGCGGCTCTCGGAGCTCACCCTTCTCGACGAGAACCGGGGCGATCACCACGGCCACCGTCCAGACGTCCTCCGTCACGGACAGCCGTTGCCGCCAGTCGGCCAGCACGGACTCCGTGGTGAGTGTGACGGAGAGGGTGCCGCCGGGCGCCGGGCGGTCGAGGGCCAGGGAGTCGAGCCGGTCCGCGATGCGCCCCATGGCCTGGGCGACGGCTTCCTGCGCCGCGAGCGTGGCGCGCTGCGTGGCGAGCATCTCCCTTTGCAACGCGAGCGATTCACGCTGTGCGGCCGCAAGCTCCTGGTCGATCTGCAGGTTGTGCGCCTCGAGCTTGACGATGGCCTCCGCGACCTGCTCCGGCATGGCGTACGCGATGGGAGCACCGGGCTCGACGGGCTGTACCTCGGCCTCTTCCAAGGTGTAGGAGCCCTCCCGCTGCACGGTCTCGATCACCTCGGCGACCCACTGCTTGAAGGGGGCGCAGGCCGGCTTCGTGCAGGCGTTGACGAGGAGGATCAGACCTTGCAGGTCGATGAGTTGCAAGTCTCGACGCCAGCTCCTGCCTGCGGGAATGCTGAGACCGTAACTTCCAGTTACGGTCTCGAGCATCTCTCGGTGCTCTTCGGGCACGTGGTCGGAGAGTGCCTTCCGAGAGTTGGTGTGCCCCAACCGCTTGCAGACGTCCACCGCCGGGAACCAGTGGCTTCCGTCCGGCATGGTCAGCCTCCGGACCCGCTCCCCGGTCGCCGCGTAGACGAAATCGCTGATGTCGATCGCCCCGTGCCGTTCGGCGGAGTCGGGCCGCTTGCTCGGTTCGTTCATGTGAACCACCTCCGCCGCGGAACGTAGAGCGGAGGAAATCGAATATGCCAGCTCCTTCGGGGATGTTCACGATTGCGAGCGAAGATCGCCGATACTGGCGCATCGATTGACCGGAGTGTGCATGACGGGCCCGCCGCCGGTCGCCGGCGGCGGGCCCGTTGCGCGGGTGAGCGGGGGTCAGCCCAGCTTGGCGAAGCCGTAGTTCAGGATCTTCGTGGAGTCCGTGGAGCGCTGTGCGGCGGACGAGGAGGCGAGGACGGTGCCGATGACCGTCTTGCCGTTGCGGGTGGCGGCGAAGACCAGGCAGTACTTGGCCACGGCGCCGGAACCCGTCTTCACGCCGATGGCGCCCTTGTAGCTGCTGAGCAGCGTGTTGGTGTTCGTCCACTTCGCCATCGTGCGGGTGCTGCCCGTCTTGGTGATGGTCTTGGCCGTGTACGACTTCGTCTTCACGACCGTGCGGAACGTGGAGTTCTTCAACGCGCTGCGCGTGAGTTTCGTCAGGTCGCGCGGCGTCGAGTAGTTGTTGCCCTTGCCGATGCCGTCGAACGAGTCGAAGCGCGTGTTCGTCATGCCGAGGTTCTTGGCGGTGGTGTTCATCTTGCCGATGAACGACTTCACCCGCGCGTCCCGCGTCGAGCCCGTGCCGAACTTGTCGGCCAGCGCGTACGCGGCGTCGCAGCCCGAGGGCAGCATCAGGCCGTACAGCAGCTGACGGACGGTCACCTTGTCGCCGACGATCAGATGGGCCTGGGAGGCGTTGTTCCTGACGACGTAGTCGCTGTACGCCTTCTGGATGGTGACCTTGGCGTCGAGGTTCAGCTTGGGCTGCGCCAGCACGACCTTGGCGGTCATGATCTTCGTGGTGGAACCGGTGGAAAGCCTGGTGTCCGCGGCCTTCGTGTACAGCGACTTGCCGGTCGCGCTGTCCATCGCGTAGCCGCCCTTGGCCACGATCGACGGCTTGGTGACGGCGGCTTGCGCGGGTGCCGCGGTGAGGGCCCCGGTGGCGAGCACGGCGCCGGCGGTCACGGCGACGGCGGCGGCTCTGCGGATACGGATGCCCTGGATGCCGGTTTTCAAGTGAGGTACCCCGATTGTATCGAATGACCCTTCGGTGCGGCAGAGTTGAGTGCCCACAGGAGTGGGGCCGCGTCTGTCTGACTCGTAGTCGGCGCGGATGGTTGTGCGGCTGTCGGGGCGTTTTTTCTCACGGGCCGGCCCGTCCGCATGCCGGACGGGCCGCGCCATGCGTACGTCTTGTATCTATGCTGTGGACATGAGCCTGACCGTGAAGCAACCCCCCGCCGCCGACCGCGTCTACACCCACGTCAAACAAGCCGTCCTGGACCGCCGCTACGAGGGCGGGACGCTGCTGACCGAGGGAGAGCTGGCCGAGGCCGTCGGGGTCTCGCGCACGCCCGTGCGCGAGGCGCTGCTGCGGCTGGAGGTCGAGGGGCTCATCAAGCTCTACCCGAAGAAGGGAGCCCTCGTCCTGCCGGTCTCCGCACAGGAGATCGCCGACGTCGTCGAGACCCGGCAGCTGGTCGAGGAACACGCGGCCAGAAAGGCCGTACCCGCACCACCCGGGCTCATCGAGCGCCTCGAGGAACTGCTCGAGAAGCAGAAGGAGCAGGCCGAGGCCGGCGACTTCGCCGGGGCCGCCGTCACCGACCGCTGCTTCCACGCCGAGATCGTCCGCAGCGGCGGAAACGAGATCCTGTCGCGGCTGTACGACCAGTTGCGCGACCGGCAGCTGCGCATGGGCGTCGCCGTCATGCACTCCCACCCCGACCGGATCGCCAAGACGCTCGCCGAGCACGAGGAGATCCTGGACGCGCTGCGCTCCGGGGACGCCGAGGCGGCCGTCGACATCGTGCACCGGCACGTCAGCTGGTTCTCCCACCTGGCGCGGGGTGAGGTCCGGTGAGCGCTCCGTCGGGTTCCGCCGCCTCCGCTTCCCTGCCCGGTGATCCGCCCGGCGGCCGGCGTGCCCTCGCCGTCTGGAGCATCGGCGTCGCCGTCTACTTCGTCGCCGTCATCTTCCGTACGTCCCTGGGCGTGGCCGGCCTCGACGCCGCCGACCGCTTCCGCGTGGGCGCCTCGGCGCTGTCGACGTTCTCGATCCTGCAGCTCCTCGTCTACGCCGGCATGCAGATACCCGTGGGCCTGCTCGTCGACCGGCTCGGCACCAAGAAGGTGCTGGCCATCGGCGCCGTACTCTTCACGGCCGGCCAGCTCGGCTTCGCCCTCTCGCCGTCGTACGGCACCGCGCTCGCCGCCCGCGCGCTGCTGGGCTGCGGTGACGCCATGACGTTCATCAGCGTGCTGCGGCTGGGCACCCGGTGGTTCCCCGCCCGGCGCGGGCCGTTGATCGCCCAGTTCGCCGCGCTGGCCGGGATGGCCGGCAACCTGGTGTCCACGTTGGTGCTGGCCCGGCTGCTGCACGGGGTGGGCTGGACGACCGCCTTCGCGGGCAGCGCGCTGGCCGGAGTGGTGGTGCTGGTGCTGCTGCTCCTGTTCCTCAAGGACCACCCCGAGGGCCACGAGCCGGAGCCGCTGCCGCACCGGGGCGCGGTGTACGTACGCCGGCAGATCGCCGCGTCCTGGCGGGAGCCGGGGACGAGGCTGGGGCTGTGGGTGCACTTCACCACGCAGTTCCCGGGGATGGTGTTCCTGCTGCTGTGGGGGCTGCCGTTCCTGGTCGAGGCGCAGGGGCTCACCCGGGCGACCGCCGGGGAGCTGCTCACGCTCGTCGTGCTGTCCAACATGGCCGTCGGCCTGGTGTACGGGCAGATCGTCGCCCGGCACCACGCGGCGCGGCTGCCGCTGGTGCTCGGCACGGTCGCGGCGACCGCGGCCCTGTGGGCGGTGACGCTGGCGTATCCCGGCGGGCCGGCGCCGATGTGGCTGCTGGTGGTGCTGTGCGTGGTGCTCGGGGCGTGCGGGCCGGCCTCGATGATCGGATTCGACTTCGCGCGGCCGGCGAATCCGCCGGAGCGGCAGGGGACCGCCTCCGGCATCACCAATATGGGAGGTTTCGTCGCCTCCATGGCGACGTTGTTCGCGGTGGGTGTGCTGTTGGACGGGACGGGGGGCGACTACGGGGTCGCGTTCTCGGTGGTGTTCGCTCTCCAGGCGCTCGGGGTGAGTCAGATTCTGCGGTTGCGGAAGCGGGTGGCCCGGCGGGAGCGGGAGCGGTTGGTTGCCAGCCGGGTGGAGACGGTGCACGTTCCCGTGTGACGGTGCCCGGTGTCGATGCGGGCGCGCTGGGGGCTGCCGCCCCCAGACCCCGCACCGGCCTGAACGGCCTCGCCCTCGATCTCCCCCGAGCTCTGCGAGCAGGAGGTACCCCCGGACGGGCTGGATGGCGCCGATCCGCGTCGCGCAGTCCCCTTACTGCGTCACCACGAAGTTGCGCAGGATCGCTGTTGCCAGGTCCTGGTCGCCCTCCGTCTTCACCCGGTCCGCCACCGCCTCCGGGGTCACGCGGCCGCAGGCCAGGCGAACGTAGGTCTCCCAGTCGAGGATGAGGGTCGCGGCCGGACCGAGAGCGGGGGCCGTTTCCAGGGTGCCGCGGCCCTTGATGTCGACGCGGATGGTGCGCAGGAACTCCACCGGGCCGTGGACGTCGAAGACGACCGCCGAGCTGCGTGGGGCCTCCGCCTTGACCGCGACCACGTCCGGGAGGGCGGCCAGCAGGTAGTCCCGGGTGACGTGGGCGCCCGGGGAGTCGAGGGTGCCGGGGTGGCCGAGGGCCGCGCGCAGGTCCTGCTCGTGCACCCAGATGTCGAAGGCGCGGTAGCGCATGGCCTCCTCGAGGGTGATCTCCGCGCCGAGCGGGCCGCGCACCTTGGTTCCGGGGTCACGGGACTCGTTCCGCAGCTGGCGGTTGCGGCGGATGATCGTGTACTCCAGCTCGGAGGTCATCTCCGGCGACGTGTGGTGGCGGCGGACGTCGACCTGCATCTCCATGTAGCGCTGGTGCTCGTTGGTGACGTGGAACAGGTCGCGCGGGAGCGTGTGGATGGGGCGCGGGTCGCCGAGCGCCTCGCAGTCCAGGCCGATGACGTGCGAGACGAGGTCGCGGACGGACCAGCCGGGACACGGGGTCCGCCGGTTCCACTCGCCCTCCACAAGGGGCTGCACCAGCTCGGATATCGCCTCGACGGAGTGGGCCCAGGCATCGGCGTAGGGCTGGAGGGTGGGATGCAGACTCACGGAACGGGACCCCTCGGCGGTTGGTACTCGGGCAGGTTGTCTCGGCATTGCCAGCGGGAGGTGGCTGCGGTCGGCGGCGTCTTGAGGTGCTAAGTTACGCTGCCCTGAGGCACCCCGGCAGTGCTTTCGTGTGACGATCGTAGGCTGCCGGGGAAAACTCGTATGCCAGGACGGTGGTAGTGTGCGCGCCTCGCTGATCCAGATTGCCGTGAACGAGGGCGAATCGGCCGAATCACGGCGGCGGCGGGCGGCCGCGCTGGTCCGCGAGCAGGCCGGCGCCGACCTCGTCGTCCTGCCGGAGCTGTGGACCACCGGGGCCTTCGCCTTCGAGGAGTTCGGGCGTGAGGCCGAGCCGCTGGAGGGCCCCACGTACGAGGCCATGGCGAAGGCGGCGAGCGACGCGGGTGTATGGCTGCACGCGGGTTCGATTCCCGAACGGGACCCTGAGGGGCCCCTCTACAACACCTCCCTCGTCTTCACCCCCTCCGGCGACCTGGCCGCCGCCTACCGCAAGATCCACCGCTTCGGCTTCGACAAGGGCGAGGCCGTGCTGATGGGCGCGGGCCGGGACCTGGTGACGGTCCGTCTGCCGGACACGACCCTCGGCCTGGCGACCTGCTACGACCTCCGTTTCCCCGAACTCTTCCGCGGGCTCGTCGACGCCGGGGCCCAGACCCTGGTGGTTCCGGCGGGCTGGCCCGAGCGCCGGCGTGCGCACTGGACGCTGCTGGCCCGGGCGCGGGCGGTGGAGGACCAGGCGTTCGTGCTCGCCTGTGCAACGGCCGGCACGCACGCCGGGGTTCCCCAGGCGGGTCACTCGATCGTGGTGGATCCCTGGGGCGAGGTCCTGGCCGAGGCGGGCCACGACGAGGAGGTCCTGACGGTCGACTTCGACCCGGCGAAGGTCGCGACCACCCGCGAACAGTTCCCGGCCCTGAAGGACCGGGTCCTGGGCCTGGAGCCACCACGCCGCTGAGCGCGCACCGCGCCGAGCGCCTGCCGCACTGGGCGCGCCCTGTGCTGAGCGCTTGCTGCGCCGGGTGTCCACCGCGCGGGGCGGCTACCGCTCGTCCCGCTCCTTCTCCGCCATGTGGATCACGCACACCGCCACGGCGATCAGCAGGGCCGGGTCGGCGTCGTCCCGCACGATGTCCACGCCGTACGTCTCCACGACGCGCAGCCACCGCCGGGAGATCACCGCCAGCAGCTCCCCGTCGTACTCGACGGCGAACTCCCGGTCGAGGATCTTGCCGCTGACGTCGAGCTCGGTGCCGTCCACCAGGGACACCCGGTAGTGGTTGCGCAGCAGCGACAGCCACTTGCGCCGGACCTTCGCCAGGGTCTCCCCGTCCCGCTCGATCACCATGGTGTCCCGCAGGGAGAGCATCTTCTGGTGGATGTCGATCAGGACCCGGCCCCGGGCGTCCTTCAGTTCGAAGGTGTCCCGCAGCCGCATCGCCTTCCCGTCGACCAGGAAGACCTTGTTGCCGTGCTCGTCCTCGATCCAGTAGTCCTCACCGATGCCGAAAATCCGGTCCCGCACAAGAAATCTCATGCCTTCACCGCTTCCCCGGCACCGACCCGGGAACGCCGCCGGTAGGCCGACGGGCCGAGCCCCGTCCCACGCCCGGCACAGGTGAGGCCGAGCGGATGAGGACGGGGAGCGGATGGCACCCTTGGTGCCATGAGCGACTCCGCACCCCGACGCGCCCGTGTCCGAGCCCCCGAACTGATCGGCAAGGGCGGCTGGCTGAACACGGGCGGCAAGCAGTACACCCTCGCCGACCTGCGAGGACGTATCGTCATTCTGGACTTCTGGACATTCTGCTGCGTGAACTGTCTGCATGTTCTCGACGAGCTGCGGGAGCTGGAGGAGAAGCACCGGGACACCGTGGTGATCGTCGGAGTGCACTCACCGAAGTTCGTGCACGAGGCGGAGCACCAGGCGGTCGTGGACGCCGTGGAGCGGTACGGGGTCGAGCATCCGGTTCTGGACGATCCCGAGCTCGTGACCTGGAAGCAGTACGCGGTGCGGGCCTGGCCGACGCTCGTCGTGATCGACCCGGAGGGGTACGTCGTCGCGCAGCACGCCGGTGAGGGGCACGCGCACGCGATCGAGCGGCTGGTGGAGGAGCTGGAGGCCGAGCACGGGGCGAAGGGGACGCTGCGGCGCGGCTGGGGGTACCTCCCATGCTCTTCAAGCAATGGGGGAGGGCCGTACGTGCCGCCGGAGCCGGAGCCGACCACCCTGCGCTTCCCGGGCAAGGCCCTCCTGCTGCCGTCCGGCAACTTCCTGGTCAGCGACACCACCCGGCACCAGCTGGTGGAGCTGGCGGAGGACGGGGAGACCGTGGTGCGGCGGATCGGGTCCGGGACGCGCGGGTTCGCCGACGGGGGCCCCGCGGACGCGACCTTCAGTGAGCCGCACGGGCTCGTGCTCCTCGACGACGGGTCGGTCGTCGTCGCCGACACGGTCAATCACGCGCTGCGCCGCCTCGACCTCGCCTCCGGCGAGGTGACCACCCTGGCCGGGACGGGCCGGCAGTGGTGGCAGGGATCCGCGACCTCCGGGCCGGCCCGCGAGGTCGCCCTGTCCTCGCCCTGGGACGTGGCCTGGTGGAACGGCAAGGTGTGGATCGCCATGGCGGGCGTGCACCAGCTGTGGGCGTACGACCCTGCCGACGGCACCGTGTCCGTCACTGCCGGGACCACCAACGAAGGGCTCGTCGACGGGCCGGGTGGGGACGCCTGGTTCGCGCAGCCCTCCGGGCTCGCGGCCACGCCCGAGCGGCTGTGGCTCGCCGACGCCGAGACGTCCGCACTGCGCTGGGTGGACCTGGACGGCCACGTCCACACGGCCGTCGGCACCGGCCTGTTCGACTTCGGCCACCGGGACGGCGCCGCCGGACAGGCCCTGTTCCAGCACCCCTTGGGCGTGACCGCCCTCCCCGACGGCTCGGTCGCCGTCAGCGACACCTACAACCACGCCCTGCGCCGCTACGACCCCGCGACCGGCGAGGTCACCACGCTCGCCACCGACCTGCGCGAGCCCAGCGACGCCGTGCTCGTCGGCGAGGACATCGTGGTCGTGGAGTCGGCGCGGCACCGCCTGACCCGGCTGCGGCTGCCGGAGGAGGCCGTACGCGTCGAGGCAGTCGCCCACCGCACCCAGCGGGCGGCGACGGAGGTGGCCCCCGGTGCCCTCCGGCTGGACGTGATCTTCCAGGCCCCGGCGGGCCAGAAGCTGGACACGCGCTACGGCCCGTCCACCCGTCTGCTGGTCTCCGCCACCCCGCCCGAGCTGCTGTTGAACGGCGGGGGCACGGGAACGGACCTGTCCCGCCCCCTGCACCTCAACCCCGCCGTCCCGGAGGGTGTCCTGCACGTCTCCGCGATGGCGGCCTCGTGCGACGACGACCCGGCGAACGAGTACCCCGCCTGCCATGTGCACCAGCAGGACTGGGGTGTCCCGGTCCGGCTGACCGAGGGGGGCGCGGAGCGGCTGCCGTTGGTCCTGGCCGGCATGGACGCCTGACCGGGCGCCGGGCGCGCTCAGACGCCGTAGCCGTCGCTGTAGCCGTCGCGTGTGTGGTGGTGGCGGTCCTCTTCGACGACCGCTGTCGTGGGGGGCACCATGATGCGGCGGCGCCGGTAGATGCTGCTGAAGGTGGTCACGCCGATGAGGCCGACGATCATCAGGATGACGCCGACCATCTGCAGGTTGACGCCCTGCATGTGCCAGTCGGTCGCGAAGGTGAGGATGGCTCCCACGGCGATGAGGATGATGCACCCGCCGAGGCCCATGAGTGTCGCCTCCTTGTCCGGTGTCGGGTCCGGTGGTTCCGGCCTGTTCCAGTCCCTTCCGGTCAACTCCGGGTACCCGCAAGCGGGGTGACCATGCGGAGGCGGCCCCTCATGGGCCCGGCGGTCGGGCCCTCTCAGCCCTCCAGGAACGCCACCAGGGCGTTGGCGAGGAGGAACGGGTCGTCCGCGGCGCACAGTTCGCGGGCGCTGTGCATCGACAGGATCGCCACGCCGATGTCGACGGTCCGGATGCCGTGCCGGGCCGCGGTGATGGGGCCGATGGTGGTGCCGCAGGGCATGGAGTTGTTGGAGACGAAGGACTGGAAGGGGACTTCGGCCTTCTCGCAGGCCGCCGCCCAGACCGCGCGGCCCGAACCGTCCGTGGCGTAGCGGTTGTTGACGTTGACCTTGAGGATGGGGCCGCCGCCCGCGCGCGGGTGGTGGGTCGGGTCGTGCCGCTCGGCGTAGTTGGGGTGGACGGCGTGACCCGTGTCGGAGGAGACGCAGACCGCGCCGGCGAAGGCACGCGCCCGGTCCTCGTGCGATCCTCCCCGCGCGAACACCGAGCGCTCCAGCACCGAGCCGAGCAGCGGGCCGTCCGCGCCGGTGTCCGACTGGGAGCCGTTCTCCTCGTGGTCGAAGGCGGCCAGCACCGGGACGTACGGCAGGTCCGCCGCCCCCGGGCCGGTCGCCACGGCGGCCAGCGCCGCCGTGCCGGCGTGCACCGACAGCAGGTTGTCCATGCGGGGGCCCGCCACCAGCTCGCGGTCCCGGCCCAGGTAGGCGGGCGGTTCCACGGAGTGGGTCATCAGGTCCCAGCCGGCCACCTCGCCCGCCGGGAGCCCGGCCTCCTGCTCCAGGAAGGCGATCAGGTCGCCGTCGCGGACGTCGTCGCCGAGGCCCCACACCGGCTGCAGGTGGCGCTGCTTGTCGAGCTTGAGGCCGTCCGTGGAGACCGAGCGGTCCAGGTGGATCGCCAGCTGGGGGACGCGCAGCAGCGGGCGGTCGACGTTCACCAGGTGACTGGAGCCGTCCCGGAGCGTGAGCCGGCCCGCCAGGCCCAGGTCGCGGTCGAGCCAGGAGTTCATCAGCGGGCCGCCGTAGATCTCCACGGCGACCTGGCGCCAGCCGTGCGCCCCGGTGTCGGGCAGCGGCTTGACGCGCAGGTTCGGGGAGTCGGTGTGGGCGCCGACGATGCGGAACGGGGTGTGCGGCGCGGCGCCCTCGGGGACGTACCAGGCCACGATGGCCCCGCCGCGCAGCACGTACTTTCCGCCGCTCGTACCGTCCCAGGCGTCCGTCTCGGCGACCCGGCGGAATCCGGCCTTCTCCAGCCGCTCGGCCGCGTTCGCCACGGCGTGGTACGGCGACGGGCTCGCCGCCAGGAAGGACATCAGGTCGTCGGTGTGGCCGAGGTCGAAGCGCTGGCTTGTACTCATGGGGTTCACCTTAACGACGCCACGAGGGTCCGCTCCCGCCGACGGGAGCGGACCCTCGTGAGCACCGCGGCTGCCGGGGGGCTAGAACGCGTCCTCGTCCAGCTCCATCAGGTCCAGGTCCACGTTCTGAGCGACCTTGCGGGCCAGGGTGACGCCCGGCAGGACGTTGGCCGCGAAGAACTTCGCCGCCGCGATCTTGCCCTGGTAGAACGCCTTGTCCCTGCTCGACGCCGTCGGAAGCTTCTCCGCGGCGATGGCCGCGCCCTTCAGCAGCAGGTAGCCGACGACCACGTCACCGGAGGCGAGCAGCAGGCCGGTGGTGTTGAGCCCCACCTTGTAGATGTTCTTGACGTCCTGCTCGGTGGCCGCCAGGTCGGTCAGCATCAGGCCGACGATGGCCTCCAGCTCGACGGCCGCCTTGGCGAGGTGCTCGCGGGCGCCGGCCAGCTCCTCGCCGCCGGTGCCGAGCGCCAGGAACTTCTTGATGTCCTCGGCGAGCGAGTTCAGCGCGGCGCCCTGGTTGCGGACGATCTTCCGGAAGAAGAAGTCCTGGCCCTGGATCGCCGTGGTGCCCTCGTACAGGGTGTCGATCTTGGCGTCGCGGATGTACTGCTCGATCGGGTACTCCTGCAGGAAGCCGGAGCCGCCGAGGGTCTGCAGGGACTGGGCGAGCTGCTCGTAGCCCTTCTCGGAGCCGTAGCCCTTGACGATGGGCAGGAGCAGGTCGTTGAGCGCGTGCTCGGTGGAGGCGTCCTCGCCGCCGGCCTCCTTCACGGCGATCGCGTCCTGGACGGAGGCGGTGTAGAGGACGAGGGCGCGCATTCCCTCGGCGTACGCCTTCTGCGTCATCAGCGAGCGGCGCACGTCGGGGTGGTGGGTGATGGTGACCTTGGGCGCGGTCTTGTCCATGAAGTTCGCCAGGTCCGGACCCTGGACGCGCTCCTTGGCGTACTCCAGCGCGTTGAGGTAGCCGGTCGACAGCGTGGAGATCGCCTTCGTGCCGACCATCATGCGGGCGAACTCGATGATGCGGAACATCTGGCGGATGCCCTCGTGCTTGTCGCCGATCAGCCAGCCCTTGGCGGGGTGGCGGTCGCCGAAGGTCATCTCGCAGGTGTTGGAGACCTTCAGGCCCATCTTGTGCTCGACGTTGGTGGCGTAGACGCCGTTGCGCTCGCCCAGCTCGCCGGTCTCGAAGTCGAAGAGGTACTTCGGGACGAGGAAGAGGGACAGGCCCTTGGTGCCGGGGCCGGCGCCCTCGGGGCGGGCGAGGACGTAGTGGAGGATGTTCTCCTCCATGTCGTGCTCACCGGAGGTGATGAAGCGCTTCACGCCCTCGATGTGCCAGGAGCCGTCCTCCTGCTGGACCGCCCTGGTGCGGCCGGCGCCCACGTCGGAGCCCGCGTCGGGCTCGGTGAGCACCATGGTGGAGCCCCACCGCTTGTCGACGGCGATCTGCGCGAGCTTCTTCTGCTCCTCGGTGCCCTCCTCGAAGAGGATGCGGGCGAACGCCGGGCCGGAGGAGTACATCCACACGGCCGGGTTGGAGCCGAGGATCAGCTCCGCGTACGCCCAGATGAGGGACGGCGGAGCGGTGGTGCCGCCGATCTCCTCGGGCAGGCCGAGCCGCCAGTACTCGGAGTCCATGAAGGCCTCGTAGCTCTTCCTGAAGCTCTCCGGTACCGGCGCGGTGTTGGTCTCGGGGTCGAACACCGGCGGGTTGCGGTCGGCGTCGGCGAAGGACTCGGCCAGCTCGTTCTCGGAGAGGCGGGCCAGCTCCTCCAGGATGGTCCTGGCGGTGTCGGTGTCCATCTCCTGGAACGGTCCGGTGCCGTACAGCTCGTCACGTCCGAGCACTTCGAAGAGGTTGAACTCGATGTCGCGGAGATTCGACTTGTAGTGCCCCATGGCCACGGCTCCCGTCGATGACTCGGCGAGGCACTGACTCCTCGCATCTGGTTCACGTACCAACTAGTAACTCCGATGATGCTACCCGCCGGTAATAAGAAGCAACCCTGATCCGGGTTACTGTGACCCAGCCCTCGCCGGGTCAGTACGCTTTGGGGCATGTACGGATACGGCCAGCCGATGGACAACGGGGCAGCACAGCAGGGATACGTCCCCCCGCAGCAGCAGATGCCCGGCGGCGTCGGAGGGTACGGGCAGCAGGCGCCGCTCTACCCCGAGCCGTCGCCGCCCTCGCTCGCGGACGCGGTACGCGCCTTCACCACGGGGCAGCTCATCGCGGAGGACTTCCAGCAGATCTTCGCGACCTCCAAGGTGTACTGCCCACGCGGGGACAACCCCGGGTTCCTCGCGCTGCACAACACCCAGCAGCCGGTGATCCCGATGTTCACCTCGCTCAAGGAGCTGCGGCGGTACGCCGGCAAGGAGTCCAAGTACTTCGTGATCACCGGTGCCGAGGTGATCGACCTGCTGCCCACCGGCTACGGCTTCGTGCTGGACATGGAGGGCGAGCACCGGATCGTGTTCGACGCCAAGGCGGTCGAGCAGATGGTGGAGTTCGCGATGCGCCGGATGTACGGCTGAGGCGCGGCCGTACGGCTGAGGCGTGGCCGGGCCTGTCGGCAGCGGTGCGCTCGGCGTGAGGGGCCCGGAGGGAATGTCCTCCGGGCTCCTTGCTGTTGAATCTGGTAGAAAGTTCAACGCTCAACTAAGCTGGGCGCACAAGGAGGAACCGACATGCCTGCAGTGACCGTCGAGAACCCGCTGACGCTGCCCCGTGTGGCAGCTCCGGCCGATGCCGTGGCACGTCCCGTGCTCACCGTCACGACCGCGCCGAGCGGCTTCGAGGGCGAGGGCTTCCCGGTGCGCCGGGCGTTCGCCGGGATCAACTACCGCCATCTCGACCCGTTCATCATGATGGACCAGATGGGTGAGGTGGAGTACGCGCCGGGTGAGCCCAAGGGCACCCCCTGGCACCCCCACCGCGGCTTCGAGACCGTTACGTACATCATCGACGGCGTCTTCGACCACCAGGACTCCAACGGCGGTGGCGGCACCATCACCAACGGCGACACCCAGTGGATGACGGCGGGCTCGGGCCTCCTCCACATCGAGGCGCCGCCGGAGCACCTGGTCATGTCCGGCGGTCTCTTCCACGGCCTGCAGCTGTGGGTGAACCTGCCGGCCAAGGACAAGATGATGGCCCCCCGCTACCAGGACATCCGCGGCGGTCAGGTGCAGCTCCTGACCTCCCCGGACGGCGGCGCGCTGCTCCGGGTGATCGCCGGTGAGCTGGACGGCCACGAGGGCCCCGGCATCACGCACACGCCGATCACGATGATCCACGCGACCCTCGCGCCGGGCGCCGAGGTCACCCTGCCCTGGCGGGAGGACTTCAACGGCCTGGCGTACGTCCTGGCCGGCCGCGGCGCGGTCGGCGCCGAGCGGCGGCCGATCCACCTGGGCCAGACCGCCGTCTTCGGCGCGGGCTCCTCGCTGACCGTCCGCGCGGACGACAAGCAGGACTCCCACACGCCCGACCTGGAGGTCGTCCTCCTCGGCGGGCAGCCGATCCGTGAGCCGATGGCCCACTACGGCCCCTTCGTCATGAACACCCGCGAGGAACTCCAGCAGGCCTTCGAGGACTTCCAGAAGGGCCGCCTGGGGACCGTCCCGGCCGTCCACGGCATGACGGAGAAGGGCCCGCGGGACTGACGACCGAGGACCCCGGGCCCGCTGCGGCGACTCACCCCTGTGCGGGGGTGGACTCCCCACGGGGGTGAGCCCGTACGGGGCGGGCCCCACCGGCCCGGGGTCCGTGTCGGGCGGCCTCCACCGGTTCGGGGTTTGTGTCGGGCGGGCCCCACCGGTTCGACGTCCGGCGGGCGGTGCCGCCCGGAGCCGTCCCTTTTCGCCAGGTTTCCGTCAGGTATTCGTCGGGTTGTCCCGTGCGGGCCCGGTGCTTGCGGGGACGGCGCCCCGGTCGGTACCTCGAACCGGGGTTCGGGGCCGGGATGCGTCCGTGGGGACCTTCGAGGCCGCGTCCGTATCCATCAACCTGTCCGTCCTTCGAGGACGAGGCCGTTCAGGCCGAAGTGCCGAAGCGGGGGTCCGGGGGCGGGCGGTCCCCGGCGGCCGGACAGGGGACCTCGGGCGGGTCGCGGGGCGCTCGCGGGTGACGTGTAGTCAGCTGTTCCTGTGCTGTTACTGCCCGAGCCCGTCCGGCGTCTCGCCTCCTGGTGTGCCGTCGTGCTGCTGGTGTCCGGGGTGGTGTGGATCGGGGTCCGGCTGTGCGTGACCTTCCGGACCGCCGTCACGCCCGTGCTGCTCGCCCTGCTGGGGACCGCTCTGCTGCGGCCGTTGTTCCGGCGGCTCGTGGCCGGGCACGTCAACCGTTCGCTCGCCGCGGGGATCACCTGCGTGGCCGTCGTGGTGGTCGTCGGCGGGGCCGTCTACATCGTCGTGACCGCGCTGATCGACAGCGGGGACCAGATCGTCGCCTCCCTCAAGCGGGCCGGGAAGTCGCTCGCCACGTACTTCGGCGGGGCCGGGACCTCGCTGGACGACCTGGCCTCCCACGGCAGGCGGCTGCTGGAGAAGTTCGGCGGGACGGCCGTGTCCAACGTCATCAGCGGGGTCAGCGTGGTCGGGGAGTGGCTCGCCATGGCCGTACTGGCCCTGCTGCTCGTGTTCTTCTTCCTGCGCGACGCGGACCGGGCCACCGGCGCCCTGCGCACGTTCGTCCCGCCCGGCACCGCCGACGCCGCGGAGGCCATGGCCCGGCGGGCCTTCGAGGGCGTGGAGGGCTTCATGCGCGGTACGACGTTCATCGCGCTCATCGACGCCGTCTGCATCACGGCCGGCCTGCTCCTGCTCCGGGTGCCGGGCGCCCTGGGACTCGGCGCGCTGGTCTTCGTCGGCGGCTACATCCCCTACCTGGGCGCCTTCCTCTCCGGTACCGTCGCCGTGCTCGTCGCCCTCGCCGACCGCGGGTTCGTCGTCGCGCTGTGGGTGCTCGGCGTGGTGCTCGCCGTGCAGGTGCTGGAGGGGCACGTGCTGCAGCCGATGATCCAGAGCCGGACCGTGCGGATGCACCCGGCCGTGGTGCTGCTGGCGATCACCGCGGGCGCGTCGGTCGCCGGGATCGTCGGGATGCTGCTCGCGGTGCCGCTCACGGCGGCGGTGTTCGGGATCACCCACGAGCTGCGGGAACGGTACGCGGCTGCCCCGTAGGGGCGGGCTTCACGGGCCCGCCGGAGACTCGTACAGCTCGAACCAGATGTTCTTGCCCCGCCCCCGCGGCACGACCCCCCACGCGTTCGCGAGCAGCTCGGTCAGCACCAGGCCGCGCCCGGAGGAGGCCAGCTCCCCGGGCCGGCGCTTGTGCGGCAGGTCGTCGCCGGCGTCGGTGACCTCCACCCGCAGCCGCCGCTCGCCCTTCTCCCCGCCGACCTCGGCCAGCAGCAGCGCGTCGCTGTCGGTGTGCACGAGCACGTTGGTGAGCAGCTCCGACAGCAGCAGCACCGCCGAGTCCACCTGGTCCTCGGACGCCCAGTCGTGCAGCACCTCGCGCAGCTGCTGCCGGGCGGCCGCCACCCGCTCGGGCTCGTCCTGCGCGACCGTCAGCAGGGTGCGCCGCACTTCCGGGAGGAGGACGCCTTCCTCGCCGTGCCGGCTCAGCAGCAGGACGGCGATGTCGTCCTCGCGCCGGTCGATCAGCGGCCCCGGGGTGTGGTGCGAGGAGGGCCCGTACACGGCCTGGACGAGTGCGTCGGCGAGTTCCTCGGTGTCGCCCCCGTGCCGCTCCAGGGCCGTACGGATCCGCTGCCAGCCGGTGTCCAGGTCGTGGCCGCCGGTCTCGATCAGGCCGTCCGTGCAGATCATCATCGTCTCGCCCGGTTCCAGGGTGAACCGGGTGGTCGGGTAGTCGGTGTCCGGGTAGACGCCCAGCGGCAGCCCGCCGGCCGTCGGCCGCATCAGCACCGTGCCGTCCGCCATGCGGATCACCGGGTCCGGGTGGCCCGCGCGGGCGATCTCCACCACGCCGCTGCGGGGGTCGACCTCGGCGTACAGGCAGGTCGCGAAGCGCAGCTCGGCGCCGCCCTCGCTGCTGTCACCGCCGGTCATGCCGTGCAGGAAGCGGGAGGCGCGGGAGAGCACCGCGTCCGGCGGGTGCCCCTCGGAGGCGTAGGCGCGCAGTGCGATGCGCAACTGGCCCATCAGGCCCGCGGCGCGTACGTCGTGTCCCTGGACGTCCCCCATGACCAGGGCGAAACGCCCCGAGCCGGACTTCGTGCCGGACCGCGAGGTGCCCCCGGGCAGCGGGATCATGTCGTACCAGTCGCCGCCGATCTGGAGGCCGCCGCCGGTGGGGACGTAGCGGGCGGCCACGTCCATGCCGGGGACATCGGGGCCCAGCGTGGGCATCATCGAGCGCTGCAGGTTCTCGCTCAGCTCCCGCTCGGTCTCGGCGGTCCCGGCGCGGGACAGGGCCTGGGCGAGCATCCGGGCCACCGTGGTCAGCACCGAGCGCTCGTCGGGCGTGAAGGCCACCGGGTAGGAGAAGGCGGCCATCCAGGCGCCCATCGTGCGGCCCGAGACGGTCAGCGGCAGGAAGGCCCAGGAGCGGCGGTTGAAGCGTTCGGCGAGCGGCCAGGTGAGCGGGTAGCGGGACCTGTACTGCTCCGGGGAGGACAGGTAGACCGCCCGTCCGGTGCGCACCACCTCGGCGGCCGGGTAGTCCGTCTCCAGTGTCATGTGCAGGAAGGGGCCCTCGTCACCGGGCCGCTGTCCGTGGTGGCCGACGACCGTCAGCCGGTCGCCCTCCACACCGAAGACGGCCAGCCCGTCCGGCGAGAACCCGGGCATCGACAGGCCCGCCGCGACCCGCAGCACCTCCGCGGTGGAGCGGGCCTCGGCCAGCGCCCGGCCGGCGTCCAGCAGGAACGCCTCGCGGGAGCGCCGCCAGTCGCCGGTGACCGCCCTGCGCCCGGCCGGGGAGCCCGGTGTCGGCTCGGCGACCTCCTGCAGCGTGCCGATCAGTTCGTACGCCTTCCTCCGGGCGTCGAAGGTCGGCTTGGAGCGGCTGCGCACCACCCGGATGATCCGGTTCCGCTCGTCCATGATCCGGATGCGCACCTCGGCGAGGGTGTCCTCGGCGACGGCGAGCTGCACGACGCCCGTGATCTCGTTCCAGTCGACCGGGTGAAGGCGGGCCCGTACCTGGGCCTCAGTGAGGGTGGCCCGCTCGGCGGGCAGGCCGAGCAGCCGAGCCGCCTCGGCGTCGACCGACACCGTCCCCGTGGCGGTGTCCCAGTGCCACATGCCGGTCGCGAGGGCGGCGAGTACGTCCCCCACGGCGGGCAGGGGCTCACCAGTGCGCATTGACCCACTGTAAGAAGAGACGATCGAACACTGCCACTGATGGCGTACGGGTGCGCGGTCCCGTACGGCTCCGCTGTGCCGCCCTCAAAGGGTGGGGAGCCGAGGTGGGGGCGGCCGGTACGCTGGGTAGGTCCGGGCCGTGTCCGCGCCCCGGTGATCCCGATCCGCGAAGACTGGATGAACGACGATGCATCGGTACAGGTCCCACACCTGCGGCGAGCTCCGCGCCTCTGACGTCGGCACCGGCGTCCGGCTCAGTGGCTGGCTGCACAATCGGCGCGACCTGGGCGGCATCCTCTTCATCGATCTGCGCGACCACTACGGCATCACGCAGCTCGTGGCCCGTCCCGGCACGCCCGCGTACGAGGCGCTGGACAAGCTGTCCAAGGAGACGGTGGTCCGCGTCGACGGCAAGGTTGTTTCACGTGGAACCGAGAACGTGAACCCGGAGCTGCCCACCGGTGAGGTCGAGGTCGAGGTCGGCGAGGTCGAGGTGCTCGGCGCGGCGGCCCCGCTCCCCTTCACGATCAACACCGAGGACGGGGTCAACGAGGAGCGGCGCCTGGAGTACCGCTTCCTGGACCTGCGCCGCGAGCGCATGCACCGCAACATCATGCTGCGCACGGCGGTGATCTCGGCGATCCGTCACAAGATGGCGGCGATGGGCTTCAACGAGATGGCGACGCCGATCCTGTCCGCCACCTCCCCCGAGGGCGCCCGCGACTACGTGGTCCCCTCCCGGGTGCACCCGGGCAGGTTCTACGCCCTCCCGCAGGCGCCGCAGCAGTTCAAGCAGCTGCTGATGATCTCCGGCTTCGACCGCTACTTCCAGATCGCGCCCTGCTTCCGCGACGAGGACGCGCGCGCGGACCGCTCGCCGGGCGAGTTCTACCAGCTCGACGTGGAGCTGAGCTTCGTCGAGCAGGAGGACGTGTTCCAGCCGATCGAGCGGCTGATGACGGAGCTGTTCGAGGAGTTCGGCGGCGGCCGTCACGTCACCTCGCCCTTCCCGCGGATCCCGTTCCGCGAGGCGATGCTGAAGTACGGCTCCGACAAGCCGGACCTGCGTGCCCAGCTGGAGCTCGTCGACATCACCGACGTCTTCGAGGGTTCGGAGTTCAAGGCGTTCGCGGGCAAGCACGTGCGCGCGCTGCCGGTGCCGGCGGTCCAGGACCAGCCGCGCAGGTTCTTCGACCAGCTGGGTGACTTCGCGGTCTCGCTGGGCGCGAAGGGCCTGGCGTGGGTGCGGGTGACCGAGGACGGCTCGCTGACCGGCCCGATCGCGAAGTTCCTCACCGAGGAGAACGTCGCCGAGCTGACCAAGCGCCTCTCCCTGGCCCCCGGCCACGCGGTGTTCTTCGGCGCGGGCGAGTTCGACGAGGTCTCGAAGATCATGGGCGCGGTCCGGGTCGAGGCCGCGCGCCGGGCGGGTCACTTCGAGGAGGGCGTGTTCCGCTTCTGCTGGATCGTCGACTTCCCGATGTACGAGAAGGACGAGGAGACCGGCGGGATCGACTTCTCGCACAACCCGTTCTCCATGCCGCAGGGCGGCCTGGAGGCCCTGGAGACCCAGGACCCGCTGGACATCCTGGGCTGGCAGTACGACATCGTCTGCAACGGCGTCGAGCTGTCCTCCGGCGCCATCCGGAACCACGAGCCGGAGATCATGCTCAAGGCCTTCGAGATCGCGGGCTACGACCGCGAGACGGTGGAGGAGAAGTTCGCGGGCATGCTCCGCGCCTTCCGCTTCGGCGCCCCGCCGCACGGCGGCATCGCCCCGGGCATCGACCGCATCGTCATGCTGCTGGCCGACGAGCCCAACATCCGCGAGACCATCGCCTTCCCGCTCAACGGCAACGCCCAGGACCTGATGATGGGCGCGCCCACGGAACTGGACGAGGCGCGGCTGAAGGAACTGCACCTGACGGTGCGCAAGCCGCAGCCGAAGTAGGGCGGGACCACAACATGAAAGCGGCTCGGAACCGGTGTCCGGTTCCGAGCCGCTTTCTGTTCGGACGTGGTCGGGGACGTGGGTGGTACAGGGCTCAGTACAGGGCCTTGTATCCGCCCCAGCCGGTGCCGATCTGCGTCCGCGCGCCGATGCCGCCCTTTCCGTTGCCGTAGTTGCGGAACAGCCTGCCGGAGGTGTCCCGGGAGATCAGGTCGCCGATGCCGTCGCGGTTGAGGTCGCCCACGCCGACGACGGCGTTGTAGGAGCCGCCCCACTTGGTGGCGATCCTGACGCGGGCCTTGAAGGTGCCGGTGCGTGTGCCGTTGTAGCGGTAGAGGTTGTTGGACTTGTCCTGGGCGAGCAGGTCGCCGATGCCGTCACCGGTGATGTCGCCGACGGCGACGATCTTCTTGTACTTCTTCCAGTTGCTCGCGATCTTGACGCGGGCGGAGAGCTTGCCCGTGCTGGTGCCCTTGTGGAGGTACATGTCCCCGGTGGACGCCTTGCGGGTGATCAGGTCCGGGCGTCCGTCCCCGGTGATGTCACCGGTCGAGACCATGACGTCGTACTGGTTCCAGCCGCTCTTGCCGATCGTGGTGTACGGCGTCGACGCCTTCAGCGCGGCCCCGCACTTCGGCTTGTACAGCCGCAGCGAGCCGTTGCCCGGCCGCACGACGAGGTCGTTGCAGCGGTCGCCGTTCAGGTCGCCGAAGGGCACGACCGTGGTCCCCTTCGGCCAGCCGGTTCCGCTCACCTTGGTCGAGAGGGTGCCCTTGGCCGTGCCCCGGTGGATGGTCAGGGAGCCCTTGGAGTTCATGGTGAGCAGGTCGCCGATGCCGTCCGAACCGAGGTAGTCGTGGCGTACGGGCGAGCCTCCGATCAACGAGCCGCTGCCGCTGCCGACGGTCACGGCCTTGGAGGTGCCGAGGCCGGTCGCCTTCAGGGTCCACTTGAACCGCCCGTTGGGGAAGCGGACGCCGCCCGCCGTCTTGCCGTTCCACTTGGCCGTCACCCGTGCGGTGGCCGCGCCGCCGGTGAGGGTGCGGGTGGCCCTGCCGGTCTCGCCGATCTCCGCCGACGTGAACGTCAGCGACCAGGAGGTGACGGGGCGGGACAGCAGCCAGGTGCCGGTCCAGGGCGTCGAGGTGGTCAGGTTGATCTGGGTGGCGGTGTCCGTCTCGAACGCGGTCGGGGCCGACGGGGTGAAGCCGGTCGTGGCGACGTGGGTGCGCTCGTGGACGTCGAACCAGGCGACCAGGCCCGTGTACTCGTCCACGGTCCAGCGTTGGCGGCGGTCGGCGGCCGGGCCGGTGTCCGGCACATCGGAGGCCAGGACGCGGGTGGCGCCGGTGGCCGCGTCGGTCAGGACGAGGGTGCCGGCCCCGTGGTCGTGCCGGACCGTGAAGCCGTCGCCGAGCAGGACGTCACCCGGGGTGACAGCGCGGGAGGTGCCGGCCTTGGTGTCGTACACGCCCGCCGAGGTGGTGCCGCAGGCCCAGTACAGCCAGCGGCCCGCCGCCTGCAGCTCGCTCGGGACGCAGCGCGCGCCCGGGACGGTGACCGTGGTGAGGGTCTTCTTCTCCGTCAGGCTGTAGGAGGTGACCCGGCCGGCGGTGGTGGTGGCGCTCCACAGGACGGGGCCGTTGAGGGCGGCCGCCCGGACCGAACGCTTCAGCAACTGGCCGTAGCCGAACCGGCCGACGTACTGGGCCGGGGCGGCACCGCGGGAGTCGTAGACCACGTAGTCGTCGGAGACGTCGACGATGCTGCCGCCCGTGGTGTTGAACCACAGGGGCTGGTAGCCGATCGGGACCAGCCGGTCCGTGCCCGGCAGGGGGTCGTCCTCGTCCTGGTGGGCGACCTCCTCCAGGTAGACGTCCCGGGGCGAGGTGACCATGTTGCCCCACAGCGTCGGGCACGGGGTGTCCGGGTGGGGGCACTTCGGGAGGATCTTGGTGCTCTCGGTGGCAGGGGACGCGGTGAGCGCCGTACCGCCGTTGGTCGTCAGGGTCCGTACGGAGGTGGTGTCGAAGCCGTTGGCGTGCTCGGGGTCGTGCTCCGCGACCCGCAGGCTGCCGCGGCTGAGGGCGATGCCCGTCTTGGCGTTCTCCCGTGCGGGCACCTGGTACAACTTCGTCAGCTCCGGCGTGCCGTCCGCGGTCAGGCTCACGCGCTGCACCCACCAGTCGGTGGCGCCCGTGCCGCCGGTGACGAGAGCAGTGTCGCCGGGGCCGCGGACCGCGGCCTTGCCGGCCTTGTCCAGCAGGGTGCGGGACGAGCCGTCGATGAGGGAGAGGGCCGTCAGACTGGTGGTGCTGGTGCCGGCGCCCGTCTGCGGAGGCAGCAGCAGCCAGTCACCGGTCAGGACGGGCTTGGCGAACTGGTAGGGCCCCGGCAGCTCGACGAACTCCTCCTCGCCACCCGGCTCGCTGCGCGGCTTGAAGTGCAGGCCTCCGTCGCCGTACCAGCCGATCCGGCCCTCGCTCAGGACGACGGGGGCGGTGGCGGAGACGCCGCTGAACGCCTTGGTGGCGGCGGCCGACTCGATGTCGATGTAGTACAGACCGGTGCCCCACCTGACCAGCACCCCGGCCGCGTCGGCGGCCATGACGTAGCCGTTGTTGACGGTCACCTCGGCCGGAGTGAAGGGGCGTTCACGGCGCTCGCCGTCCACGGTGTCGATGAGGGTACGGCTGGTGACGACGGTGGTCCCGGCCAGCGCCCGGTAGGGGTACGCGGACGTCACGGTCGACGTCTTGCGCGTGGCCGGATCCCACAGGGTGACGGTCGTGTCGGACGTGCTCGTCGGCAGGGCGACGAGGTCACCGTCCGAGCCGTACCAGGCCTGCTGGCACGTCGAGCTGAAGGTACTGCACGGTCCCGTCGGCGTGAAGAGGCCGTCCGGGGTGCGCACACTGACGGTGGTGCCGTCGGCGTAGCTCGTCCACAGCAGTCCGGCAATCCCGGACTGCCCGTGCAGGAAGCCGCTGGGGCCGGCCGCGAACGGCTGGTCGAAGCGCGGCTGGGCCGAGGACGGGTCGGTGAGCGTGATCTCGGTGGTGCCGGCCGCGTTCTGCGCGCCCGCGGCCTGGGCGGGGTCGCCGCCCCCGGCGAGGACGGTGGCGGACGCGGCCATGACGGCGACCGCGAGCGTGGCGACGGTGGCGGCCAGTCCGCCCCGTCCCAGGGCGTGTCTGCCCACGTGAGGTTCCCTCCCGGCGAGGGTCCCCTGCCCTCGCCCAAGTGGGCGGACTTTACCAGGGTTTTGCTGTCCTTTTCCGCGTTCCCTGGATCTCGAAAGGGCGTCGACCGCATCGTCATGCCACCGGCCGAACCCGATGAAGGGGGTGCCTACGGAGACGAAGCGGCCCGGAACCGATCAGGGGGCTCCGGGCCGCTTTTCCGTGTGGGTGGTTACTGGGGACTCAGGCCGGGGGCTCGGTGAAGAGGTCCTCGGCCCGGGTGACCGTGGTGGCCAGCTTCAGCCACCGGGTGAGGGTGGCCAGATCGGAGCAGGTCGTCACGCGTTCCCATGTGTTGCCGGTGACCTCGATGTCCCGGCCCTGCAGGAGCCGCAGGACCGCTGTGGCCCGTCCCTCGGCGAAACCGGCGGCCCAGCCCTGCATGTACTCCTCGGTCCAGTTGCCCGCCATGGCGCGGAGACAGACGACATCGTCGAGGGACAGGGAGTCCCTTCGGCTGATCTCGTTCAGATGCGCCTTGTGATCGGCGATCGCCGCTTCCGGGGCCACCCCGATGGCCATGCAGAATGCCGTGACCCCGGCTCGGCCCGACACTTTCTCCCGCATTTCCGGGCTCATGCGGCGGTGCAGTCGAGGAAAGGGGATGTGCGGGGCTCATGCATGGCCAGGGCCGTCCTTGGAGGTCTCCGGGTCCTCCTTGAACATGTCCTCGGCCTTGGCGGCCGTCAGGGAACGGTCGAACCAGGCGGTGAGTGTGTCGAGGTCGGTGCAGGCGGTGACGCGTTCGCGGACGTTGTCGGAGATCGCGAGTTCACGAACTTCCAGTACGCGCAGGATGTCCTCGGCCTTGCCCTTGACCTTGCCTGCTGCCTCGCCCTCCGCCTTGCCTTCCGCCTTGCCTTCCGCCTTGCCCTTCAGGTACGTCTCCTCGAAGAGGGTTCCCCGGCCGGGGAAGTAAGTGGCGACCATCTTCTGCAGTCCTCTCCATGTCTCTCTGGCCGGAGTGTCCTCCAGGCCGACTTCCAGGAACTCGCACCAGTACTTCGCCGTCGGCTTGTCGGTGGTAGGCCCGCCTCGGGTTTCCTCGATCTTCGAGTCCCCGCGCTCGTACCGCGCCCGGGCACAGTCGACCGTCAGTTCCTGGACCTGGCTGTCCACACGGAAGGTCAACCCCAGCGTCGACGGATGGAGACTCGGCATGGTGGGCGCGGACAGGTCGGGATCCCCGGCCTCCGGCTCCTGCTCAGACGCCATGCCCGCCGGGGGACAGGTCGGGGCGCCGGGCGATCTCGGCAGCCGCGGGGTCGCCCCTCAGGAGCGCGCGCCTGCGCTCCCGCCGTACACCGCCCTACCTCCAGACGTCCGCGTACCGGGTCGGCCTCTCTGCCAAGGTCTGGAGCTACTCGTCCGTAAAGACGTCTTCGGCCGTCGGGGCTGTGACGGCACGCCGGTGCCAGTGGCGCAGGATCTCGGGGTCGCCGCAGCCGGTGATGCGTTCCCGGACCGCTTCGGGGACGTCGATGCCGCGCACTTCCAGGATGTCCAGGACATCCTCGGCGGCGCGTCGTCGCGCCTCGCCCTCGGCTCGGCCCTCCTCGCGGAGCTCCTCGGAGAGGGGTGACTTGTAAAAGGAGAGGTCCACGGCCACCAGTTTCCTCCACAGTTGTGCGGCTGGGTGCTTGTCCGGGCCTTGTGCGATGAATTCGATGATCGGGTTGGCGATGGGAGTGAGGTGGTAAGAGACGGAAAGGGTATTGCCTCTGGCACATGCCAATACGTGTTCTGCAGGGAGCATATGACTTCAACTCGGCCCGGCACGAGCGCAGTTGCTGATGTTCACCCGGAGGGGTGAAGACGGCTGCGAGCCGATCTCCAGCGGGCGCCGGGCCCTGGCCGACCCGTCAGGCGGCCGGGGCGCGCCTACGGTTCGAGCGGAAGGGATGTCTGTTCGGCCGCCGGGCCAAGGTAGGTGTACTCGGTGGACCGTGCGATGCCCACAGAGTCCAGCCGTTGCCGGAAGCGGACCCGGAAATGGACGTTGTCCCCGAGGCCCGGGCGCATGCGCAGCAACTCTTCCGGCTCTTCGAATCGGACATCGTAGGCGTACGCGTTCTTGGCGGTCCCTGTTTTGACCTTCACCCAGCCGCTTTCGCGTAGTTCGGTGATGCGGCCGGAGATCGTGATCTCCTGGTCGCGGTCCCGGGTCTCCCGCAACCGTTCCACGTAGCGCCTGCCTCGTTCAGTCAGTTGCGCGCGGCGCATGCCCCCGTCGGCGGCGTACCAGGTCATCCCCAGGTCGAGGCTGTACCTGCTCAGGGCGCGGGACAGCGAGTCCACGGCGTCGAAGAGCCGGGCCCACTCGCGGACATCGCTCTCCGACTCCAGCGCGGTCAGCAACTCGGTGAGAGCGCGCATGCCCGTGCTTGCCGCGGAGGCGGCGGGGGCGTCAAGGGTGTACGGCTCCGGGGAGGCACCGGTGGCCACGGGCCGGGCGTGCACCACGGTGCTGCCCGCCGAGACGCCGGTGAGTTCCAGAAGGACGGGCGTGCCCGCGGCAGCGGAGATCGCTGCCTCGACCGGGTGCAGGAGGGCGTCCCCCCATTGGAAGCGGAGCGCACCTGCTTCGGTGTCCGGGCCGGTCAGGCGCAGCTGAAGCTCCTCGTCGAGCCGTGCCCCCGGCGCGTATTCGCGTGCCGCGGTGAGACGACTGGCCCGGTGTTCGGCCTCGATCTCCTCGTCGTCCCTGTCCTCGGTGCCCAGCTCGTCCAGGAGCCGGGCTGCCCGGTCCGCCGCGGTCGGATCGTCCCCCAGGAGCGCGCGCCTGCGCTCGCGCCAGCTGTCGCCGTTCACAGTCGCACCTCCAGATATCCGCGCGCCGGGGCGGCACTCTGTTCGGAGGGCGAGCGGTCGGCCTGGCCGGGCAGCCTGCAGCGCTGCCACCAGTCGTCCCACACACCCCGTTGCGTGAAGTATGTCCGCTCTTCAGGTGTGAAGCGCTCCGGCTCGAAGATACGGGCAACCGGCTGGTACCCGATGCGGAGGGGAGAGACGCCGAACTTCTCCCTCATTCTGTCCCGGCTCTGGAAAGCGGTGGTCAGCCATTTGGAGCCGGGTTTGCCGCGCACCGCACGCTCGGCCCGGGTGTCGATCAGAAGCGTCGCGTCGATGTTCCTGGGGTCGGGTTTCGTACTGACGAAGCTGCCACCGAGCCACATCCGGTGAATGAGCCGGAGGCCGGCAAGGACGTCCGCGTACGCGTCCTCGAGCGTGAGGAAACGGTCGACATAGTCGAGTAAGCCGTCCCACAGAGCCGTGCGCGTCGTGCAGTCCTGAAACTCCGGGGCGCTGACCAGCATGGACTTCGCCTCGTCGAGGGAGACGGAGTACCAGCCCAGGGGGAGGAATCCGTTGGCGGCGAAGGTGGGCAGCACGTGAGGTCCTGTTGAGTGTCGGAGAACATCGTCACAGTGGTCGGGGCAGGGCGGTACGAGTCATCCTGCCGGGGCGGCTTCGGGGGCGCTGACGGTTCCGGACAATTGCTTCGTTGACGCGCACCCCTGGCAGTTGTGTGGGTCGGGGCCCCGGTAGCCGCGGTCGCAGGTGTCGCAGTTGCGGAGTGGGTGCCGGACGGGCGGGGGCGGCTCGGGGGCGCGGAACGGTGGCAGGGGCGGGAGCTGGGCGGTGAGGCGGTGGGCCAGGAGGGCGGCAGGGCGGCGCAGGGGCTCCGCCGGCAGGTCGCTGGTCAGGGCGTGGCGTACGGCGGTGGGGGTGAGGTCCCGTTCCAGCCAGGCGGCGACGCCGGGCGCGAGGTGCTCGGCGTCGGTGGCGGAGAGGAGTAGGCGGGGGTCCGTGCGGCGCAGGCCGGCGAGGACCTCGGTGGCTGTTTGGAGGAGGGCGGGGGAGCTGTACACGGGCTTCGGTACGGCGGGCAGGGCCCGGCGGCGTTCGGGTTTCTGCTGCGGGGCGGTGGCCGCGCGGCGGGTCGGGGGCCTCGGCGGTTCCGCTTCGGGCGCGTCGCGGTGACGGCCCGGCTGGTTGCAGGAGACGGTGCGCGTGACGATGCGGCCGGTCTCGGTGCGCTCCCGGGTGCGGCGCAGGTAGCCGTGGGTCTCCAGCTCGCGCAGGGCGGCGGCGATCCGGGTCGGGCCCTCCGGGAAGCGGTTGGCGAGGGTCTTGATGTCGACGGGGGCACCGGTGGGAAGGGACTGGATGTGCACCGCCAGCCCGATGGCGAGCCCCGACAACTCGGGGTACTGGGCGAGGTGGTTGCCGATCACCGTGAAGCGGGTGGTGTGGCGGGTGTTCTCGTGCGTGACGCCGTAGGCACGCGGGCGGGCAGAGGTGCGTGGATTCGCCCGGGAGTGGGGTTCGTCGGCGGCAACGGCTGACTGGGAGTGCGGGGGCACGCTAGGGTCGTGGGTATCCATCAGGAAGGTCCGTTCTTCCTCGGTGGTCAGGCCCTCGATCGGGATTGCTACTCCCGGCCGGGGGCCGATCGGCCACGCCCCAGCGGTCGGCGAGCGCGGCCACGAGGAGCAGGCCGCGCCCCGACTCGGCGTCCGAGGCGGGCTGCTGGGGTGCGGGGAGCCGGTCACCGCGGGTGTCGGTGACCTCGATGCGCAGCGTGTCGCCGATCAGGTGGAGCGTCAGCCGGAAGTCGCGTCCGGGAACGCGGCCGTGCGTGATGGCGTTGGCCGCCAGCTCGGCCACGAGAAGGTTCGCGGGCTCCGTGGGCAGCCCCCAGCGGCGCAGCTGCGCCTGGGCGAGCAGACGCGCGAGACGGGCCCCGCGCCGTGTGGACGACAGCAGCACGCTGAAGTTGGGGAACTGGACGCTCTGCTCGGCCGTGAGGTCGGCGATTTCCTGATTCACGTCACTCAGAGTGGCCGAGCACACCTACCGTGAGGAGTGACTGAACGGTTGCGTGCGGTGACTGTCGGCTGCTTGTCCGGTGCTGTCCGGGCCGTCGGCACCGTTGGTAGGGGTAGGGCGTCGCGGTGCGGCGCGGGACTAGGGAGGGGTGCGGCATGTCGGTGGACGGCGGGGCGGTACGGCTCGGGGGCGAGGCGGACGAGCCGGGGTGGGAGGTGGACCCGGATGACGAGTGGGGAGTCGCGGTGATTGCCACCGTGGGGCGGCAGTTGAAGCTGCGGCGGGAGGCGGTGGGGATGCGGGCCGCCGAGTTCGGGGCGGCGATGGGGTACGGGGAGGACCTGGTCTACAAGATCGAGGGCGGGAAGAGGATCCCGCGGGAGGAGTACCTGGACAAGGCCGACGAGGTGCTGCGCGCGGGTGGGCTCATCTCGGCGACCTGGGAGGACGTGAGGAAGGTCCGGTACCCGAAGAGCGTGCGGGCGCTGGCTGATCTTGAGGCCAAAGCGGTTGAGATCGGGGTGTACGTCGGGCTCAGCATCCACGGCCTGTTGCAGACACCGGAGCATGCGCGAGCCTTGTTCGAGGCCTGGCAACCGCCGTACTCGGAAGAGGAAGTGGAGCGCTTGGTCGAGGCTCGGATGGCCCGAAAGTCGATCTTCGAGCGGTCACCTGCTCCGGCTCTCAGCTTCGTCCTGGAAGAGGCGACGCTACGCCGACGGGTTGGGGGCACAATGGGGTGGCGTCAGCAGCTCGAACACATGCTGGAGGCGGGGCGGTTGCGCAACGTCACGCTTCAAGTGATGCCGACGAGCGCAGGGGCCCACCCTGGGCTGGACGGCAGGATCGAGGTGTTGAAGTTCGCCGACGGCACGGCGGCGGGTCGTTCCGACGGTGCGTTCAATGGCCGGCCGACTTCGGATCCGAAGCAGTTGCGGATCCTTGAGCTGCGGTATGGGACCATCCGTGCGCAGGCTCTCACGCCGCGGGAGTCGCTGGCCTTCATCGAGCGAGTGCTGGGAGAAACATGATCCGCAAGGCCTCTGCCGGGGACGCCTCCGAGCTGGTCTGGTTCAAGAGCAGTTACAGCGACGGCCCTGATGGCAACTCCTGCGTCGAGATCGCGACAGCGCCCTGCACCATCCACGTCCGTGACTCCAAGAACATCGAGGGCCCTCGGCTCGCGCTCGGGCCCGGCGCTTGGGCCCACTTCGTGATGTACGCCTCGGAAAGCTGACCCTCAGCGGCACGTGCCCCGCTCCTGGTTGTCACCGGGTGCGGGGTGCTGTGGTGTCTTGGGTCAGTTGCTTCGTGCTTCCCCCGGACCGTGGGGATGTCTGGTCTCACCTTGGCGATGGCCGCGAAGTCGTCGTCGACATGGAGAACGGTCAAGTGGTGTTGCTCGGCGGTGAGAGCGATCAGGATGTCCATGGGGGAAGGGTCGCGATGGTGGCCGATCTTCGCCAGGTCCCGCTGCACCTCCACGACCTTCGGCCAGGGATCGTCGAGTGCCGGCACCCAGCCGAAGGTCTGGCCGAGCATGGTGAAGAAGGGCTCGTAGTCCCGGTCGGAGCGCAGGCCGGGCATCAGTTCGGCCTCGACGGGTGGGTAGATGGCGACCAGTCCTCATGCCACGTGACTGGGCCACGGTGAGCCGAGCTTCCCGCGCGGCAGCCGCCACACGGCGGAGGTGTCGGCCAGGTAGGTCACAGGCCCGCCCGTTCCCTGTCCTCAAGGACATCGAAGTCCAGGAACGCGTCGGCGTTCTCCTGAAGCCGGCGCAGGGCACGTGCCCGGTCGTCGGCGCTGATCGCGGACGCTGTGGTCAGCGCGCGGTCGATGGTCTCCCGTTCGGTCCTGGTGCCGAGCTGCCGCTGAGCGAAGGCCGGCTTGTCGTCGTCGATGTCGGCCAGAGTCCTGGACATGAGACCTCCCGCAGTCAGGCTTATGTATCAGCACCAAGCTGATATCAATCCGCGCCGGCCGGGGCAGGTGTGATGCGTGCCCGGATCTTGGACAGGGGGTCGGGTGAACAGCGAAGGGCGCGACCGTTCACCCGACCATCCTGCTCTCCCTCTGCCAAGCCCTTGGGTACCCATGATCCCGACGAGTGCGACGCAGGGCCCACTCCGGGCGCCTTGAGATGGACCCGACGTCACAACGGACATGGCATGGAGAGGCTTGCCGGGCCCGGTCGAGGTGTGCGCTGTGATCTGCGAGCGCTTTCCTGGCGTCCAGTCGGATGGCCCTGACAAGTGCTGCGACCGCTTCCTGACTCTCCACGATCTCCCGCAGATCCGGGCGGGCATGGCCGGCCAGGGCGTGTCCTTTCATGCGGGAGTGTCCGTGGCGGACTCCGGGTCCTCCTTGAACATGTCCTCGGCCTTGGCGGCCGTCAGGGAACGGTCGAACCAGGCGGTGAGTGTGTCGAGGTCGGTGCAGGCGGTGACGCGTTCGCGGACGTTGTCGGAGATCGCGAGTTCTCGAACTTCCAGTACGCGCAGGATGTCCTCGGCCTTGCCCTTGACCTTGCCTGCTGCCTCGCCTTCCGCCTTGCCTTCCGCCTTGCCCTTCAGGTACGTCTCCTCGAAGAGGGTTCCCCGGCCGGGGAAGTAAGTGGCGACCATCTTCTGCAGTCCTCTCCATGTCTCTCTGGCCGGAGTGTCCTCCAGGCCGACTTCCAGGAACTCGCACCAGTACTTCGCCGTCGGTTTGTCGAAGGACCGCATGCCGCGGGCCAGCATGTCCAGTATGGCGGCGATGTGCTTGCTCTCGCTGTGCACGATGGCCGCGATGGTCGCCAGCGCGGGCTCCCGCACGATCATCGACTCGTCCGTGATCTCCGGAATCGTGTCCGGCCCGAGGACGAACGGACGCGTGACCTGGGTCGCCCAGGGACCGACGCGGCACTCGAAGGGTCCAGCGGCCCAGGAAGCCGTGGACCGGTTCTTGCAGACGGCGACGAGCAGCACGGGAAGGTCGTACTTCGCGCGCATGTACGCCACGTAATAGGCCCAGTTGGCCCCCTTGTCCGGGGCGCGCTTCGTCTGCATCTCGACGGCGACCATGAAGCCGTCCCCCTCGGAGGGCTCCACCTTGAGCACCGTGTCCACACGGCGCTCCATGGGACGGAGCTCCGTGGCGTCAGGTGAGAGCGCTGCGATGTCCGCCTTCGCCGGCGGCGGCAGGCCCAGCGCCTTGAAGACGGGGGCGAGGACCTCCGGATGCTCCTGGAAGATCCGGTGTGCGGCCTCGTGTGTCGATGTGACCATGTGTGCAACCTAGGTCGCCCAAGGAGCGGGCTGCCCGGGAGATCCAGAGTGTTCACTCTTTCGGGAAGTGAGTGAACGTTCAGCCCGGCAGTCGTGCTGCGGCGCCTTCAGGTGAACCTTGACGCGGGCCGTGGAAGCACGACACCCGCCGGGAAGCGGACGGCCCCACGGCTGTATCGGCAACGTGGGGTCGTCCGAGGGGTGGAACCAGGATTACTGCTCCTCGCCGCCGAAGCGCTCCTTGTACGTCTCCAGGTCCTCGTCCGTCAGCTTGGTGAAGAGGACCGGCGGGACCGTGAAGGGGGTGCCCGGGGTGAGGGTGGTGAGGGAGGTCGCCTCCTCCTGGGTGACCCAGGTGGCCGTGTCGTCCCGCAGGTCGAACGCCGCGCGCATCGCCGCCGACGAGGCCGGGATGAACGGCTCCGAGACCACCGCGTAGAGGTGGATCAGGTTCATCGCGGTGCGCAGGGTGAGGGCCGCGCCCTCCTTGTCGGTCTTGATCTCCAGCCAGGGGGCCTTCTCCTCCAGGTAGGAGTTGCCCGCCGACCACAGGGCGCGCAGCGCGGCCGCCGCCTTGCGGAACTGGATGGCCTCCATCTGCTCCTCGTACTCCGCGAGGAGGCGGGCGATCTCCTCCCCGAGCCTGGCCTCGGCCTCGCCCGGCTCGCTGCCCTCCGGGACCTCGTCGCCGAAGCGCTTGCGGGAGAAGGACAGCACCCGGTTGACGAAGTTGCCCAGGGTGTCCGCCAGGTCCTTGTTCACCGTGGCCGTGAAGTGTTCCCAGGTGAAGGAGGAGTCGTCGGACTCCGGCGCGTTCGCCATCATGAAGTAGCGCCAGTAGTCGGCCGGGAGGATCTCCAGCGCGTCGTGCGTGAAGACGCCGCGCCGTTGCGAGGTGGAGAACTTGCCGCCGTAGTAGTTGAGCCAGTTGAAGGCCTTGATGACGTCGACCTTCTTCCACGGCGCGCGGGTGCCCAGCAGGGTCGCCGGGAACATCACGCTGTGGAAGGGCACGTTGTCCTTGCCCATGAACTGCGTGTAGTGGACGTCCGCCTCCGACTCCCACCACCACGAACGCCAGTCCCGGTGCTCCGGATCCTGGTCCGCCCACTCCTTCGTCGCGCCGATGTACTCGATCGGGGCGTCGAACCAGACGTAGAAGACCTTGCCCTCGGCGGCCAGGTCCGGCCAGGTGTCCGCCGGAACCGGGACGCCCCAGTCCAGGTCACGGGTGATCGCACGGTCGTGCAGGCCCTCGGTGAGCCACTTGCGGGCGATGGAGGAGGCCAGCACCGGCCAGTTCTCGGCCCGCTCGTCCACCCATGCCTCCACCTCGCCGGCCAGGACCGACTGGAGCAGGAACAGGTGCTTGGTCTCGCGGATCTCCAGGTCGCTGCTGCCGCTGATCGCCGAACGGGCGTCGATCAGGTCGGTCGGGTCCAGGACCCGCGTGCAGTTCTCGCACTGGTCGCCGCGTGCCTTGTCGTAGCCGCAGTGCGGGCAGGTGCCGATGATGTAGCGGTCGGGCAGGAAGCGGCCGTCGGTGTTCGAGTACACCTGGCGGATGGCCCGCTCCTCGATGAACCCGTTCGCCTTGAGCTCGCGGGCGATCTCCTGCGTGATCTCGTGGTTCTGCGGGGAGGAGCTGCGGCCGAAGTAGTCGAAGGCCAGGTTGAAGCCGTCGTAGACCGCCTTCTGCGCGTCATGGGCCTGCGCGCAGAACTCGTCGACCGGGATGCCCTGCTCCTTGGCCGCCAGTTCGGCGGGCGTGCCGTGCTCGTCGGTCGCGCAGATGTACAGGACCTCGTGGCCGCGCTGGCGCAGGTAGCGGGAGTACACGTCCGCCGGGAGCATGGACCCCACCATGTTGCCCAGGTGCTTGATCCCGTTGATGTACGGAAGGGCGCTGGTGATGAGGTGTCGAGCCATCGCGGGCTGCTCCCAGGTCGCTGCTGAGGGTGACGATCTCGTCGGGTTCGGGTCGTCTACGGAACCTTGAAATCGTAGCCGACACGGGTGGGCCGCCCGCTTCCCGTTTTACTGGACGGGAAGGGGCGGCCCCTGGTGCGTGTGGATCACGGACGCCAGTTCGCCAGGACGCCCTCGTAGAGCTCCTGGTCCGTGAGCTCGCGCGGGGTCGGGCCCGCGTGGAAGAAGGACGCGGTGTCGGTCTTCAGTCTGCGGAGGTAGTCGAAGGCCTTGTTGTCGTGCTCGCCGAAGGCGACGAAGGAGAAGAAGACGGTGGGGTGCTTCTTCGCCGCCTCGGTGAGGGACTGGGTGGCCGGGGTCTTGGCGTCCGGGGCGCCGTCCGTCTGGAAGATCACCAGAGCGGGGGCGGCCGGGTCGTCCGCCGACTTCGTGTGGTGGTCCAGTACGGCTTCCACGGCCGCGTGATAGCTCGTACGGCCCATGCGGCCGAGGGAGCCGTGCAGGTCGTCGATCTTGTTCTCGTGCTCGGTGAGGGTGAGCTCACCGGTGCCGTCCACTTCCGTGGAGAAGAACGTGACGTGGACCGACGCCTCGGCGTCGAGGTGGGCGGCGAGGGCGAGGGTCTGCTCGCCGAGCGCCTGGGCGGAGCCGTCCTTGTAGTACGGGCGCATGGAGGCGGAGCGGTCCAGGACGAGGTAGACCTTGGCCCGGGTGCCGGTGAGGTCGTGCTTCTTGAGGGCGGCTCCGGCGGCCTTGTAGGCGGTGGTGAGGCCGGGGGCGCGGGACTGCACGTGGGTGAGGGGGGTGGCGGAGGGGGTCGGCGGGGTGGGTTCGGCCGCCTCGACGGTTTCCTCCGGGAGCGGGGCCGGTTCGGCCGCCTCGGCGGTCTCCTCCGGGAGCGGGGCCGGTTCGGCCGCCTCGGCTTCGCCTTCGGCGGGGTCGTTCCCACCCGCACCACCCGTGCGGGTTTCGTGGTCGGGTGCGGGTGGCCCCTGTGGGGTGTCCTCGCCGTCGGCGGCTGCGGGTTCGGCCGTGGCCGCCGGCTCCGGAGCGGCTGTCTCCGCGGCCGGGACGGGCTCGGGCTTCGGCTGCGCAGGCTCCGCCTCGGTCGCCGCTTCCGGAACGTTTCCGGCCTCGGTCTCCGGCTTGGGCTCGGGCTCTGCTTCCGCCGGCTTGTCCTCTTCTGTCGCCGGTTCGGTTTCTGTTACCGGTTCGGTTTCCGCTACTGGCTTGGTTTCTGCTGCCGGTTCGGTTTCCGCTGCCGGTTCGGCTTCTGCTGCCGATTCGGTTTCCGTCGCAGGCTCGGCCGCGGCCTCGGGTCGGGGCTCCGGCTCGGGGGCCGGCTCCGCTTCCGGAGTTGGCTCCGGCGCCGTCTCCTCAGCGGCGGACGGCGTTTCCGTCGGCACCTCCTCGGCGGCCGACCCCTCCGGTGCCGGCCGGTCCGCAGAGCGGGTGGGCTTCGGCACCGCCACGTTGTCGAAGGACGCTGAGACGAGGTCGTGCTCGTCGCGGGGTTCCGGAACGGAGGCCGTGGGCTTCGGCGTCGGTTCGGGGGACGGGGAGGGGACCTTCGGGGACGGGGTCGTGGCCTCGGCCGGCTCCGGGGCCGGCTCGGACGGCGTCGGGGTGGCCTCGGCCGCACCGTGCGTTTCGGCGGCCTGCGCCGCACCCTCCGCCTCGGCGGTCCTCGCTCTGCGTGACCGGCCGAACGCGTTCCGCAAGAGAGTGAGAATGCCCATGTGCGCAACCCTTCGCTGAGTTGAAGCCCGTCAATCCCTGGCCAGGACGGACACGTAAGGTTAGCTGCCCCCATGGACGATCTTGGGCAGGGTCGGGTCTCCGGTGCCGCGGCTGTCAAGAGCGGTATCCGGCCCGTGTACGGCGCCGTACGGCGACTTCGGGGCAACTTCCTTGATGCTGCCGCAGGTTCACTTGTCGTTCATCCTGGCGCCCGGCTATCGCAGATATGTGTTCCTACGGTTCGCGTTGGCATCACGGGCACCCGAGGAGAGAACCATTGCGCAAGCTGCTGCCGTTGATCAAAACGCCCTCCGGCTCGCATCCCGGTGGACGGTCCGCCCTGACCTGTCGTTTCCGGTGTGGTGACGCCTGCTTCCAGGAAGTACCCAACACCAGCTCCAACGAGTACGTCGGCGATGTCGTCGCCGGCGTACTTGCGCGCCGTTCGGTGCTGAGGGCCGCCACGGTCGTCGGCGTCGCGGCCGGCACGGCCACCATCCCCGGGGCCCGTCCGGCGGAGGCCGCCCCCGCGGACCCGGCGCCGTCCCGGAAGAAGCCCACCGGCGCGCGCGGGCTGCGGTTCGCGCCCGTCGCGCCCAACACCGCCGACACCGTCACCGTCCCCGACGGCTACCGGCAGAACGTCGTCGTCCGCTGGGGCGAGCCCATCCTGCGCGGGGCACCCGCCTTCGACCCGGAGCACCAGACCGCGGCGGCTCAGGCCGGGCAGTTCGGGTACAACAACGACTTCCTGGCCCTGCTGCCCCTGCGGGGTGAGCCGCACCGGCAGCTCCTCGTCGCCAACCACGAGTACACCGACGAGGTGCTCATGTTCCGGGGATACGACCCGGAGAACCCCACCCGGCAGCAGGTCGAGGTCGCCTGGGCCGCGCACGGGCTGTCCGCCGTCGTGGTGGAGGAGGACCGCAGGACGGGGAAGCTCACCGCGGTGCCCCGGCACCACCTCAACCGGCGGGTGACCGCCACCACCGAGTTCCGGCTCACCGGGCCCGCCGCGGGGTCGGACCTGCTGAAGACCTCCGCCGATCCGAGCGGGCGCCGGGTGCTCGGCACCCTCAACAACTGCTCCGGCGGAACCACGCCGTGGGGAACGACCCTGCACGGCGAGGAGAACTTCAACCAGTACTTCGCCCACGGCGGCCGGGACACCGACCGGCGTTACGGCATCGGCACCGGGGCCACCGAGCGCAAGTGGGAGCGGTTCGACCAGAGGTTCGACGTCGCGCGGGAGCCCAACGAGGCGCACCGCTTCGGGTACGTCGTCGAGTTGGACCCGTACGACCCGTCCTCCACGCCGCGCAAGCACACCGCGCTCGGGCGGTTCAAGCACGAGGGGGCGACCGTCCGGCTCACCGAGGACGGGCGGCCCGTCGTGTACTCGGGCGACGACGAGCGGTTCGACTACTTCTACAAGTTCGTCGGCAGCAAGCGGATGCGGAAGGGGTCGTCCCGGGCCGCGCGCGAGCACAACCTGTCGCTGCTCGACGAGGGGACCCTGTACGTCGCCCGGCTCACCGGCGATTCGCCCGCCGCGGAGATCGACGGGAGCGGGAAGCTGCCCGCCGACGGGGAGTTCGACGGCCGCGGCGAGTGGCTTCCGCTGGCCACGGCGACCGCGGAGGGAGCCGTCTCGCACGTGGCGGGGATGACCGCCGAGGAGGTGTTCGTCTTCACGCGGCTCGCGGGCGACAAGGTGGGCGCGACGAAGATGGACCGGCCCGAGGACGTCGAGCCCTCGCCGCACACCGGCAAGGTGTACGTCGCCCTCACCAACAACAGCAACCGGGGCAGGGCGGGTTACGCGCCCGCCGACGAGGCCAACCCGCGCAACGCCAACAAGCACGGGCACATCCTGGAGCTGACCGAGCGCGGCAACAGGGCCGACGCGACGCGCTTCGACTGGTCGGTGTTCCTCGTCGCCGGTGACCCGGCCGATCCGTCGACCTACTTCGCCGGGTTCCCCAAGGAGCACGTCAGCCCGGTCTCCTGCCCGGACAACGTGGCCTTCGACCGGTACGGGAACCTGTGGATCGCGACCGACGGCAACCAGCTCGGGTCGCACGACGGGCTGTTCGGCGTCGCGGTGAAGGGGGACCGGCGAGGGGAGCTGAAGCAGTTCCTGACCATGCCCGCGGGTGCGGAGACCTGCGGGCCGATCGTGCAGGAGCGGCGCGTGGTCGTCGCCGTGCAGCACCCGGGCGAGGTCGACGGGGCGTCGGTGGAGCAGCCGGCGAGCACCTGGCCGGACGGGCCCGGCAGGGTGCCGCGGCCCGCGGTGGTGGCGGTCTGGCGGGCGGACGGGGGCGGCATCGGCGTGTGAGGACGCCCGTGTGAGGACGCCACCCGGCGTGGGCACCCCGGCCGGGCACCCGCGGGTGTCTCGGTGGGGTGCTCACGGGTGTCTCGGCGGGGCGTCCGTGGGTGTTTCGGTGGGGTGTTCGCGGTCCCGGAGCGGGCTCGGGCCCGGACTCAGACCTGGACCCGGGGTGGCGGCTGCTGGTTGTGGGGCGGGGTGGTCGGGGGCTCCGGCGTGCGGCGACGGCGTACGAGGCGGAGCGGGCGTCGGCGGCGGGTGAGCCAGGTCAGGGCGGCCGCCGTCAGGCCGAGGGCGACCAGGAGCCAGGAGGTGGTGCGCAGGGTGGCGGTGAGGGCGTCGTAGACGGCGCCGGCGGCCGGCTGGGAGACCTCGGCGGGCAGGTCGGCGAGGGTCACGCTGCGGCCGACGGCGACGGCGAGGGCGAGGAGCGCGCCGCCCAGGGCGGTACCGAGCGCGGTGGCGGTCAGCGCGCGGCGGCGGCGGACGGCCAGGGCGAGGCCGGCGAGGGCGAACACCACGGCCGCCACCGGGAGCCAGAAACCGGCGACTTCGAGCGCGTGGAACCCCTTTTGCAGACGGCCCAGCTGCTGGGCCGGAAGCAGGTCGACCTCGGTGTGCTCGACGGGGATGCGGCCGGCGAGCGGCACGCGGTCCTCGGTGAGCCGTGCCTTGATCTGGGCGGTGACCGGCGCGAGGTCGACGGTGACCGGGCGTCCGCGCTCGCCGCGGCCGTCGCGCAGGGCACGCAGGACGGCGTCGTGGGCGGCCCGGTTGCCCTCGTTCCACGCCGTGCGGAAGGCTTCCGTCCGGGTGAAGGAACGCGCCGCGTCGTGCACGAAGGGCGCGACGGTGCCGCGCAGCACACCGGCGTCCAGTTCGTGGCCGATCCGGCGCACGATCCCGTCCCCGACGGTGTCCGCGACGGCGTCCCGCACGTCCGGGTCGTCGGCGAGCGGTGCCATCGTGGCGACGTAGCGGCCGGTGTCGGCCAGGCCGTACGCGGCCCAGGCCGACAGCACGCCGAGCGGCACGAGCAGGCACGAGAGGACGATCAGTACGGCTGACAGACCACTTCGCAGGCGTCGGGACACATGTCCCAGCCAAGGCCGCCCGCGGGGGGCCCGCGAGCGGAGGAAGGGTGTTCGGGTGACTACGACGGGTTGCGGGGGCGGGGGGTCACGGGGTGCGGGGGTTACAGGTCGCGGGGCCCGGTGGAGTCAGGTGATGCGGTTCCCCCGCGCGTCCTCGTGCGTGTAGAACCAGTAGAAGGTGGTGACGCCCGCGCCTACGGCGAACAGCAGGGACAGGCCGACGGACAGCAGGATCGGTTCGCCGCTCTGGCTGTAGAGGAAGCCGAACGCCACGCCGATGAAGGCGAACCAGAGCGCGGCGTGCAACTCGCGCCCCAGGCGCCGGCCGAGCGTCAGGACACCCGCCAGGACCACCGTGAACACGATGACGGTCACGGCGGCGAACACGAGGTTCCCGGTCGTGACCGGACCGCCGGCGCGCCGGATCTCCGCCGCCCAGAAGCCGTAGATCAGTCCCAGCGCGAACGGCACCGCCCACCGGCCGATGGCGTGGGCGCGTGGGCTGAACAGGTCGGGCCTGCGGGTGCTGCCGCGGGTGGTGTCGGGGGTGGTGCGTTCGTACACGGATACCGGGTGAGCCATGAGAGCGCTCCTCTCTCCTCGCCCCCGCCTACCAGAGCACACCTGGGAACGGGCCCTGGCAAGTCGGTGGAGCCGTTACCGTGTGCTCGGAGCCTGTCGCAGGCGACCGACGGATCACCGACGCGGGGGGACGATGCCCGGAACCGTGCTGCTGCTCGCGGCCGCGCCCGTGGGCAGGGGGCGCCTGGTGGACGCCGCGTCCGTGCTGCCCGTGCTGGCCGCCGTACCGCCCTCGGTGCTGTCCGGCACGGACACCGCGACCGTCGTCGAACTCGTCGACCCGCTGCAGCCGCAGGCCGTGCTCACCCGGCTGCGCGCCGCCGCGGCGGCCCCCGGCCCGCTGACCGTGTTCGTCACCGGCCAGCTCCAGCTGGACCGCCGCCAGCACCTGCCCCACCTGGCGCTGGCCCGCACCACTCCGGCGACCGTCCGCTACACGGCGCTGCCCTGGCACTGGCTGCGCGAGGAGCTGCGGCTGCGCCCGGACGGCACGACCACGGTCGTGGCCGATCTGCACGCGGACGCGGAGTGCTGGGAACTGCTGCGGCGGCGCCCCCTGGACCCGGGCCGCAACATCGCGGTGTACGGCCGCCTCGCGCCGCCGCCCGCCCGGCGCACGGTGGCGGCGCCGGCGTACATGAAGGCGGTGGCGACGATCCTGCGCAGCGGGCGCCGACCGCCCCTCCAGGAGCTGCACCGGCAGGCGCTGACGCGGCTGGCCGACGAGGGCGGCGGGCCCGGACTCGTGCTCACCGCTCCCCGGCCGGCGCCGGCCGACCCGCACGCGGCCATCGCCACCTGTGTGGAGGCCGGGCGGCACGGCGACGCCGACGCGCTCGCCGCCCGCTGGGAGCAGGACGCCGTCCGTGCGCACGGGGCCGCCTCCGAGGACGCGCTGCACTGGGCCGAGGTCCGCGCGGACCTGGCGATGTTCGCGGGCGACGCCGCCCGCAGCTGCCGGGCCTGGCTGACCGTGGCCGCCACCCGCCTGGCCATGGGGCAGGCCGCCGACGCCCCGGCGGTCGAGGCCGCCGTCGACCGGGCGCACCACCAGTGGGGACGGATCCGTGACCCCGGGCGGGCCCGCGAACTCGGGCCGGTGCTCGCGGAGTTGCGCGGGCGGGTGCCCGGTCGGCGCCGGGGCGCGCTGGACCACGTACGGCAGCAGTTGCGGCAGCTGCAGACGCAGGGCTGACGGCACGGAGCACGGCGGCGCCCGCCTCCGGGTCCGCCCCTGGGGCGCCTCCGTGGCGCGCCGTCGGTGTCGCCCACCGGTGAGCGCACCTGTAACACGCTCCGAGACGTGACTGGCCGGCCCGGCTGCCTGTTCACCGGGGACGCGGTCCGGCGATCCGGTCCGGCGATCCGGTCCGGCGATCCGGTCCGGCGACGCGGACCCGGCCCGTCGGCCGGACAAAGCGCTGCGGCGGGCACTGCCGGACTGGGCCGGAAACGCGGCAGCACGAACTAGCGGCTCTGGGCGACCTGTTGGGCCGGTATCGGGGTGGGCTCCTGCGCCGGGCCCGCGTTGGCCGCCGCGACGAGGGCGGCCACGGCCATGACCGCTGCGCCGAATCCTCTGACGAGACGTGCGGGGATGAGTCCGAGTCCTTGGCGCGCGACAGTGCGTCCGAGCACGGCAACCGACCTCGCAACGACAGTGGGGGATCAAGCAGATTTGACGCGCTTTCCAAAGTAGGGGGTCGGGTGGCCCAACGGAAAGAGCATCAGGGAGAGTTGGGGCCTCATGGGCGGAAGGTCCGGTGCTGATTTCCGGTCAGTGCGCACCGCTCGCCGCAAGCCGGTCTGCTGGCATGATGAACCGCATGGCGAAGCGGGACGACCCGGAGACCATCGGGCGCAGGGTGCAGCGGTTGCGGCGCGAGCAAGGGCTGACCCAGCGGCAGTTGGCGGAACCGGCTTACACCCCCGCCTACATCTCCACGCTCGAGGCGGGCCGGGTGCGGCCCTCCGACGAGGCGCTGCGGCACGTCGCCGAGCGGCTCGGGGTCTCCTTCGAGGAGCTCGCCACCGGGCGCCCCGCCCACCTCGCCACCGACCTGCGGCTCAGGCTGACCGAGGCGCAGCGCACGCTCGCCACCGGGGAGGCCGACGAGGCGGCCGAGCAGTACGCCCGGCTGCTGGCCGAGGCCGAGGAGCACGAGTTCGCCGACGTCCGGGCCGAGGCCCTGCTCGGGCTCGGCGAGTGCGCCCTGGAGACCGGTGAGCTCGAGAGCGGCCGGCGGTTCTTCGAGCGGTCCGAGCAGGCCCTCGCCGAGGCGCCGCTGCCCGCCCGGGTGCCCGCGCTGCGCGGCCGGGCCGTCTCCCACTACCTGGCGGGCGAGCTGCGGTACGCCGTCTACCTGTTCGAGTCCACCCTCGACGAGCTCAACCGGGGCGGGCTGCACGACCCGGACGCGCTGCTCCTGCTGTACACGAGCGTCATCGGGCCGTACATGGACATGGGGGCGCACGTGCGGGCGGCCCAGGCGGCCGAGCTCGCCCTCGCGCTCGCCCCGCGGGCGGGCGACCCGGCGCTGGTGGCCCGGATGCACCGGTCGGTGGCCCGCACCCTGCTCGCCGAGGGACGCATCGCCGAGGCCGACGCCTCGCTCGCCAAGGCGGCCGAGCTCTACCGGCACCTGCAGCTGCGCACCGAACTCGCCAACTGCCACTGGATGCGCGGCTACGTCTGCGCGCAGAACGGCGAACTCCAGCGCGCGGAGGAGGAGCTGCGGGCCGCGCAGAGCATGCTGTCGGCCAAGCGCGCCGCGCTCTACACCAGCCAGGTCGCGGTCGAGCTGGCCGACGTCCTGCACCGGCGCGGCAAGTCGGAGGAGGCCGCCGGGCTGCTCCAGCAGGTCCTCGGGGACCTCTCCTCCGAGCGGGGCGCCGTCCACGCCGCCGCCGCGCACCGGCTGCTCGGCATCATCGCCGAGGACGCCCGCGACACGGAGGCGGCCGAGGAGCACTACGTGCGCGCGCTGAGCCTGCTGGAGCGCGCGGGCGCGGCCGGTGACCTCGCCGACCTGTGCCGCCTCCTGGGCGACCTGCTCCGCCGCACCGGCCGCGTGGAGGCGGCCCTGGACGCCTACCGCACGGGCCTCGGCCACCGCACGGCCCCCGGCACGACCACCCTGGGTCCGGCCCCCGCCCAGCCGCCGCTGTGACGGCGGGCGAGCGCCCTGTGGCCCGTAGGTTTTCGGGGGAGGCGCGCGGGTACCCGAGGGGCCGGTCTGGGCAGGTGGACCCGCGATGGGGTGTCTCCTCGTTCAGCGTGTGTACGTCTGTTCCCGGGAACCGTGGACGACAGTGGCCGCGCTGATGTGGTGAGGAGGCGGTGGCCGTGCAGCCCAGGGACGACGGCTTCCAGAGCCGTCGCGGTGAGGGCGTGCGCGAGCGGGACCGCGTGCGTGAGCCGGTGAACGCCGCCGACGTGATCGCCGAGGGCGTCAGGGGCATGGCGCCCGCCGAGATCCCGCACCGGCTGTGCGTGCTCGCGGTCGGGCTGCTGCCGGTGACCGGCGCCAGCGTCTCGCTGCGCGGCAACGGCATGCCCGTACGGATGAGCGCCAGCGACGACGAGGCCGCCCGGATGGCCGAGATCCAGGCCACTCTGGGCGACGGGCCGTCGCTGTACGCCGCGGAGATCGGCGCGCCCGTCCTGGCCTCCGACCTGACCACGGGCCGCGACGCCCGGCGCTGGCCGGTGTTCGCGCAGCAGGCGGCCGAGGCCGGCGTCCAGGCGGTGTACTCCATCCCGCTCGGCAACGACGCCGTCTGCGTGGGCACGCTCGACCTCTACGGCGACGTCCCGCAGGAGCTCACCAAACGGGAGCTGCACACCGCCCAGCTCGTGGCCGGCGTGATGACACTGGCCCTGATGTCCCTGCCCCACGGGGAGGACGACGAGGATGCGGGCGGAGAGTGCTGGCTGAGCGGTCTCACCACGGATCAGGACGAGGTCCACCAGGCCATCGGCATGATCATGGTCCAGCTCGGGGTCGGCGCCGAGGAGGCCCTGGCACGGTTGCGCGCCTCCGCCTTCGCCCAGGGCCGTACGGCACTCGACGTGGCACACGAGGTGATCACACACAGGAAGAGCTTCGAGCACGACTAGGGCCTGTCCGGCGGATCAAGTCACGGGAAATCGGCGGTCGGCCCTCGGCCCAGGTGAGCGGGGGCGATGGGGGGGGGGTCCTGCTCGAAGAGCTCGGGGGTGGGGTCCCCCCTGCTCGAAGAGCTCGGGGGAGTGCCGGACCCCGCGTCCGCGGCATGATCCGCCGGGCAGGCCCTGGGATCCCGGCGGGTGGCGTCCGCCCGCCGAGGAGCGGTGTCCGTCCGCCGCGACCCGGCCGAGAGCAAGCTCACGCCGGCCGGAGGATCGAGGCGGTCAAGGCCTGCCGCAAGGCCACGGGCATCGGCCTGAGGGAGGCCAAGGAGACCGTCGGCCGGCTCACCACCTGATTCCCCGCCGGCCCCTCAAGCCTGGGCCCGCTCCTGGTGGTGGACCGTTGTGAGGCGGTCCGTGCTCAACAGGAGGGACTCGGTGGTGGTGTCCTCCGGCGGGGTGCCGAGGGCACCGGTGGTGAGGGTGATGGCGTCGTCGCCGAGGCGTACGGCGGCCACGTCGAGGGTGAGGGTGGCCAGGTCGCCGGTGAACGTCACGCGCAGGCCCTGGCGGGCGTCGCCGACCTCCGGGAGGGCGAGATCCGTGACCTGCACGTCCTGGAGGCCGGACCGGACGGTCGTCGCCATGAAGCGGGCACAGGTCTGCGGCAGGGTTCTCAGCCAGGCCAGGGCGCGGTCCGCGTCCGCCGCGCGCAGCGCGAACACCTGGTGGCGCAGCTGGGCCTCGTCGTCGCCGTCGTCGAAGGCGGCGACCGCGTGCGCTCCGGAGGGGGCGCCGAGCGGTTCGTCGGCGTAGAGGGCGTCCAGCAGGCGCTGGCAGTCGGGCACCTCGGTCTGCGCCTTGAGCACGCCGTCCCGCCAGGTCGCCGCCCCCTGGGTGGGCGCCCACACCGGGCCCAGGTCGGCCTCGGTGAGCAGCGCCTCCTGTGCCTGCTCCTGGGTGAGAGCGGTGGTCGGAGGCACGGAGACGGGGGCGGGGGCGGCCGGGCGGGTCACCGACGGGGAGGCGGCGGTCTCGGCGGCCCGGCCGGACCGCCCGGAGGTGCAGGCCGCCGCGGTCAGCAGGACGAGTGCGGCCAGGACCGAGGCGGGCAGGACACGGGCCGGGGGACGGGGCATACGGGGCCTCCGGAGGGGGTGCTGTTTCTCTCACCGCACCACCCGGCCGCCCCGCCCACCAGCGCGCCGGTCCGTCCGGGTGAGCGGCGCCGGGAAAACCGTTCGCGCGGACGCGCACCCCGCTGTTGGCGCCCCGCTCATGCGGCGCGCCCAGCCGTCCCCCATGACGACGACGCCGGACAGTGTCCCGGCGCGCTGACAACTGGGCTGGGCTGAGCTGGGCTGAGCTGGGCGAACAAGCCCCGGGACGGGCGTCGCCCGGGTGCCGTACCCGTCGAGGAGCTGCAGCGGCGGATCGGAATGGGAGTCTCCCTGCTCGTTCAAGAGCTTGGGGGAGGGTGGCCGCGCGCGGCAGCGGGCTGTGGGAGTGACGATGGGGGTGGGGCCGGTCCGACGGAAGGAGCCCTCGTGACCTCACGGCCCACCCCCGTGGTCATCGACTGCGACACCGGCGTCGACGACGCCCTCGCCCTGCTGTTCGCCGTCCGTCACCCGGGCCTCGACCTGCGCGCGGTCGGCTGTATCGCCGGGAACACGGACGTGGACCAGGTGGTACGGAACACGCTGACGGTCCTGGAACAGGCGGGCGCACCCGCCGTTCCCGTGGCCCGGGGTGCCGAGCGACCGCTGCTCGAACCCCTGCGCACCGCCCACCACGTGCACGGCCGTGACGGCATGGGCGACCTCGGGCTGCCCGCGCCGGCCCGGCGGCCCACCGAGGTGGACGCGGTGATGCTGATGCACCACGCGATCCTGGACTCGCCCCGCCCGGTCACGCTGATCCCCACCGCTCCCCTGACCAACATCGCCCTGCTGCTGCGCACCCACCCCGAGGTGACCCGCAACATCGAGCGGATCGTGTTCATGGGCGGCGCGGTGGCCACCGGAAACGCCACGCCGGTCGCCGAGTTCAACGTCTGGCACGACCCGGAGGCCGCCGCGATCCTGCTCACCGCCGGGGTGCCGACCACGATGTACGGCCTGGACGTGTTCCAGCGGGTGCTGGTGCCGGAGGCGGACGTACGGCGGCTGCGCGAGTGCGGTGAGCCCGGCGCCCGGCTGGCCGGGCGGCTGCTGTCCCACCGCGACCCGGCCACCGGCAACGACGTCCCCTACGGCGGCCTCGGCGACGCGGGCGCGGTGTGCTCGGTCGCCGACCCGGCGGGACTGACCACCCACCGGCTGCCGGTGGAGGTCGACCTGGCGCCGGGCCCGGCCCGCGGGCAGACGGTCGTCGACCGCCGCCCGCGCCCGGGCGAGGCGGAACTGCACGGCGAGACCCGCGAACAGCCCCTGGTGGACGTGGCGTTGGACATCGACGTCGAGCGGTACGTCAAGCTGTTCCTGGCCATCGTGGAGGGGCTGGACCCGCCCTGGACGTAGGGCCCGCGCGTCTCACGGGGCGCGGTTCACCGCCCGGCGTCGCGCGGCGACCACGACCGCCGCGCCGTCCGCAGGCGGCACCGCGCCGCCGCCTCCGGTCTCCGCCAGGTGACCACTGCCGCCGTTCGGGGTCGGAGCCCGGCTCGGGCTCGGTGACCATGTCCGCGTCCGTCCCCAGCAGGCGCCCGCCCCGCGGCTCACCCCACCTGCGGGCTGGGGGACTGCTGCGGGGCGGGCGCCTGCTGCGGGTCGGGGGTCTGCGGGCTGGGGGCCGGCTCGCCGGGGATCGCTATCGGGGTCGACGTGGCGGTCGGCGGCGGGGTGAGCACGACCATGGGCTGGCGGCCGGACGGGGGCGGCGGGGTCAGGTCCGATTCGGGCAGCTTCGGCGGGCTCGTCTGCATGTGCAGCGTCTGCTCGAAGTTGACCAGTCCGGTGGCCTCCAGAACCATGATGTGGTCGAGGACGGTGTCGTTGGCCTGGTTGGCGAGCTCGCGGATCAGGCTGTTCTTGGTCGTGGAGCGGACCTTCGCGATGGTGTTGAAGATCGCGCCGTGTGTCATGCGCATGGTGTTGGCCAGCTCGGAGTCGAAATCCTTGCCGCTCTTGTTCGAGATCGTGACGATGAAGCCCTCCTGCTGCGGGCTGGCCACGTTCGGCAGCGTGATGTTGAGCAAGGGGGCGATCCTGCGGCAGCTGGCGTCCAGCGCCGCGTGACCGTCGACCAGGTGCTCGCCCGCGGTGACGACCTCCGGGGTCGTCCCCTTCTTCAGGGCTATCTGACCGAGGGGGTACTCCCACAGTCCGGCCGCGCGCACCTTGACCACGAAGTCCCGGTCCGACTCCGTCAGCGGCCCCCACTCCGTCTGGGCGATGATCCGGTCGCCGTCGCTGGAGACCTTGTCCAGACCGAGCATGGCCGGGTAGGCGAGTGCGGCCAGGGTCAGGCTGAGGGCACCGCCCACGAAGAGAGTTCCCGTCGCGTTCCGCGAAAAGCGCACCGTGCCTCCAACGCGGTCGTGGATCCGCCCGGAGGCGGTTCGAACACCCACTGATACGTGCGGGGAAGCGTAAAGAATCTTTTGATTTGGTAAAAACCCGCCGTCAGTGATGTGACGCTTGTCACTCGTCGGTGGGGTCCTCGCTCGCCGTGTTCCGTCGGCGCCGGGCGCCCGCCGCCAGGCACGCGCCTCGGCGCGCCCGGCTGCCTCAGTGGCGCCGCGTGGCTACCGGGGCGCCGTCCAGCGGGGGGCCGTGCGGGACCAGGCCGCGGCCCAGGCGGAGAGGTTGCGGCGGCGCAGTATCAGGGCGGTGAGCCCGTACGTGGCCGCGCCGACGGCGCAGACGGTCAGGGCGGCGATGATCGCCCAGCCCATGCTGCGGCTGCGGATCTGGTCGTCGGTCATGGGCGGCTCGGTGATCCGCCCGTCCGTGTCCGCCCACACGTCGACGCCGCTGCCGGCGGACAGGCCGGGATGGACGTCGGCCTGCGCGGTGCGGGTATGGCCGCCCGGGTCGGTGAAGCGCACCTGGACCGGGTAGCGGGTCTGCTTCGCCTCCTCCGAGCCCGGCTCGGGGTGGCGGGGGGCGTCGTGGACGAGCACCGCGGTGGTCAGCCACCGCGTCTGTTCCTGGTGGTCGGCGGTCCGGGCGTAGTGTCGGAAGGCCGCGTCGCCGACGAGGAACATGGCCGCGGGCACGGCGGCCAGCACGACCAGCAGCAGGCCGAGACCGAGCCACGCCTGCAGCAGGTCGGTGGGGCGGCGCAGCGGATTGCGCCGCAGGCGCCACAGTTTGACGCGCGGGAGTTCTTCGGGGACCGGGTCTTCGGAGGGCAGGTTCTCGGAGGGCGGCTGTGCCTGGGGGAGGCCGCCGGACATGGTGTGACTCTCCTTCCTGGGATTCCTGGATTCCTGGTTTTCTAGGACGACTTCGGCTCGGAGGGGGCGGAGTCCTCGTCCGAGGAGTGGTCGCGGGCGGACCGCAGGAGTGTGGCGGCGCCGCGGACGGCGGCGGTGTGCGGCGCCGCCACGGCTCTGAGGGGCGCGTGCAGCCTGCCGGTGAGGTGGTAGGTGATCTCGGGACGCAGGGCGCCCCCGCCGGCCAGCAGCGCGCCCCGGCGCAGGGCGTCGATGGTCAGCGACGTACGGTCCTGCCGCAGCATCGCGGTCACCATGGTGGCCACCGCGTCGCAGATCTGCAGCGGCGAGGCGGTGTCGAGGTCGGTGGTGCCCAGCGCGGTGCGGCGCGCGTCGACGACGGCACCCTCGGACAGCAGCACCACCTCGGTGAGATGCGCGCCGATGTCCACCACGAGCAGCGGACGCGACATGTCCGCGCCCGCGGCCAGCGCCACGGCCCGAGCGCTGGGGATGGTGAGGACGCCGCGCGGCCGCAGCACCTCCACCGCCGTACGGGCCTCGTTGCGGTAGGCGACGCCGTCCAGCACGGGAGCGGTGACGACGACCAGCGGGCGGGTGAAGCGGGGCAGCCGGTGGCCGAGCAGGCGCTCGAGCATCCGGGCGGTGCCCTCGGTGTCGATGATCGTGCCGCGCTGGATCGGGTAGACCGCGCCGACGCCGGGGAAGGTCACCGTGGGGACGTCGATGACCAGTCCCCGGCCGGCGACCCAGGCGCGGGTGCGGGCGCTGCCCATGTCGAGGGCGACACCGCAGCCCTGCCGGCCCAGCGGCCACGGTCGGTTCCGGGGGGCGGCGGAGGCGGCGCGCGAGCGCTGGGTCATGGTCACCGTCCGGCCTCCCTGACCTGCTGGCAGCGCGCGCAGTAGCGGGCCTGCGGCACGATCGTCAGACGTTCCCGTTCGATGGGACGCCGGCACAGGTGGCAGGCGCCGTAGCTGCCCTCGTCCATGCGTGCCAGGGCGGCCTCGACATCGGCGAGGACCATGCGGGCGGAGGCCGCGAGTTTGACGCGGACCTCCACCTGCGAGGCCGCCTGCCGCTGAAGCACCGTGTCCGCGCGGGATGTCGCGACGGCCGAGAACTGCTGCAGCTGCTCCTGGCGGAACAGCCGCTGCTCATTGAGGTTCTCGCGGAGCGCGGCGAGGTCCTCGGGCGTCAGGCGCGTGTCGCGGTCGCCGATGATCTGGTTGTTCACCACTTCACCCCTTGGGCAGGGCGGGAGACGAGGGCAGGGCGGAAGACGAGGGCAGGGCGGGAGAAGAGGATCAGGCGGTACGGCGCCGGCAGGAGACGCAGTGACCCGTGTAGGGCAGGATCTCCAGGCGCTCCGCGGGGACCGGCTTGCCGCAGTCCAGGCAGGTTCCGTAGGTGCCGTCCTCGATACGGGCGAACGCCTCGTCGATCTCCTTCAGGACGCGCTCGATGGCCTCCCGCTGGGAGGACATCAGGTGGTCCTCCGCCGTCTGCCCGGTCTCACCGAGGGCCTCCAGCTGGACCAGCCGGGTCCCGCGGGCGTGTTCCAGACGCTGGCGGGCCTCCTCGGCGGCCACGCGCTCAAGGCGGGGTTCGGTCCGGGCGGCGTCGAGCGACATCGTCAGTGCCTTTCTGTCAGCATGGTCTGCGTAGCCCGCGTGGTCCGCGGGGCTGCGTGGACCGCATGGTCCGCATGAGGGGACGGAGGTCGGTCACATCCCCACCCTGGACGACCGGGCCGAGGTTTCCCATCGGGTCCAGGACCCATTTGCGGGTGGTCCGGGAGTCCAGTCGGTGGAGGCATGGGCAGGCCGTGCCCGGTCAAATGGGGACCGTGCCCCATCGCTCCCCGGCGGTCGGCGGCGGCACACTGGCGGATGGCCCGGTCGGGACCGGCAGGTCCGGTCGGGACCAGGGCTCGTCCTGTCGGACGGATCCCGGGGGCCGCGGCTCGTCCGGGGTGCGCGATGCCCGACAGTGGAGGCAGACCGCGTCACGGAAGGAGGCGTAACCCCGGTGTCCCTGTTCTGGCGGATCTTCGGGCTCAACGCCGTGGTGCTGGGTGTGGCCACCGCGCTGCTGCTGTGGGCCCCGGTGACCGTCTCGGTACCGGTGGTGCTGACCGAGGCGATCATCCTGGTGGTCGGCCTGGCCGTCATGCTGGTCGCCAACGCCGCTCTGCTGCGGTGGGGGCTGGCCCCGCTGGACCGGCTGACGAAGCTGATGACCACGGTGGACCTGCTGCGCCCCGGTCAGCGGCTTCCGGTGCACGGCGGCGGTGAGGTCTCCGAGCTGATCCGTACGTTCAACGCGATGCTGGACCGGCTGGAGCGCGAGCGGGCCACGAGCAGCGCGCGGGTGCTGCTCGCCCAGGAGGCCGAGCGGCGCCGTATCGCGCAGGAACTGCACGACGAGGTGGGCCAGAGCATGACAGCGATCCTGCTGGCGCTCAAGCGGGCCGCGGACGAGGCCCGACCGCCGCTGCGCGACGAACTGCAGCAGGCGCAGGAGATCACCCGGGGCAGCCTGGACGAGGTCCGCCGGCTGGTGCGCCGACTGCGGCCCGGGGTCCTGGACGACCTCGGTCTGGTGGCCGCGCTGACCTCGCTGACCAGCGATTTCGCCACCCACACCGGGCTGCGGCTGGTACGGCGCTTCGCCACCGATCTGCCCTCTCTGGAACCGGAGACCGAGCTTGTCCTCTACCGTGTCGCACAGGAGAGCCTGACCAACGCGGCCCGGCACGCGGACGCCGAACGGATCGTGGTCAGCCTGCGGCGCACCGACGGTGCCGTGGAGCTGGCCATCACCGACGACGGACGTGGCATCAAGGCCGCGTGCGAAGGCGCCGGCATCCGCGGCATGCGCGAGCGGGCCCTGCTCATCGGGGCCCGTCTCGACATCGCCGCCGCCCCTGTGGCCGGAACCCAGGTCCGGCTGACCGCGCCCGTCCCCAGGAAGCAGCCCTGATCATGTCCGACCCGACCAAGATCCGTATCCTGCTCGCCGACGACCACGCCCTGGTACGGCGGGGGGTGCGGCTGATCCTCGACCGGGAACCGGACCTGGAGGTGGTCGCCGAGGCCGGTGACGGCGCGGAGGCCATCGAGATGGCCCGCACCCACGACGTGGACCTCGCGGTCCTGGACATCGCGATGCCCCGCCTGACCGGTCTGCAGGCCACGCGCGAGCTGGTGGCGCTCAAGCCGGACCTGCGGATCCTGATGCTCACGATGCACGACAACGAGCAGTACTTCTTCCAGGCGCTGAAGGCCGGGGCCAGCGGGTACGTGCTGAAGTCCGTCGCCGACCAGGACCTGGTCGCCGCCTGCCGGGCCGCGATGCGCGACGAGCCGTTCCTCTACCCCGGGGCGGTGACCGCGCTGATCCGCAACTACCTCGACCGGGTCCGCCACGGCGAGGAGACCCCGGACCAGGTCCTGACGCCCCGTGAGGAGGAGGTCCTGAAACTGGTGGCCGAGGGGCACTCCTCGAAGGAAATCGGTGAGATCCTCTTCATCAGCATCAAGACCGTGCAGCGGCATCGTGCCAACCTGTTGCAGAAGCTCGGTCTGCGCGACCGTCTCGACCTCACCCGCTACGCCATCCGCGCCGGTCTGATCGAACCCTGACCGCGCTCCACGACCACCCCGGTCGCACTCCGGGTCCGACACCCGCGCCCACAGGAAGGGGACGCTGCATGCACCACGCTCCACGTGGCGCCCCCAGCCATCCCCTGGCCCTCCTGACAACGGTCCTCCTCACCCTCCTCGCCCTCTTCACGGGCAGCCCGTCCCCGCATCCCGCGACGGAGGTATCCGCCGCGGACGGCGACACGGGCACCCTGCCCGCCCCGGCGCACGCGGACCACCACCCCGCCGCGCCCCCCGCCCAGCAGCACCCCGACCCCGCGGACGCGGGCGGGGACGCCGGCCGGGGAGACCCTCCCGGCGGTGCTCCGCGGACCGGCGAGCAGTGCGGGGCCGTGTGCTCCCTGCAGAGCGGAACGCGGCAGGAGACGCACGGGGAGCGGCCGCCCCAGCACGCGCAGCCGGCGACGGCCGTGCAGGAGGCGGTGGTGGCCGCGCCCCCGAGCCGGCGCGTGACAGCGGCGCACGGGTACGTACCGTGCCCGGTGGGGCACGTGATCCAGGCCGGCGGACGGGCGCCGCCCGGTGGCTGCGGCATCTGACGTTCCTGTTCTGTTCGCCGTTCGAACCGCCGTGACCGCGTCGGCCGTGGTCGTGGTGTGCCCGCCGGAGGCTTTTCGTTGATTCGTTCAAACAAGGTGAGGGCGTTGTTCGCCCTCATCGTGATCGCCCTGTCCGTCTATATCGCCGTCACCGTTCCGGTCCGCCTCGGACTCGACCTGCGGGGCGGCACCCAGATCGTCCTGGAAACCAAGTCCACCCCGACCACCAAGGCCGACAGCGCGGCCACCGACCGCACCCTGGAAGTGCTCCGCGGCCGGGTCGACGCGCTCGGTGTGGCCGAGCCGACCCTCGTCCGCTCGGGCAACAACCGGATCATCGTCGAGCTGCCCGGCGTCCAGGACCCGAAGAAGGCGGCCGATGTGCTCGGCCGTACCGCCCAGCTGACCTTCCACCCGGTGCTCGGCGTGGCCGACCCCACCGAGGATCCCGCCAAGTCCAAGCCCGGGCAGTCGAAGGAGCTCGTGCTCCCCGACGAGTCGGGGCAGAAGCTGCGCCTGCAGAAGACCGCCATGACCGGTCAGGACGTCAAGGGCGCCGACGCACGCTTCGACCAGGAGACGGGTGCCGGCTGGCACGTCACCATCGACTTCAACAAGGCGGGACGCAGCGGCTGGGCCAAGCTGACCGGTGAGGCCGCCTGCAAGCCGATGGGCGACCCCATGCGTCGGGTGGCCATCGTGCTCGACGACCGGATCATCTCCTCCCCGCAGGTCGACGCGTCGGTTCCCTGCGGTACGGGCATCGCGGACGGCTCCACGCGGATCACCGGCTCCTTCAGCGACGCCGACGCCCGCGAGCTGGCCCTGCTGATCAGCGGCGGTGCCCTGCCCGTGCCGGTCGAGACGGTCGAACAGCACACCGTCGGCCCGACCCTGGGCGCCGACGCCATCGAGGCCACCGCCTGGGCCGCGGTGATCGGCACCGCGTTGACCGCGCTGTTCATCATCACCGTCTACCGGCTCACCGGCTTCCTCGCGACCGTGGCCCTGGTCTGCTACGGCGTGATCTCCTACGCCGCCCTGGCCGGCCTCGGCGCCACCCTGACCCTGCCGGGCCTGGCCGGTTTCGTGCTGGCGATCGGCATGGCCGTGGACGCCAACGTGCTCGTCTTCGAACGCGCCCGGGAGGAGTACGCCGGCATGCACCGGCCCAGCACGCGCTCGGCCCTCACCGCCGGCTTCCGCAACGCCTTCAGCGCGATCGCCGACTCCAACATCACCACGCTGATCGCGGCCGGACTGCTGTTCTTCCTGTCCACCGGCCCGGTGCGCGGCTTCGCCGTCACCCTCGCCATCGGTGTCATCGCCTCGATGATCAGCGCCCTGGTGATCACCCGGGTGCTCGCCGAGTTCGCCGTGTCCCGCCGGTCGGTGCGCCGCCGCCCGCTGTTCACGGGCCTGGCGACCACCGGCCGGGTGCGCGACTTTCTCGTGCGGCGCGACCCGCAGCTGATGAAGAGCCCGCGCCGCTGGCTGGCCGTCTCCGCGGTCGTGCTCGTGCTCGCCGGTACGGGCATCGCGGTCCGGGGCCTGAACTTCGGTCTGGAGTTCACCGGCGGCCGGATGATCGAGTACAGCACCAGCACCCCCGTGGACCCCGAACGGGCCCGCACCGCCCTCGCCGACGCCGGGTTCCCCGGCATGGTCGTGCAGTCCTCCGGCGACAACGGACTGTCCGTGCGCACCGAGCAGCTGACCAACGCCGAGGCGTCCAAGGTCGCCGACACCATCGGCACCCTCGGTGGCGAGACGGAGAAGGTCCGTGACGAGCTGATCGGCCCGAGCATCGGCGAGGAGCTGCGCCGCAACGCCCTCATCGCTCTCTCCGTGGCCCTCGGCGCCCAGCTGCTGTACCTCGCCGCCCGCTTCCGCTGGCTGTTCGGCTCCGCCGCGGTCGTCACGCTCGCGCACGACGTGCTCATCCTCGTCGGCGTCTTCGCGTGGCTGGGCAAGCCCATCGACGGCGTGTTCCTGGCGTCCCTGCTCACCGTCATCGGCTACTCCGTCAACGACTCGGTCGTCGTCTTCGACCGCATCCGGGAGCTGGTCCGGCGGAACCGCAAGGCGCCCCTGCCCGAGGTCTGCAACAAGGCGATCCTGCAGACCGTGCCCCGCACCGTCAACACGGGCATGGGCGCCCTGCTGATCCTCGCCACCCTGGCGGTGTTCGGCGGGGACTCGCTGACCGACTTCGCGCTCGCGCTGCTCATCGGCCTGGTGGTCGGCACCTACTCCTCGGTGCTCACCGCGACCCCGCTCGCCATCGAGTTCAGCAACCGGCGGGGGAGCACCCCGAGCCGACCGCAGCGCCGCAAGCCGGCGGCCCGCCGTCCCGCACAGGGCGCGCAGGTCTGATTCGGCCGTTCCGGTGGGCGGTGCACCCCGCCGCCCGCCGGAAATGGGTGCTGCGACCGATGGCCGCGGCTTTTGTACCGGGCCAGTCTGGAAGGGCAGGAGGGGGGCCGCGTCACCGCGGCCCCCCTCGTCACCGGCTCTTGCCAGAAGGGACCGTATCGCCGATGTCGTTGGAGACCACCCGCAGTGACTCCGCGGCCGAGCGCATGAGCGCGCACGAGGCCCGGCAGCGCCTGGAACACGAGCGCAACTCCCGCCTCGCACAGATGCGGGCCATCGAGGAGAGCGCCAACGGCGGTCAGGAGGCCGACGACCTCCTGAGCGCGCAGAAGACCGCCCTGAAGCGGGCGCTGAAGGACATCGAGGCCGCCTTCGGACGGCTGGACGACGGCTCGTACGGAAGCTGCGAGGACTGCGCCGAGCCCATCCCGGTGGAACGGCTGGAGATCCTGCCGTACGCCCGCTGCTGCGTGCCCTGCCAGCAGCGCGCCGGCTGACCGGCGGCCCCCTCCACGCGGCTCCTCGAACCGAGCCGCGGTGCGGCGGTGCGGGGCAACAGGGAGGAGACGTGCCCTCCGGCGGACGCCCGTCCACGCCGGCGGGCGCCCGGGCGGGAGTGGTTCCGGTGGCCGGGGCGGGGCCGTCCGCTCGTGTCCCGGGTGACGACGCCCGGCCCACCACCACTTACCCTGAACTCATCAGAGGGAGGGGGAGCCGACGATGCGCTGGATCTGGTGGGTGGTGATCCTGTTCTGGACGGGCGGTTTCGCCTGGTTCGCCGACACCGTCCGCACCGCGCTGCGCAACCGGCACGAGCGGAAGCTGGAGCTGATGGAGGCGGCGAAGGCGGAGCGGCTGGCCGTGGAGGCGGCGCACAAGCCGCCGGAGCCGGTGTGCGGGTGCACCCACCACCTGGCCAAGCACGACAGGAACGGCCGCTGCCACGAGCGCGTCGAGGTCCCGACCGCCTGGGACGAGAACAAGAAACCCCTGCGCTTCGAGCCGGGCGAGTGCAACTGCCAGCAGTACGTGGGTCCTCAGCCGCTGTCCCAGGTGTACGCCGACGAACTCACCGACCGCGCCTGACCCCCGGCGCCCCACGCCACCGTCACGGCTCCGCCTGCCCGGGGCCCGCCCCGGCCGGGTCGCGGTCGGTGAAGCTCGCGAAGTACGCCGCTGCCATGTCCTCCTCCCCGTGCCCCCGGGCGGCGGCGCGGGCGAAGCGCTCGGCGCTCGCGGCGGCCACGTCGAGGCGGACGCCGTGGAGCTCGCCGGCCCGGACGATCAGACGGGCGTCCTTCTCCGCGGTGGTCACCGCGAAGCTCGGCGGGAGGAACCTCTCCTCCAGGATGACGCCGGCCTTGGCGTGCAGGTAGCCCATGTCGAGCGGGCCGCCCGCGATGAGGTCGAAGAAGTCCCGCGGGTCCACACCGAGCCCCTTGGCCAGGGCCAGCGTCTCGCCGGTCGCGGCGGTGACCGCGACGACCCAGCTGTTGGTCACCAGCTTCAGCCGCGTGGCGGTGGCCGCCGCGGCGTCCTCGCCGGTCCACACCGTACGGGCGCCGACCGCCTCGAACACCGGCGTCACCGCCGGCCGGCCCTCGACCGGTCCCGCCGCCAGCACGGTCAGCTGCCCGGCCTCGGCCGGCTGCTTGGTGCCCAGCACGGGCGCATCGTAGAGGACCAGGCCGTGCTCGCCGGCGAGGGCGGCCAGTTCGGTGACCGACTCCAGTCCCACCGTGGTCGACTGCGCCCACGCGGCGCCCCGGCGCAGCGCGGGGGCGGCCTCGCGCATGACGTCCAGGACCGTGCCGCCGTCGTGGAGCATCGTCAGGACCACGTCGGCGTCGCGCACCGCCTCGGCGGGGGTCCCGGCGACCTCGGCGCCGTCGGAGGCCAGCGGCTCGGCCTTGGCGCGGGTGCGGTTCCAGACCCGGACGGTGTGTCCGGCGCGCACGAGGTTGCGGGCCATCGCGGCGCCCATGATCCCGGTGCCCAGGACGGCCACGGTACGGGTGTCGGTCATGTTGTCCACCTTCCTGATCAGCGCTGATCCCTGCGGCGGGTGTCGCGCGGGCTCCGTGCCCGGCGCCCGCGCGGGTGACGTACGGTGCGGGTACCCCTCCCCGGCCGGAGGCGGGGACGAAGCCGTGATCCTCACATCACCGGCCGCCCCATGTTTGACGGGGCCCCGTCATCATCCGGCATGGAAGACCTGCCGAACATTGCCGGAAACAGGCAATGCGTGCGCAGTGAACCTAATGACAGAATGCGGTACGGGGAGCACCGCGGACGGTTCCGGTGCCGGACACCGGCAGGTGCCCGGCCTGGAACCGGCAGGGGGAATGTCCGCCATCCGGTGTGCCGCAGGCTGAACGAGGGGGAACACTCCGCGGCGCACCCCCCGCTCGCCCGGCGCCCGTACACCGCGCCGGCCATCGCAGGGTCCCGGCCCCGGCCACCCCGGGCTCGCCCTTACTCACCGTCCCTCACATCAAGGACGTATGCCATGGATGTCATCGGCGCACTCGCCGCGGCCTGCCTGATCCTCGCTCTGCTCGTGCTGTTCACCTTCTCCCGGCTGTTCCGGAAGGTGGAACAGGGCAAGGCCCTGATCGTCTCCAAGATGCGCAAGGTCGACGTGACCTTCACCGGGCAGATCGTCCTGCCGGTGCTGCACAAGGCCGAGGTGATGGACATCTCGGTGAAGGCCATCGAGATCACGCGCACCGGCCGCGAGGGGCTCATCTGCCAGGACAACATCCGCGCCGACATCCGCATCACGTTCTTCGTCCGGGTCAACAAGACCGTCCAGGACGTCGTCAAGGTCGCCCAGGCCGTCGGCACCGCCCGCGCCAGCGACCGGGACACGCTGCAGGAGCTGTTCCACGCCAAGTTCTCCGAGGCGCTGAAGACCGTCGGCAAGCAGATGGACTTCACCGACCTCTACACCAAGCGCGAGGAGCTGCGGTACCGGATCATCGAGGTCATCGGTGTCGACCTGAACGGCTACCACCTCGAGGACGCGGCGATCGACTACCTGGAGCAGACGCCGCTGAACCAGCTCGACCCCGGCAACGTCCTCGACGCCCAGGGCATCCGCAAGATCACCGAGCTGACCGCCGTGGAGCACGTGCGCACCAACGAGGCGCAGCGCACCGAGGAGAAGGAGATCACCCGGCAGAACGTCGACGCGCGCGAGGCCATCCTGGAGCTGGAGCGCCGGCAGGTGGACGCCGAGATCAAGCAGAAGCGGGAGATCGAGACCGCCCGCGCCCGTGAGGAGGCCGAGACCGCCCGCGTGGTGGAGGAGGAGCGGCTGCGCGCGCAGAGCGCCTTCCTGCGCACCGAGGAGCAGCTCGGCGTCCAGCGCGAGAACCAGGCCCGCGAGGTCGCCGTCGCCGCGAAGAACCGCGAGCGGGTCATCGCCATCGAGAACGAGCGCATCGAGAAGGACCGTCTCCTGGAGGCCATCGCCCGTGAGCGGGAGACCCAGCTGACCCGGATCGCCGCCGACAAGGAGGTCGAGGCGGAGAAGCGGGAGATCGCCGAGGTCGTGCGCGAGCGGGTCGCGGTGGACCGTACGGTCGCCGAGCAGGAGGAGTCCATCAAGAAGCTGCGCGCCGTGGAGGAGGCGGAGCGCGAGCGCCAGGCCGTCATCATCGCTGCCGAGGCCGAGGCGCAGGAGAAGCTGGTCAAGGACATCAAGGCCGCCGAAGCCGCCGAGCAGGCCGCCGCCCACCGCGCGGCCGAGGAACTCACCCTGGCCGAGGCCCGGTTGAAGACCGCCGACCTGGACGCCCGCGCCAAGCTGCGCCTGGCCGAGGCCATCCAGGCCGAGGCCGCCGCCGAGGGGCTGGCCGCCGTGAAGGTCCGCGGGCAGGAGGCCGAGGTCATCGAGAAGGCCGGCCGCGCCGAGGCCGAGGCACTGCAGGCCCGGCTGCGCGCGGAGGCGGAGGGTGCCCAGGCCAAGGCTCTGGCCGAGGCCGCGGCGATCGGCGAGAAGCTGAAGGCCGAGGCGGAAGGCCTGACCGAGAAGGCGGCGGCGATGGCCGCCCTGGACGAGGCGTCCCGCGAGCACGAGGAGTACCGGCTGCGACTGCAGGCGGAGAAGGAGATCCGGCTGGCCGGGCTGGAGGCCCAGCGGCAGATCGCCGAGGCACAGGCCACGGTGCTGGCGACCGGCCTGGAGAACGCCGACATCGACATCGTCGGCGGCGAGTCGGTCTTCTTCGACCGGCTGGTGTCCGCGGTCTCGTTCGGCAAGGGCGTCGACGGGTTCGTCGAGCACTCCAGCACGGCGCAGGCACTGGTCAAGCCCTACCTGGACGGCTCGGCGAGCCTGCCGGACGACCTGGGCCGGATCCTCGGCTCCGTCTCCACGGCCGACGTGCAGAACCTGACCGTCTCCGCGCTGCTGATGAAGCTGATGAAGTCCGGCGGCAGCAACGCCGGGCAGCTGCAGCAACTCCTCGACCGCGCGGGCGAGCTGGGTCTGGCCGACACCCCGCTCACCGCCCTCAACGGCACCGTCAGGGCCTGAGAGCCTGTCGACCGGCGGGGTCCCGGGACGCCGTACTGGAGACGGCGGCCCGGGACCCGCATCTCCTCGTGAAAGGGACGCAGCACCCATGGCAACCGCCCTGGAGACGGGTTCGTACGACTCCGTGGACACCGGAACGTACGAGGTACTGCGCGACCGGCTCACCGCGCAGGCCGCCGAACTCGCCCGCGGCGCCGAACTCCTCAACGCCCGCCGGGCCGAGGAGTTCGGGGCCACGCGCCTGGAACTCACCGGCACCGGCCGGCTGCACACCGAGCACCCCAGCGTGCCCCGGGACGTCGTCGCCGTCGGCGACCACCTGCTGTTCGGCTACAACGGCACCCGCCCCGAGCCCGAGGTGGGCGATGTCCTCGCCCTGCACGACCGGGAGTTGAACCGGCTGCCCGAGGGCGCGGTGCCCGGACTCCTCGACGACCCCGCCTTCGTACGGGAGTTCGCGGCCCTGCACCGCTACTACCGGCAGACCCGCCTGCTGAGCCTGCGCCACGTCGACGGCCGGCTGCTGGCCGTGTTCCGCACCGGCGAGAAGGCCGACGACATCCGGGTGCTGCGCTGGACGCTCACCGCCGACGGCCGGGCGGAGTTCCTGGACGCGCGCGGCGAGCGCGACCACGTGCTGCCGCCCTCCCACGACTTCGAGTGGACCGGGGCGGGCCGCGAGGACCACGTGCTGGGCCGGCACCCGCACGTCTCGGTGTGCGGCGAGGTCTACGTCTCCACCGTCGGCGGCAGCCTCACCCTCAAGACCGAGAACGACACCGAGACCGGCGAGGGCATCCACAGCGAACCGGTCGACGAGCCCCTGCAGTCCCTGGCCGACGCCGACATCGCGCACGCGCGCGTGGGCGCGCTGATCCTGCTGAGGATCCGCCCCTACAAGGAGGAGACCCACCGCCACCTGGTCTTCAACACCCTCACCAGGACGGTCCTCCGCCTCGACGGCATCGGGCAGGCCTGCCGCCGCCTGCCCGACGACCAGGGCATCGTGTTCCCCGGCGGCTACTGCCTGGCCACCGGCGCCCACAAGACGTACGAACGGGACACCTCCGGCCTGGAGTTCGAGCGCGAGGTGCGCTCGCCGTACGGCGAGGACGTGCTGTACGCCTTCCACGCGCGCGCGGAGGGACGCAGCCTGCTGCTGTCGTACAACACCATCCGCGAGGAGGTCGCCACCCCGCTGTCCTGCCAGGGCTGGGCCCTGTTCGACGACGGCACGCTGACGGCGCTGCGCACCGACCCCTCGGCGGGCCCCGCCGAGCCGGGCCGCGTGCACCCGCTCCAGCTGTGGTCCTCCCCCTACGTCTCCGACACCCACGCCGCCACGACCGGCACCGGCCCCCTCGGCCGGGTCGGCAATGCCGACCTCGTACGCGGCATCTCCGACTGCCTGTCCATCAGCCGCGCCGTCGACGGGACCACGCCGACCGTCGAGGTGTACGAGGCGCTGGCCGCCGCCTGTGTGCGCGCCCTCGACAGCCACCACTGGCTCGGTGAGGAGGACCTGGGCGACCTGCGCACCCCGCTGGACGCCGTACGGGCCACCGCCGAGCAGGTGCTGGAGGAGTTCCGCACCGTACGGGCGCTGACCCGGCGGGCCGCCGACGCGCTCGAGGCCGCCGCCGAACGGCTCGCCGCGGTGGTGCGCCGGCTGCGCGGCGAGGCCCCGCGCGG
>NZ_QFDQ01000054.1 GCF_003270085.1 Streptomyces triticisoli | reverse complement strand
CCGCGGCGAGGCGGGCGACCCGGACGACCCGGCGGTGGCGGCCCTGCGCAGGGCCGCCGCGCTGCGGGCCGAGGCACTGCGGGTCGCAGCGCCGGCATCCGTCGGCCGGGAGGCGGCATGTCGCTGATCGCCACCCTCGCCCGGCTCGAAGCGGTGCGCGCCGGACAGGCCCAGCCCGCCGCGACCGTCCGGCACCGGCACCTGTCCGAGCGGCCACTGGTGTTCGTGCCGCTCACCACCGCCGGTGAGGCGGGCGCCCCGCTCGGCGCGCTGGTCGGCACGGACCGGCACGCGCCCCGGCTGCTGGCCGTGCCGCAGCCGCGCGACCGGGACCTGAGGTTCGCGTTCCTCGCCGAGCTGGCCGACGTGGTCCTGCCGTACATCGACTCCCACGCCTCCGCCGTGGAGGCCGCCGAACGCACCGAGACCGACCCGGAGAGCGGCAAGCGGGTCAAGGTGGAGGTCGAGCTGTGCGCGGACGCGCCCCAGCTGATCGTGCCGAGCCGCGCGGGCATCGACTTCGTACGGCTGCTCGGGCGCTCCATGCGCTTCCGGCGCACCGCCGAGCAGGATCCCCAGGCTCCGCACCCGGCGCCGCCGAGGGTGCCGTTGCTCGGGCGGTGGCTGACCCACTTCGGGGAGCGGGCGCGGGTGCCCGGCTCCTCGCTGCTGCTGGCGCTGACCGACGTGCTGGCCCGGCACTGGACCACCGGCCAGTCCAGCCTGGAGGACCAGCACCTGGGGGCGCTGCTGGCGTGGATCGACCCGCCGGAAGGCGCCTCCGGCGCTCAGGCCGCGCTGCGGGCCGAGCTCGCGCGGGGCGCCGACGGCCAGCTGGAGTGCCCGCCGGCGGGCCCGGCGACCGACCCGGCGTTCGACAACAAGCTGCTGGCGCCGGCCATCGAGCGCTACGACCGCGCGCGTACGGCCCTCGCCGCCGCCGAGGACGGCCTCCAGGCCGACGCCCGGCTGGGCGCCCTCACCGCCGCCGAGCGCGAGATCCGCGCGCTGGTCGAGAGGTGCGCCCTGCCCACCTGGGAGAAGGTCTGGGACGGCCTGGACCTGCTGCGGGCGCTGCCCGAGGGCGCGCACGTCGAGGAGCGGTGGACGCGCGACCGCTGGTCGTTCACCGGCCACCGTGACCGTGTGCTGGCGGGCGAGCCGCCGCAGCCGCGCCGCGACGACGCGGTCACCGCGGCGAACAAACTGGCCGCGCGCGAGCGTGAGCAGGCCCGGCTGGAGGCCCAGGAGGCGCTGGACGACCCGCTGGTCATGGCGGGGCGGCGGCTGGCCGGGGAGGCGTTCGCCGGCGAGGTCACGGACGTCGTCATGGCGTACGGCGAGGGCAGGCGGCCCAGCCCGCGCCCGCTGGTCACCGTCCGCACGGACGACCTGCCGCACCTGGGCGAGCGGGCCCGGGTGTACCGCTCCCTGGACGGCAGGCCGCAGTCGGCCGAGTTCGTCGCCCACGAGGAGGGGGACGGGGCCGAGGGGACGCTGATCGTGCTGCGGATCCTGGACAAGATGGGCCGCGGCAAGGAGCCGGCGGCCGGTTCCGTGCCGGACAAGGGCGACCGCGTGTGCTTCACGCTCTTCGAGCACGAGCAGCGCGGCGGCGCGAAGCTGCCCGAGCCGGAACAGACCCCGTGGACGCATGGCGGCCCGCCGGACGAGGAGAGCGCGCCGGAGGCCCCCGACCCGGTGACCGAGGAGGACGTTCTTTGACTGCCCCCGCCCGCGAGACCGCCTTCGACCCGGGAGCGGCCGCCGCGCGCGCCACCGACGCGATCCTCCGTGACACCCTGCACGGCCCGCACCGCGGTGTCGTCGTCGACTCCCCGCCCGGCGCGGGCAAGTCGACGCTCGTCGTCCGCGCCGCGCTGGAGCTGGCCGCCGCCGGACGGCCGCTCATGGTGATCGCGCAGACCAACGCGCAGGTCGACGACCTGGTGGTGCGGCTGGCGGAGAAGAACCCCGAGTTGCCCGTCGGCCGGCTGCACAGCAGCGACGCCGATCCGTACGACAAGGCGCTCGACGACCTGCCGAACGTACGCAAGTCCGCGAAGGCCGCCGACCTCGCCGGTCTGGACGTGGTGCTGTCGACCGCCGCGAAGTGGGCGCACGTGAAGACCGACGAGCCGTGGCGGCACGCGATCGTCGACGAGGCGTACCAGATGCGCTCGGACGCCCTGCTGGCGGTGGCCGGGCTGTTCGAGCGGGCGCTGTTCGTGGGCGACCCGGGCCAGCTCGACCCGTTCTCGATCGTCGGCAGCGAGCAGTGGGCGGGCCTGTCCTACGACCCGTCGGCGTCCGCGGTGACGACGCTGCTGGCCCACAACCCCGAGCTGCCCCAGCACCGGCTGCCGGTGTCCTGGCGGCTCCCGGCGTCGGCGGCGCCGCTGGTGTCGGACGCGTTCTACCCGTACACGCCGTTCCGCAGCGGCACGGCGGCCGGGGACCGGCGGCTCACCTTCGCCGTCGCCTCGGACGGCTCGGCCCCCGACCGGGTGATCGACGAGGCCGCCGCGTCCGGCTGGGGCCTGCTGGAGCTGCCCGCGCGGTACACCCCGCGCACGGACCCGGAGGCGGTGCGCGCGCTGGCGGCGGTCGTACGGCGGCTGCTGGAGCGGGGCGGCGCGGCCACCTCGGAGCGGTCACCGGACCCGGCGCCACTGACCGCCGACCGGATCGCCGTGGGCACGGCCCACCGCGACCAGGCGGCGGCCGTACGGGCGGCCCTCGCGGACCTGGGGATCACGGACGTGACCGTGGACACCGCGAACCGCCTCCAGGGCCGGGAGTTCGACGTCACGGTGGTCCTGCACCCCCTCTCCGGCCGTCCCGACGCCACCGCCTTCCACCTGGAGACCGGCCGACTCTGCGTCCTCACCTCCCGCCACCGCCACGCCTGCATCGTGATCTGCCGCGCCGGCGTGAGCGAACTCCTGGACGACCACCCGTCGACGGAACCGGTCCAGCTGGGGGTGACGGTGAAGTTCCCTGACGGGTGGGAGGCGAGCCACGCCGTGCTCGCGCGGCTGCGGGAGCACCGGGTGGGCTGGAGACCGTGACCGACACACCAGGCACCTGGTCAGCAAGCGTCCAGCCCGGCACGCCCCATGGCCGGACGGAATCCGGCACGCCGCCGGAGGCGGCCGATGGTTACAGCCCCTGACGGGTGGGAGGCGAGCCACGCCGTGCTCGCGCGGCTGCGGGAGCACCGGGTGGGCTGGAGACCCTGAGAAATCGGGGGTGATTCCCGCCCCGCCGCCCTCTTGCGTGCGCACGGGACAATGGAGGGTGGCCCCTTCGCAGGGCCGTGCCATCCGAACGTACGAGAGGACACGACATGGCGGAGCCGACGCCGCGTCGCAACGAACCGCGGCTGCGCCCCGCGCCCCTGCTGTTCGAGCCCGCCGCGGCGGGTGCCGACCCCGAGCACTTCTTCGACCTGGAGTCGATCGACGATCCGCGCGCGCTGCTCGCGCGGGCGACGGAGCTGACACAGGCGTTCCGCGCGGCGGCCGACCGGGCGGTGGAGTTCCAGGCGATCGCGGCGGCGCAGCTCGCCGACCCGCGGCGGTTCGACCGGCTGACCCCGGCGGACATCGCCGAGCGGGCGGAGTGGACCGAGGACTACGCCAAGAAGATGGTGGAGTTCGGCCGGGATCTGCTCAGCGGAACCGAGGGCGGCGTACACGTCAACCCGGCCGATCCTCTCTAGCCCTACGGAGCCCTCCAGCCCACCTGTTCTCCCCGGCCTGGCATATGCCGGGGGCGCACGATACTCCCGCCCGCCCCTCCCTGTCCCGGTTTTCCGCAACTCGGTGGAAGCGACTGCTCACGGTCGGTAGACATATCCGCCATGAGCCGCACAGGGAGCGAACCGTTCTTCGACCATCTGCACGCCTCCGGCGTCACCGCGGACGGTGCCGCCTGGCTCGCCTCGGCGGGGACGCACCCGCGCGGCACGCTCGCGCTCTGGCGGGAACAGCCGCGGTCGCCGGTCGCCCTGCCCTGCGGCACCGCCTTCGACGTGGTGAACACGCCCGCGGTCTTCGGCCGCCGGATGCTGGACCGGCTGTGGGACGAGGGCCCGGGCTCGGGCCCGGTGGCCGTCCACCGGGGGCGGATGCTGCTCTTCGCCGCGCCGGGCACCGCGCACCGGCTGCCCTCGCTGCTGGAGTGGGAGGAGTGGGGGTCCCGGGGCCGGGCGGCCGGCCGTGGCGAAGGCATCCCGCCGCTGCTGTGCCACGGCAACGGCGACGCGGTGACCCTCCCGCCCCTGGCCGGCGAGGCCTCCCCCGGGCGGTCCGACTCCCGCTGGCTGGTCGCCCCGGACACCCGTCACCCCTGGCTGCCGGGCCCGGAGGTCCTGCTGTGGGCGGCCGTGCGGGCGGCCCGGGCGGCCGTGCGGATATCGATTTTTCCTCCCGCCGACCAGGGTGCTAATGTCTACGACGTCAGCAGGCGCCGCTAGCTCAGTTGGTTAGAGCAGCTGACTCTTAATCAGCGGGTCCGGGGTTCGAGTCCCTGGCGGCGCACGATGGCGATGGCGAGGCGTGTCCGCGGAAAGCGCGGAGCGTCTCGCCATCGTTGGTTTTGCGCGGCTTTGCCGCGCGTTGTGGGGGCTTCGCCACCCACACCCCCTTACTCCGGTCACCGTGGGTGTCAGGTGCTCCGGCGGTCGTGGTGTCAGGTGCCTCCGCGGCCGTGAGGATCAAGCGCTCCTGTGGTCGTGAGAGTCGGATGCCTCCGCGGCCGTGAGGGGCGGGCGGGTGGGTGGGTCAGGCGGGTGTGATCTTGATGGTGTACGCGCCCGATGTCGTGCGGTTCTCCACCTCCACGCGGACGCCGTCCCCGGGCACGGTGAAGGTCTCGCCGACGTCGATCGGCGCGTCGGCGAGCGGCGGGTAGACGGAGGTCTCCGCGCAGGCCTCGGTCTCCGGGTGGGCGTCGATCACCTGGATGGGGCCGTCGCCCGACTCCGCCGTGCTGCGTACCCGGTACACCAGCACCCCCTGCCGGCATCCGGTCACGTCGTTGCCGAGCTGGGCCCGCGCCTCGATGGCCAGCGCGCTGTCGCTCCCGGTGCGCACCACGGCGAGCTTCGTCCCGTTGCCCAGTCCGAACGGCGGCGACCCGGCGGCGCCCTCTCCCGTATCCGTCGCCCCCGCCGGCCCCACCTCCACCGGTTCCAGCGTCAGCCGGGCCGGCCCCGTGCCCCGTACGCAGGTCACCTGGCGCGGCTCCAGCCATCCGAGTTTCCACTTGTGCCAGGCGAACGGGTCCGGTGAGAGGGCGAACTGGCTGCCCATCAGGTCCCAGTCCCCGACGTAGGTGTCCCAGTCGCCCTTGCCGTCCACCGGCCGGTGGTACAGGTCGGGCAGGTCGAAGACGTGCCCGGTCTCGTGGGCGAGCACCAGCCGGTCCGGCGGATGCCGTTCGAACACCGTCACCACCCGCCGGATCTCCTTGCCGTCGGCCTGCAGCGGCATGTCCAGGTTGACGACCTTCGTCGCGTCCGAGTCGACGCCGGGCGCGTCCGGGTCGGCGACGAAGTAGACGACGTCGTAGCGCGAGAAGTCGACCTCGGGGTCGGCGGCGGCGAGCGCGTCGTCCAGGTAGGTGGCGCGTTCCCGGGCGTTCCAGTCCCGGCGCATGGCGTACGCCGTGGACGGCCGCGGCATCCGGACCCAGTGCCGCAGCGCGTGCGGGCGCAGGGTGAACCTGCCGTAGGACGCCTGCTCGTAGAACCGGCTGGTGGCCGGGAAGTGGTCGGCGGCGAGTTCGGCCGGGGTGGTGAGCGGTGCCGAGTCGGGGAAGGACAGGAACACCAGGACGGCGTCGAGCGGCCGGGTGGGCCGCGGGTAGGAGGCGTTCCAGGTGTCCAGGCCCTCCGAGTGGTGCGCGTCCGTGCGGCGCAGGGCGCAGGGTGAGGCCGCGAACGGTTCGGCGACGGACGGCCCGGTCAGGATCGAGGTGGCGGCGACCGCCGACAGGGTGGTGAACACGGCCGCGGTGCTGCGCAGTCGGGGACGCGCCCCGCGCACCCCCGCCCGGCTGAGCGCCCTGAGGGCGTCATGACCGAGCGCCTTCAGGGGGAGCTGACGCGGCACGGGGACCTCCGGGGCGGTTCGCGGGACACCGAACCCAGCTTGTGACAGTTTGTAGGGGTACGCCCTGTTTGCCTGCACCGGAAGGGTGAGAGGCCGGAGTTCACGGCTGGACGGACCGGCGTGGGGTCCGGGGAAGCGACATCCCCGGACCGCTCACGGAACGTCACAAGTGATCGGTCGACTGAAGAATCCGTCCAGGTGTGGGCAGAAACGGTCCGCGCATGGGGCCGGTCGTTCCGTGAGGCCGGCAAGTGGCTGGAAGGGGTCCGCCGACGGCATCTATGATCGGCACACTTTCCTTGCACTTCCCTGCGCGGACACGGGCCGTGCGGCCGTTCGTCCCCCGGCCGGCCACCCGACGAGACCGATACGAAGACCGAGTGCACTGCGGGAGCGAGCGGTGAGCGGAACGTCCGAAGGGCCGACGCCCGCGACAGACCTCAGCCGACCGGGCGTCACACAGAGTGACGTCACGGTGTGTCCGGGTACCGAGCCGATCGCGGTCGCCGCGGCACGGCAGTCCGTTGCCACCGTCCCGTCCGCGCCGCCTCGCGGCGGCCCCGGCGACCCCCTCCCCACCGCCGCTCTCACTCCGATGGCGGAGCCCGCGCCCGCTGCCGTGGGATTCACCGGCATGGCCCAACGCCCGCTCACCGCCTCCCCGGAGCCCCGCTTCCCGGAGCCCCCCTTCCGTTCCGCCTTCTCCGCCGCGCCGCTGGCCATGGCCGTCGTCGACCGCGACGGTCTGGTGGTCAGCGCCAACGACACCTTCGGCGCGCTGTTCGGCGGCGGTCCCGAGGAGTTCGCCGGGCAGCCGGCCGCCGATCTGGTGGACCTGACCTCCGACGCCCGCACCCGGCACGCCTACCACAAGGTGCTGGGCGGCCGGCAGGCCCGGCTGCGCTGCGCCCGCCGCCTGAAACACCCCGACGGCCACTGCCTGTGGGTCCAGATCACCGTCGCGCCTCTGACCCCGGAGTCCCCGGAGTCCGCGGACGTGCTGCTGTCCGTCGCCGACATCAGCGCCCGGCGCGAACTCCAGGCCCGGCTGCGGCACCTGCAGAACCACGACCCCGTGACCCGGCTGCCCAACCGCACCCTGTTCTTCGAACGCCTGTCGGCCGCGCTGGAGGCGGAGTCGTACGAGGGCGGCGGGAGCGGCCGGATCGGGCTGTGCTACCTGGACCTGGACGGTTTCAAGGCGGTCAACGACACCCTCGGCCACCGCACCGGCGACCGGCTGCTCGCGGCCGTGGCCGAACGGCTGACCCGGTGCGCGGACGAGGCCGGACACGGCCGCACGAGCGCCCCGCTGGTGGCCCGGCTCGGCGGCGACGAGTTCGCGCTGCTCGTGGAGGACTCGACCGGCACCGAGCAGCTCGCGGAGCTGGCCGAGTCGGTGCTCACGGCCCTGCAGGCGCCGTTCGAGATCTCCGGCCGGCGCCTGTCGGTGTCGGCGTCCATCGGCGTGGTCGAACGGCACGCGGCGGGGACGTCGGCCACCGCGCTGATGCAGGCGGCCGACACGACGCTGTACTGGGCGAAGGCGGACGGCAAGGCCCGCTGGACGCTGTTCGACCCGGAGCGCAACGCGCACCGCATGACCCGCCAGGCCCTCGTCTCCACGCTGCGCGCGGCCGTCGAACGCGGTGAGTTCACCCTGGAGTACCAGCCGCTGGTCGGCATGGACGACGGGCGGCTGCGCGGGGTGGAGGCCCTGGTGCGCTGGCTCCACCCGCAGTTCGGCACGCTGACGCCGAATCGGTTCATCGCACTGGCGGAGGAGGACGGCTCGATCGTGCCGCTGGGCCGCTGGATCCTGGCCACCGCCTGCCGCCAGGCCCGCCGCTGGCAGCTGGACCACCCGGACGAGCCGCCGATCTTCGTCAGTGTCAACGTCGCGGTCCGCCAGGTGTGGGACTCCGACCTGGTCGCGGACGTGGCCGAAGTGCTGGCCGAGACCGGGCTGGCGCCGCACCTGCTGCAGCTGGAGCTGACCGAGTCGGCGGTGATGGGCTCGGCGGGCCGGCCGCTCCAGGCCCTGCGGGCGCTGAGCGACATGGGCGTGCACATCGCCATCGACGACTTCGGCACCGGCTACTCCAACCTCGCCTACCTCAGCCGGCTGCCGGTGTCGGCGCTGAAGCTGGACGGTTCCTTCGTACGGGGCTTCCAGCACGAGGAGCGGGACGGTACGGCGGGGCGGCCGAGCCCGGCGGACGAGGTCATCGTGGAGGCGATGGTCCAGCTCGCCCACCGGCTGGGGCTCACCGTCACCGCCGAGTGCGTGGAGACCTGCGACCAGGCCAGCCGGCTGCGCCGGATCGGCTGCGACACCGGGCAGGGATGGCTGTACTCCCGGCCGGTGCCGCCGGACCGTATCTCCGAGTTGCTGGAGAGCCGGTGCTGAGCCCCGCTCAGTTCCTGGGCAGGTCGTAGGCGTCCGCGATGAGTTCGTAGCTGCGCAGGCGTATGTCGCCGCTGTGCGCGTTGCTCGTGATCATCAACTCGTCGGCGCCGGTGCGTTTCTGCAGCTCGTCGAGGCCCGCGCGGACCTCGTCGGGGGTGCCGTGCACCACGTTGGCGTTCCAGGAGGCGACGAACTCCCGCTCCGCCGGGCTGAATTCGTACGCCTCCGCCTCCTCCGGAGTGGGTACGAGGCCGGGGCGGCCGGTGCGCAGCCGGACCATGTTCAGCGCGGCGGCCAGCACCTGGCGGCGGGCCTCCTTCTCCTCGTCGGTGGCGAGCGCGGCGACGCCGATCAGGGCGTACGGGGCGTCGAGCACCGCGCTCGGCCGGAAGGACTCGCGGTACAGGTCGAGGGCGGGGAGGGTGTTCCGCGCGGAGAAGTGGTGGGCGAAGGCGAAGGGCAGGCCGAGCAGGCCGGCGAGGCGGGCGCTGAAGCCGGAGGAGCCGAGGAGCCAGACCGGCGGGCGGTGCGGGGACTGCACGCCGCCCGGGGAGGTGCCCTGGACAGGGCCGGGGACGGCGTGGACACGGCGGTAGGGGTGGCCGTCGGGGAAGTCGTCGTCGAGGAAGTGGATCAGCTCCGCGAGCTGCTGGGGGAAGTCGTCGGCGCCTTCGTTGGGCCTGTCGGTGCGGCGCAGGGCGGCGGCGGTGGCGCCGTCCGTGCCGGGGGCCCGGCCGAGGCCGAGGTCGATACGGCCGGGGGCCATGGCCTCCAGGGTGCCGAACTGCTCCGCGATGACCAGGGGGGCGTGGTTGGGGAGCATGACTCCGCCGGAGCCGAGGCGGATGCGGTGGGTGTGGGCGGCGAGGTGGGCGAGGATCACCGCGGGTGAGGAGGAGGCCACGCCGGGCATGGAGTGGTGTTCTGCCACCCAGTGGCGGTGGTAACCCCGGGACTCCGCGAGGCGGGACATCTCGACGCTGGTGCGGAGCGCTTCGGTGGCGGTGTGGCCCGCGCCCACGGTGACGAGGTCCAGTACGGACAGGGGGACGGGAGCGGTTCCGTGGGTCGTTCCCCTGATCTCGTCTGCCACCGGTGCCTCCTGGTTTCGCCGTTCGCTTTCCTGACCGGCGTCAACAGGGCACCGTTGCCTTTTGTTCCTTTTCCCACCCGCCCAACCGTCTCGGTCCCTTGAAAGCCCCCACCGCGGGGCTCCACCCCGGGCCCCGGAGAACCCCCTGCGGGGCTCCGCCCCGGAACCCGAAGGAAACGCGTCGCGGGGCTCCGCCCCGAGCCCGGGGAACAGCCCCGATGCTCGCCCCGAACCCCGAAGGAAAGCCGGACCCACGGCGGTACTCGCCCCGACCCCGAAGGAAAGCCGATCCCACCGCGGTACTCGCCCCGACCCCGAAGGAAAGCCGATCCCACCGCGGTACTCGCCCCGAAGCCCAGGGGAAGCGGCCGCGGGGCTCGTCCCGAAACCCTCGGGTTCCGGGGCGAGCCCCGCGGCTCCCCTTGTCCCTCCGTCACGCTGCCAGTGCGTGGCCCGGGCGGAGGACCACCTTGGTGTAGCCCTCGATCCGCTTGTCGAACTTCTGGTACGCGTCGGGCGCCTCTTCCAGCGGCACCTCGTTGGAGACCACGAAGCTGGGCTTGGCGCGCCCTGCGATGATCAGGTCGCGCAGCTGGCGGTTGTACAGCTTGACGTTGCACTGGCCGGTGCCCATCGCCAGGCCCTTTTCGAACATCTTGCCGATGGCGACCAGCAGCTGGCCGTGCTTGGCCTGCTCGTCGGGTGCGCCCGGGTCGGAGGGCACGTACAGACCCGGTACGCCGAGCATGCCGGTGGGCCGTACCGTCTGGATGAGCTGGTTCAGGACGATGGCGGGCTCTTCCTGACCGGGGTCCTTGTGGGACTGGGCCTGGTAGCCGACGGCGTCCACGCCCTTGTCGGTGCCTTCTCCGTCCGTCTGTTCCTTGATCTGCTCGGCCGGGTCGCCCTTGGTGAAGTCGATCGGGATGGCCCCGATCTCCTCCGCCTTGGCGAGCCGCTCGGGCACCCGGTCGACCGAGAACACCTTCGCCGCGCCGCGCAGCAGCGCCGAGTAGGCGGCCATCAGGCCCACCGGTCCCGCGCCGAAGACGACGACGGACTCGCCGGGCTTCACCTGGGCGAGTTCGCAGCCGTGGTAGCCGGTCGGGAAGATGTCGGCGAGCAGCACGAAGTCGTTCTCGTGCTCCTCCCCCGGTGGCAGTTTCAGGCAGTTGAAGTCGGCGTAGGGCACGCGTACCCGCTCCGCCTGGCCTCCGAGGTAGGGACCCATCGCCACGTATCCGTAGGCTCCGCCGGCGAAGCCGGGGTTGACCGTCAGGCAGAACCCGGTCTTTCCGGCGAGGCAGTTCTTGCAGAAGCCGCAGGCCACGTTGAACGGCATCACGACCCGGTCGCCCTGGGACAGGGAGGTCACGCCGTTGCCGACCTCCTCGATGATGCCGAGGTTCTCGTGGCCGAAGACGATGCCCGGCTCGGCGGCCGTGCGGCCCTCGTACATGTGCAGGTCGGACCCGCAGATCGCGCTCGACGTGACGCGTACGATCACGTCGTTCGGGTGCTGTATCTGTGGGTCTTCGACTTCCCTCACCGTCACGCTGAAGGGCTTTTCGTAGACGACGGCTTTCACCTGGGTCACCTCCGCGTCGAACGCTGGACGACGGCGGCGACGACGGGCCGTTACCGGGGACGCACACGCAGGCGAGGTCGGTCGCCCCGTGCCGTGGGCCCGGGCGTTCTCGCTGCACCGCCGGTACTTCCAGGTAACGCCTCCGCGGCAGGGTCCGCAACCGCGGCGGCTCACACCTGGACGATCGGCTCCCGGGTGAACAGCGCGCCCAGCGCGGGAGCGTTGACGCGGCGGTCGGTCAGGCGCAGGGCCTCCCACACGCTGACCTGGTTCCCCGTGAGGACCGGCTTGCCGAGGTCCTTCTCCAGGGCCGGGATGTGGGCCACGGTGTGCAGGGCGGTGTCGGGCAGCAGGACCGCCTCCGCCTCCGGGACGTCCGCCTCCCGGGCCAGGGCCAGGACCTCCGCCTCGCCCCAGGTGGCCACTTCGGCCGCCGTGACGGTCCCGGCGCTGCGGGCGGCGGCCACCTCGATGTTCCCGGCGCGCAGGAAGTCCACGAACAGGGCGGTGACGTCCTCCGGGTAGGCCGCGGCGAGAGCCACCCGGCGCGCGCCGATCTCGGCCGCCGCGTGCACGAAGCCGAAGGAGGTGGAGGAGGCCGGCATGCCCGCCGCCCGGGCCAGCTCGCGGACCTGTTCGTGCGCGCCCCGCCGGCCGCGTACGAAGCTGCCGCCGGCGCATGCCCACACCACCGCCTCCGCCCCGGTCAGGCGCAGCCCCTCCACGCCCTGGGCGAGCCGCTCGGGCGCGCCCATCTCGTGCAGCGCGTCCACCCGGTGCGTGTCCTCGCCGGGGTCGGTGTGGACCAGGTCCACCCGGATGTCGCTGCCCAGGAGCTGCTCGGTGCGCGGGTAGTCGTCCTCTGCGAAGTGGCCCGGGTAGAGGAATCCGAGTGCGGTCATGTCCAGCCTTCCTGCTGTTCTTTTCGACAGCTGCTCTTCCGGCAGTGGGGGCGGCCGGTACGGCCCCACGGCTCGGGTACCCCGTCGGCGCGGCACAGCCCCACCTCGTGACCCGGCGGGCCGGATCAGGTTTCGACAACGCCTGTGAAGGATTGAAGGGGGCTGAAAACCGGCCGGAATACCCTTCCGGGTTCCGGGTAGCGGCGCGCCCATGGTTCCCTTCCAGTCACACGACAGGGGCTCGCCCCGTACGGACAGACCCGGCCTGCGCCGCCGCGCCCTGCTCTCGGGTGCCGCCGCCCTGGCCGCGGCCGGCGCGGTCGGGGCGAGCAGCGGTTGCAGCCGGGTGGCCACCGCCGACACCGGTGACGGCGGCCGGCTGCTGGAGCAGCTGCGGGCCCGGGGCAGCGTGCGCCTGGGCATCGCGGGCGAGCAGCCCTACGGCTACATCGGCAAGGACGGCAAGGTGACGGGGTCGGCCCCGGCCATAGCCACCCGGATCTTCCAGCGGCTCGGCGTCGGCCGCGTCGAACCGTTCCCCACCGAGTTCGGCTCGCTGATCTTCGGGCTGAACTCGCTGCAGTTCGACGTGGTCGCGGCGGGCATGTACATCAACCCGGACCGCTGCGGGCAGGTGCTCTTCGCGGATCCCGAGTACCAGATGAAGGATGCCTTCATCGTGGCCAGGGGCAACCCGATGAAGCTGCGCAGCTACCAGGACATCGCCCGGAGCGGGGCGCGGATGGCGACCGGTATCGGCTACGCGGAGATCGACTACGCCAAGGCGGCCGGGGTGAAGAGGATCACCACCCTGCCCGACCAGCTGGCCGGTCTCCTCGCCGTCGAACAGGGCCGGGTCGACGTCTTCGCGGGCACCGCGGTCACCGTGCGCAACGTGCTGGAGCAGACCCGCAGCACCAAGGCGGAGGCCACCGACGAGGTCACGCCGTACGTGGACGGCAAACCGGTCGTCGACGTCGGCGGCTTCGCGTTCCGCAGGCCCGAGCGGAATCTGCGCGACGCCTTCAACCGGGAGCTGCACAAGATGAAGCGCAGCGGCGAACTGCTGCAGATCATGCGCCCCTTCGGGTTCTCCGAGGAGCAGATGACGACGCTCACGGCCGAGGAGAAGTGCCGGCCATGAGTGAGATCACATCGGGCCTGTGGGGCCTTCTGCTGCACGGGCTGTGGGTCACGGTCCAGCTGACCGTGTTCAGTGCCGCGCTCGGCGCGGCCGTCGCGTTCGCCGTGGGGCTGGCCCGCACCCACCGGCTGTGGATCGTCCGGTTCGTGTCGGGCGCCTACTTCGAACTGTTCCGGGGCACCTCGGCGCTGGTGCTGATGATCTGGGTGTTCTTCGTGGTGCCGATGACGCTGGGCTGGCAGCTCGTCCCCATGTGGGCGGCCGTGCTCACGCTCGGGTGCACCTACGGCGCCTACGGCTCGGAGGTCGTCCGGGGCGCGGTGGCCGCGGTGCCGCAGGCGCAGCGGGAGGCCGGTGTCGCGCTGGGCTTCACCCCGGTCCAGCGGCTGCGCAAGATCGTACTGCCGCAGGCCTGGCCGGAGATGGTCCCGCCGTTCAACAACCTGCTGATCGAGCTGCTGAAGGGCACCGCCCTGGTGTCCGTGCTCGGTGTGGGCGACATCACCTTCGCGGCCCAGCTGGTGCGCAACGCCACCGGCCGGAGCGCCCCCGTCTACACGGTGATCCTCGTCATGTACTTCGTCCTCGCCTTCCTCCTCACCCGGGGGATGCGGCGGGTGGAGCGCAGGGCCAAGGCGAGCGTCGGACGGCTCGCGCCCGCGGAGCCCTCCGGGACCGCGAAGACCGGCCGGGTCCGGCAGCAGGACCTGGCCGGCAGCTCCTCGGCCACCGGAGGTGTCTCGTGAACTGGGACTGGTCCACGCTGGGCGACTTCCTGCCCCTCTTCGGGCACGGCGTGCTGGTGACCCTGCAGGCCCTGGTCCTGGGCGCGCTGATCGCGTTCGCCCTCGGCCTGGTCTGGGCGCTGGCCCAGCGTTCGCCGCTGAAGGTGGTGCGCTGGCCGGTCACGGCCGTCACGGAGTTCGTCCGCAACACGCCCCTGCTGGTGCAGCTCTTCTTCATCTTCTACGTGCTGCCCGAGTGGGGCCTGACGCTCTCCGCGCTGGCCACGGGCGTGATCGGCCTGGGGCTGCACTACTCGACGTACACCGCGGAGGTCTACCGCGCCGGCATCGACGGCGTGCCGGCCGGCCAGTGGGAGGCGGCGACGGCGCTCAGCCTGCCGCGCTCGCGGACCTGGGCCGCGGTGATCCTGCCGCAGGCGCTGCGCCGTGTCACGCCCGCGCTCGGCAACTACGTCATCGCGATGCTGAAGGACTCGCCGATGCTGATGACCATCGGTGTGCTGGAGATGCTCGGCCAGGCCCGCCAGTTCGGCTCGCGGACCTTCCAGATGAACGAGCCGATCGTGGTCGTCGGCATCGCCTTCGTCCTCATCGCCTACCCCGCCTCCCTTCTTCTGCGAGCCCTGGAGCGACGCCTTGCCCGCTGACGCCGAACCCTCGATCCCGAAGACCGCCGCCACCACCAGCACCGTGGACAGCCCCGCCGGCGGCCCCGGCGGCCCCGGCAGCCGTGAGCTGATCCGTCTGGAGCAGGTCACCAAGCGCTTCGGCGACCACACCGTCCTGGACCGGCTCGACTTCTCCGTGGACACCGGCAAGCACGTCACGCTGATCGGCCCGTCCGGCTCCGGCAAGACGACGATCCTCCGGCTGCTGATGACGCTCACCAAGCCCGACGAGGGCACGATCACCGTCGACGGGGAGCGGCTGTTCCCGGCGCCGGAGCAGCAGTGCCGGGAGGTCCGCAAGAAGATCGGGATGGTCTTCCAGCAGTTCAACCTGTTCCCGAACATGACCGTCCTGCGCAACATCACCGAGGCCCCGGTGACCGTCCTCGGCCTGTCCAGGGACGAGGCGGAGGATCGCGCCCGCGAGCTGCTGGACCTGGTGGGACTGGCCGACAAGTGCGACGTGCGCCCGACCCAGCTCTCGGGCGGGCAGCAGCAGCGGGTGGCCATCGCACGGGCGCTGGCGATGCGGCCGCAGGTGCTGCTGCTGGACGAGGTGACCTCGGCGCTGGACCCGGAGCTGGTCGCGGGCGTGCTCGACCTGCTGCGGGACATCGCCCGCAGCACCGACATCACCATGCTGTGCGTGACCCACGAGATGAACTTCGCCCGGGACATCTCCGACCAGGTCCTGATGTTCGACTCGGGCCGGGTCATCGAGTCGGGCCCGCCGGAGAAGCTCTTCGGCGACCCGGACCACGAGCGCACCAGGGAGTTCCTGAGCGCGGTTCTCTAGGGGCGCACGGAAGCGACCACCCCGGCGGCACGTGCGTCCCCGCATCCCGCCGGGGTGGTCGGAAGCACCCCGGGGAACCAGGTAGTATTTTCTTTGTCGCCGGCCGCGGAGAGCGGACGGCGGGAGTCATGCGCCGCTAGCTCAGTTGGTTAGAGCAGCTGACTCTTAATCAGCGGGTCCGGGGTTCGAGTCCCTGGCGGCGCACAGATGGGAGAGGCCCCTCGTGATCACGAGGGGCCTCTCGGACGTTTTACGGCAGGAAGGTGTCCACCGCCGAGAAGATCACATGGACGACGACCATGAAGATCACGCAGCCGGCGATGAACACGCCCAGGAAGGCCGCCAGGCAGCCCGATTCCGCCGCGAGCCTCCCGCGTGCCGGGGCATGGGCCGTCGCCCGCTCCGGCCACTCAGCCGCGTAGTGCACGGTGACGAGGTCGCCCTCGACGACCGTCGAGGGCCCGTTGCCCTCCTCGAAGCGGACGCTGCGGCCCTCGCGCGTGGTGAACTCGTACACATGGTGCAGCGTCGTGCTCACCATGGTGTCCCCGCCGCCGCTGGTCGTGGTGTACGTCCGCAGGCACCGTGCCTCGGCCGTGAGCCCGCTGCTCCAGGCGCTGCGCATGTCCTGGGAGCGGCGGACGACCTTGACCAGCATGAAGACCGCGACGCCGATCATGAGCAGCGGCACGACGTAGAACAGCGCTTCCATGAAGTCCCCCGTACTCCGTGCGCGGCCGTGATCGGCCGGCGTGGGAGCAACCTACCCACGCCGGCCGGCCCGGTGTCTCAAGGACCGCTCAGAACGTGACGTCCGAGCAGGCGTAGAACGCGTTGCCCGTGTCGGCGACCGTCCAGACCGCGAGGATCACGTGGCGGCCGCTCAGCCCGGTCGGCAGGGTGCCGCTGTGGCTGAGGGTGGCCGGCGGCTGATTGCCGCCGTAGGGGACCGTGAGGAACGGGGTCGTGTTGAGGTCGGAGCGGCTCAGGGCGTGGTTCTGGTTCCAGCCCTGCTTGGTCACGTAGTACCTGAAGTCGGTCGTGGCGTGCCGGGCCGTGAACTGCCAGCGGAAGGTGTAGCTCTGCCCGCCGTTGACCCTGGTGGTGGGCCAGGCGCCGCCCGAGGGGGTCCTGGGGCTGTCGAGCTGGCCGAACCGGGTGTTGTTCCCGGAACAGATCCGTCCGTCGGCCGGCCCGGACGCCGGGAAGCCTTTGGGGCCCTCGACGCTCTGCGGTTCCCACTGGATGTCGCCGCAGTTGGACACGGTGCCGTTGGCACAGAGTTTCTGCCGGCTGATGGGGAGGTCGGTGTAGCCGTGGCTGCTGGCGCCGCCGGTGGAGAGCACGAAGGCTCCGGCGGTCGTCAGACCGAGCACGGCTGCGTACAACTTGGCCTTGGTGCGCATACTGCCGCTCCTGGAGATGTGGGGGAGATTCAGTGAGCTGTGCAGGTCTAGACCAAGTCTCAGATTATTGCTGCGAGGTGAGCATGTCCATACCAATCACGGACCCGACTCCGGCTCTCCCTCCCGCTGTCCCCGCCGCGGGCCCGGCCGGGGCCGGGCCGGGCCCGTCGCGGAACAGTGGCCGGGAACGCCTCCGGGCGTCGTGTAAAGTGGACGGGTCGGCAGGCGCCGCTAGCTCAGTTGGTTAGAGCAGCTGACTCTTAATCAGCGGGTCCGGGGTTCGAGTCCCTGGCGGCGCACGGCGATGAGGGCGAGCCCCGTCCGCGGAAAACGCGGACGGGGCTCGCCCTCGCTGCATCCGTCCCCCGCCGCGTCCTTGCGATCACGCCGAACACCGTAGAACCCTGGGTGCGAGGTGCCGCCGATACGCGGCACTTGGGGGTGTTGAGGATGGTGGGGGGTGTTGGGGGGTTGTAGCAGCCGGTTGCCCGTTCCGTGGGGATAAGGGCCCCCATGCGTCGACGGCCGCCAAGGGGGGCGGCCCTGCAACCGGCAGGCCGCGGTGCCGTGTCTATAAAGTGCACGGCGTGGTGCCCGCGGCCCACCACGCACACGCCTGCGAAAGGTCCAGGGGAACCCGGGGCAGGCGAAGGAACCGACAGACACGCGCACCTGTGCGTGTGGGGGGATGACTCATGACGTCCACGCCGAAAGGCGCCCGGCAGGATTTCGATCCTTCTCGGACGACCCAACTCCGGGTGCCATGGCACCGCAGCGGCCACACCGGCACCCTGCGCAGAATCAAGAAGACCCTGCCGAGATACGACTACGAGCACTACAGCCGCCTGGCCGGCCCCCTCACCCAGCCCGACCCCGACAAGCCGTACAGGGTGCGGTACCGCTCGCTGATCTCCCAGGAGCCGCACCGCGTCCGGGTCGCGCTGATGCTGGCCGCCGCACCGCTGCTGTCGCTGGTCCTGCTGGCCTGGCTGCTGCAGCCCGAGCACTGGACCGAACGCGACCACCCGGCCTACGACTTCCTGCCGGCCCTCGACACGGTGATGCTGGTCTCGATCGGCCTGATCGAGTTCTTCCGCTGCATGAACGTGCTGTCCAACGCGCACGCCACCCTGGTCGCCCGCGACCCCGTACCCGTGGTGCCCGAGACCGGCACGAAGGTCGCCTTCCTGACCTCCTTCGTGCCCGGCAAGGAGCCCCTGGAGATGGTGACCAAGACCCTGGAGGCCGCCGTACGGCTGCGCCACCGGGGCCTGCTGCACATCTGGCTGCTCGACGAGGGCGACGACCCCGAGGTGAAGGCGGTCTGTGCGCGCCTGGGCGTGCACCACTTCAGCCGCAAGGGCGTCGAGCGCTGGAACCGGCCCAAGGGCCCGCACCGCGCCAAGACCAAGCACGGCAACTACAACGCCTGGCTCCAGGCGCACGGCGGCGACTACGACTTCTTCGCCTCCGTCGACACCGACCACGTGCCACTGCCCAACTACCTGGAGCGGATGCTGGGTTACTTCCGCGACCCGGACGTCGGCTTCGTCATCGGCCCGCAGGTCTACGGCAACTACGACACGTTCGTCACCAAGGCGGCCGAGTCGCAGCAGTTCCTCTTCCACGCCCTCATCCAGCGCGCCGGCAACCGCTACGGCGCCCCCATGTTCGTCGGCACCTCCAACGCCGTACGGATCAAGGCGATCAAGCAGATCGGCGGCCTGTACGACTCGATCACCGAGGACATGGCCACCGGCTTCGAGATGCACCGCGCCAGGAACCCGGCCACCGGCCGCAAGTGGAAGTCGGTCTACACCCCGGACGTCCTCGCGGTCGGCGAGGGCCCGAACGCCTGGACGGACTTCTTCACCCAGCAGCTGCGCTGGTCCCGGGGCACCTACGAGACGATCCTCAAGCAGTACTGGAAGGGCTGGTACTCGCTGCCGCCGGGCAAGCTCTTCAACTACACCATGATGATCATCTTCTACCCGATGTCCGCCCTCAACTGGATTCTGGCGGCGCTGAGTTGCGCGCTGTTCCTGGGCCTGGGCGCCTCGGGCGTGAACATCGACCCGACCGTGTGGCTGATGCTCTACGGCAACGCCTCCGCGCTCCAGATCGGCCTGTACGTCTGGAACCGCCGGCACAACGTCTCCCCGCACGAGCCGGAGGGCTCCGGCGGGGTGGCCGGCATGGTGATGTCGGCGCTGTCGGCGCCGGTCTACGCACGCTCGCTGATGGACGCCGTGCTGCGCCGCAAGAGCAAGTTCGTGGTGACCCCGAAGGGCGAGTCGGCCAGCCCCGACACGCTGTTCGGCACGTTCCGCATCCACTGGTTCTTCATTCTGGTCTTCGGCGGTTCGCTCGCCGCCGGTTTCGCCTTCGGGCACTCCCACCCGGCGATGATCACCTGGGCCACGTTCGCCCTGCTCATCACGGCCGCACCGATCTTCGCCTGGCGGTGGACGCTCCGGCAGGAGCGGAGGAGGAGCGCGGGCCCGGCCGCCGCGCCGGAGCCGCAGGACGCGGTCCCGACCGCCGTTCCGGAGCCGCAGGACGCGGTCCCGGCACACGCGCACCGGGCCCACACACCGGCCCAGGGGCTGCCGGTCCCCGTGGCGGAGGTGCCACCGGGACACGCGCCGCACACGGCGCGACAGCAGCCCGGCTGGGTGACGACGAACGGAACGACGGGCGATCACACCGTGCGGATCGCCCTCGGTGGACTGGGGGGACGTAAGGAATGAAGGACCATGCCGGCTTCCGCCGCGCCCGACGGGTCGGGATCGGCGCGGTGGTGGTAGTCGCTCTGGCCGGGATGAACGGGCCGTGGCTCTACCGCTTCGGCACGGAGCGCTACCACCACTACAAGATCAACAAGCCCGAGTACAAGGCCGAGAACGGCCACTGGGAGATCGTCGAGTTCCCCAAGGAGTACCGGCAGAACACCATCCACGCCGTGCTGCTGCACACGGGCAAGGTGCTGATGGTCGCCGGTTCGGGCAACAACAAGAAGAACTTCGACGCCCGGCAGTTCGACACCCGTATCTGGGACCCGGCCAAGGGCACCATCAAGAAGGTGCCCACCCCCGAGGACCTGTTCTGCACGGGCCACACCCAGCTCGCCGACGGCAACATCCTGATCGCCGGCGGCACCAAGCGGTACGAGAAGCTCCAGGGCGACGTCACCAAGGCCGGCGGCCTGATGATCGTCCACAACGAGAACCCGGACAAGCCGATGACGCTGCCCGCGGGCACGAGGTTCACCGGCAAGGAGAACGGCAAGACGTTCGTCTCCAAGGACCCGGTGCTGGTGCCGCGCGCCAAGAAGAACTTCGACAAGACCGGCAGGTTCACCGGCAACACCCCGGGTCTGGGCCGTATCTACGTCGAGGCGCAGAAGAGCGGCGCCAAGTACGAGACCGGAACCCAGGACAACTACACGGTGCAGGGCCTGGCCGGCGCCGACGCCCGCAACACCTACGGCATCGCGCAGAAACTCGCCCTGGACAAGAAGGACTTCCAGGGGATCCGGGACGCCTACGAGTTCGACCCGGTCGCCGAGAAGTACATCAAGGTCGACCCGATGAACGAGGCCCGCTGGTACCCGACGCTCACCACCCTGAGCGACGGCAAGATCCTCAGCGTCTCCGGCCTCGACGACATCGGCCAGCTGGTCCCGGGCAAGAACGAGGTCTTCGACCCCAAGAGCAAGAAGTGGACGTACACGCCGAAGATCCGCCAGTTCCCCACCTACCCGGCGCTGTTCCCGCTGCAGAACGGCAAGCTGTTCTACTCCGGCTCCAACGCGGGCTACGGCCCGGCCGACGAGGGCCGCGACCCGGGCATCTGGGACGTGGACAGCAACGAGTTCACCAAGCTGCCCGGCCTGAGCGACGCCGACATGATGGAGACCTCCGGCACGGTCCTGCTGCCGCCCGCGCAGGACGAGCGGTTCATGGTGATCGGCGGCGGCGGGGTCGGCGAGTCCAAACTGGCCAGCAACAAGACCCGGATCATCGGCCTGAAGGACAAGAACCCGCGCTTCACGGACGGCCCGACGCTGGAGAAGGGCACCCGCTACCCGCAGGCCTCGATCCTCCCGGACGACTCCATCCTGGTCTCCGGCGGCTCGGAGGACTACCGGGGCCGCAGCGACTCCAACATCCTCCAGGCCCGGCTCTACGACCCGAAGTCCAACACCTTCAAGCGGATCGCCGACCCGCTGGTGGGCCGCAACTACCACGCCGGCTCGATCCTGCTGCCGGACGGCCGGGTGATGTTCTTCGGCTCCGACTCGCTCTTCGGCGACAAGGCCAACACCAAGCCCGGTACGTTCGAGCAGCGCGTCGAGATCTACACGCCGCCGTACCTGTACCGGGACGCGCGGCCCTCCCTGTCGGGCGGCCCGCAGACCATCGCCCGGGGCGCCTCCGGGACGTTCACCTCGCAGCACGCCGGCACGGTCAAGAAGGTCCGGCTGATGCGCCCGAGCGCCTCGACGCACGTGACGGACGTCGACCAGCGCTCGATCGGGCTGGACTACACCACGTCCGGCGACAAGATCACGGTGACGGTGCCGAAGAACCGGAACCTGGTGCCGTCGGGGTGGTACATGCTGTTCGTGGACGACGACCAGGGGACGCCGAGCGAGGCACAGTGGGTGAAGGTGCCGTAGTCTGACGTCCTTTTGACGTCCTTTTGCGTCTTTGGGGGCGCCCTCCTTGAAGGGGGGCGCCCCCAAGTCGCTTCCGCATCTTGCTACTTGCTGGTTTTCGCCAGCTCAAGCGCGTACTCGGCCCACCAGTCGCCCGCCTTGGGGCCGCCCTTGCAGGTGCCGTCGGACTCGCCGGGCCGCTTGACCCACAGGTAGGCGTCGACGAGGGGGTCGGCGGTCCTGGTCGACGGTGTCTCGCCGAGCGCCCGGCCGGGCGGGTTGCACCAGCGCTCGCCCGGATCGCCTTCGGTGTAGGGGCCGTTGCCGTTGCGGCTGGTGTCGACGACGAAGTGCTTGCCGCCGATCTTGGCGGACAGCTGCTTGCCGTAGGCGAGGGAGTCCTCGGTGGAGTAGAAGTTGGAGACGTTGACCGCGAAGCCGTCGGCCTGTTCCACGCCCGCCCGTCGCAACGGCTCGAAGATCTGGTCGGGATGGCCCCAGCCCGCGTTGCCGGCGTCCAGGTAGACCTTGGTGTTCTTCAGGGACTTGAGCCGTTCGATCGCGCCCTTGAGCAGGTCGTAGCGCTCGCCCTGGAACTCCTCCGGGGTGCAGCCGTCCACCAGGTGCAGTACGGCGTCCGGCTCCAGGATCACCGTGGCCGCCCGGTCCCCGATGCCCTTGGCCACGCCGTCCACCCAGGCCCGGTAGGCGTCGCCGTCACCGGCGCCGCCCTGCGAGTACTGGCCGCAGTCGCGGTGCGGGACGTTGTAGAGGACGAGCAGCGCGGTGCGGCCCGCCCTGTCGGCGGCCTCGGTGAACCCGCGGGCCTCCTCCTCGGGGTTCTCCGGCCCGATCCACTGGCCGGTCGGCTGCTCGGCGATCTTCCGGATCTGCTCGGCGTCGGCCTTCTTCCCGGCCTTGACGTACGCGGCGACCTGCTGGGCCGCCTTGCTGTCCGGGTTGACCCAGAACGGGTCGGTGTCCTTGGGCTGTTGGGTGATGGAGGCGTCGTCGTCCTTGCCGTCGTCGCCTCCCGAGGAACACCCGGCGGCCAGCAGCGCCGCCCCCAGCACCACCGCGGACGCCCGGATCCCCGCCGAAGAGACGCGCGAGAGAGCCCCTTTCCTGCCGTACATGCCTTCCCCCCTGGTGTGTTCGGCCACGCCCCATGCTGACACACGGGTGACGCCGCCCTCACGCACTCCGCCGGTGCCTGTCGGGGACCTGTTACGGCGGGGCTCAGGGGACGGTTCCGGCCGGGGGCCCAGAGACCGATTCCCGCCAGGAGCCCAGAGACCGGTTCCCGCCGGGGGCTCAGGGGCCGGTTCCAGCGGGCCGTCCGGCCGCGGCCATGTCCCCGGTGACGACCGGCGCGGCCGGCGGCTGCCGTACGTCGCCCAGGCCCTGCCCCCACAGCCACACCCCGAGCAGCAGCACGACCCAGGCCAGGCCGACGAGGAGACGGCCGGTACTGCGGGAGGAGGCACGGTCGGAGTCGAAGCAGGAGCCGGAGCCGGAGCAAGGGTCCGAGCCGAGGTCAGGGCCGGGCATGGTGATCACGTCCTCGGTCGTCCGTCCGGTCGTCCGTCCTGCGGCTCCGGTGGGCGACGGCCGCCGCGGCGGCGCCCGCGAGGACCAGCCCGGTCACCGCGTGCGCGGTACCGGGACCGGCGGGGGCGGCGGGGGCCTCCGCGGCAGCGGGGACGCGGTCAGGGATCTCGGCGTGCCCTTCCGCGGCCCCGGCCGCGGGAACCAGGAGGGCCCCCACCAGAAGTCCCGCACAAAGAGTGAGACGTACTGGACCCATCGTGACACCTCCGCCTTCCAGGAGACGCCCGACGGCCCGGTCCCGCATCCGCTGCGGCCCCGCACTGCTCCGAACGGGGGAATGCGTGTCTCAGACCTGCTCGACGAGATCCGCGATCGAGTCGACGACGCGGGACGGCCGGAACGGGAAGCGGTCGACGTCCTCCGGCTGGGTGACACCGGTCATGACCAGGAACGTCCGCATCCCGGCCTCCAGGCCCGCGAGCACGTCGGTGTCCATGCGGTCGCCGATCATGGCGGAGGTCTCCGAGTGGGCGCCGAGCGCGTTCAGCCCGGCGCGCATCATCAGCGGGTTGGGCTTGCCGACGAAGTACGGCTTCTTGCGGGTCGCCGCGGTGATCAGGGCCGCGATCGAGCCGGTGGCGGGCAGGGCGCCCTCGGCGGAGGGGCCCACGTTGTCCGGGTTGGTGGCGATGAACCGGGCGCCGTCGTTGATCAGGCGCACGGCCTTCGTCATGGCCTCGAAGGAGTACGTCCGGGTCTCCCCGAGGATCACGAAGTCGGGGTCGTGGTCGGTCAGGACGTAGCCGATGTCGTGCAGCGCGGTGGTCAGGCCGGCCTCGCCGATGACGTAGGCGGTGCCGCCGGGCCGCTGGTCGTCGAGGAACTGCGCCGTGGCCAGGGCGGAGGTCCAGATGTTCTCCTCCGGCACGTCCAGGCCCATGCGCTCCAGCCGGGCGTGCAGGTCGCGCGGGGTGTAGATCGAGTTGTTGGTGAGTACCAGGAACGGCCGGCCGGACTCCCGCAGCTTCTTCAGGAAGGCGTCGGCACCGGGAATGGGAACACCCTCGTGGATCAGGACACCGTCCATGTCGGTGAGCCACGACTCGATGGGCTTGCGGTCTGGCATGTGTGAGTCTCCTGCCGTTCCTGCCGTACGCGGACGTGCGTGAACCCCAGCCTAACCAGTGCCCGGATCTTGCCGAAACGGTCCGGCGGGAGCGTTGCGGGTACGCTGCGCCGCAAGCCGAGGTCCCGGGAGCCAGGGGGAGACAGATGCTGAAGCGGCAGTACTGGGGAGTCACCGTCCTCTTCTTCGTCGTGGCCTTCAGCTACGTCGGCTACCGCCTCAACGGCGGGCACCCCAGCGCGCCGTGGCTGATCGGCGGACTTGCGGCCGGGGTGTTCGTCACGGCGGTTCTGGCCCGGGCCGGAACGAAGTAGGCCCGCTGGAGCGGGCGGGTCAGGAGAGCCAGTCGGTGTAGCGGGTGGGGGCGAGGTGGGCGTGCCGGTCGGTGAGGACGTCCCCCTTGACGACGGCGAACATGCCGGCGGTGGGGTCGGTGACGACCGTACGCTTGTCGCCCTTGCGGGACAGGGTCATCCGGCCCAGCTCGTCCAGGGAGAAGACCTCGGGGCCGGCGATGTTGCGGACGCCGTTCAGCGGGGCGCCCGCGGCGACCTCCGCCACCGCGTCGGCCACGTCCTTGGAGGCGATCGGCTGGATCGGCGTGGCGGGCAGCCGGACGGTGTCGCCGTCGGCGGTCCAGGACATGACGGCGTCCATGAACTCCATGAACTGCGTCGCCCGGACGATCGAGTAGGGGATCGGCCCGGCCGCGAGGATGCGCTCCTGGAGCACCTTGGCCCGGTAGTAGTCCAGCTCCGGCACCTGGTCCGCGCCGACGATCGAGAGGATGACGAAGTGGCTGACGCCGCCCCTCTGTGCCGCGGCCAGAAGGTTGTCCATCGAGGTCCGGAAGAAGGCCGCGGAGGCTTCGTCGAAGGTCGGGGAGTTCGTCAGGTTGACGACGACCTCGGCTCCCGCCACCGCCTCGTCCAGCCCCTGGCCGCTGATGACGTCGACCCCGGTGGAGTGCGAGTGCGGCACCGCCTCGTGCCCGGCGGCGTTCAGCTTCCTGACGACCTGCGACCCGATCAGCCCGGTACCGCCGATGACTGCGAACCTCATGCCGTGCCCTTCGTCTGCCTCTCGTCGGACCATGTCCGCAATATGGCATACGAACCGCTATGTGGCCTGACGTGACCTGACAGGTGCCGAAGCCGGCGAAACAGCCGCAGGCCCAGTTCCCGGTCTCCCGATACCCGGACCAGACGACCGCCTGCGCGACGATCACCCGTTCCCCGTCGGACGTGACCGACGGCCCTTCGTGCAGCCGGTACCCCATCGCCAGCGCCTCGCTCACACGGTGGCAGAACGCCGCGTCGTCAGGACCAGCCAGCACCCGGTAGACGGGCAGCCCGTCCGGTGTCGTCGTCATGCCCCAAACGTGTCACACGCCCCGCCGCCAGGATCTCGCGCGGCAAGGCGGCCGGGCCCGGAAACGCCTCGGCCCCGGCGACATGATCATGAAGATCAGCGGTCCATCGGGGCTTGTCAGCCGGTGGAGCACCCACACCGGCAGGCGGAACGACGTGACGCACGCTTCGCAGGCTCCCGGTGCCGGACCGTGGGTGGAGGCCTGCCCCACTCGGCCCGCTTCGGGTTGTGCACCTGACCGAGGCGCCCAGCGCACCCCCGCGCAACCGTCACCCGTCTCCCCGCCCGAACATCGGCGCGAGAACCAGTTGCGCCGCCCCTTCCGCGACCCCCCGCTCCCCACCCGGCGCGACCCGGACCGGGACCGCCCCGTCCGGCATCCCCTCCCGCCGGGCCCGTGCGGCGACCACCGCGCTCACTCCGCTCACGAACACCTCGGGCGCGGCAGCCACGGTCCGCCCACCGAGCAGCACCAGCTCGATGTCCAGCAACCCCACGAGGTTCGCGGCCGCGGCCCCCAGCACCCGCGCCGCCTCCGCCGGCTCCCCCCGCTCCACGGCCGCCAGACACAGCGCCTCGACGCACCCCCGGTTCCCGCACCCGCACACCGGGCCGTCCAGCTGGATCACCTGGTGTCCGAACTCCCCGGCCCCCGTCCGCACTCCCCGGTGCACGCTCCCCCCGATCACGAGCCCGGCCCCCAACCCCGTACCCAGGTGGAGATACGCGAACGACCCGCCCTCCCCCGCGACCGCCAGCCCCAGCGCGGCGGCGTTGGTGTCCTTGTCGACCACGACGGGCACACCGAGCCGCCGCGTGAGCGCGTCCCGCAGCGGGAACCCGTCCCACTCGGGAAACCCGGTCACCCGGTGCAACACACCACTCCGGTGATCGAGCGGCCCGGGCAGCGCCACCCCGACCCCGGCCAGGGACTCCGCGGACCCGGGAGGGCACCCCCCGAGCACCTCCCCCACCAGCTCCTCGGCCTCCCGCGCCACCGCCTCCACGACGGCGTCCGCCCCCGCCCCCAGGTCCAGCGGTCGGCGCCGCTCACCGACCACGGCGCCGTCCAGGTCGACGACCACCGCCCGTGCCTCGTCCCGGTCGACGTGCACCCCTACCGCGTGCCCCGCATCCGGCACCAGCCGCAGCACCGTGCGCGGCTTGCCCCCGGTGGACGCCTGCCGCCCCGCCTCCGCGACCAGCCCCCGCTCCCGCAACCGTGCGGTGATCTTGCTGACCGCCTGCGGGGTGAGCCCGGTCCGCTCGGCGAGCTCCAGCCGGCTGATCCCCTCCGCGCCCGCCCCGCGCAGCAGGTCGAGCACCAGCGCGGCGTTGTGGCTGCGCAGGGCGGGCAGGTTCACCCCGGCGTGCGCCCGCCGCCCCGCCGTCCCCGAGACCGTCACGCCGCCCGTCCCACTCCTCCTGCTGCTCACGCCCCCATACTGACCCCACGCTTGCACTTCGGCAACAGCGTTGCGAAAGTAGGACCATGACTGGCACCCCCCTCCGCGTGGGCCTCGTCGGCTACGGCCTCGCCGGCTCCGTCTTCCACGCCCCGCTGATCGCCGCGACCGAGGGCCTGACCCTCGACACGGTCGTCACCTCCAACCCGCAGCGTCAGGAACAGGCCCGGGCGCAGTTCCCGGACGTCCGCACCGTCGCCACCCCCGACGAACTGTTCGCCCGCGCCGGCGAGCTGGACCTGATCGTCGTCGCCTCCCCGAACAAGACCCACGTCCCGCTCGCCACCACCGCCCTGAAGGCGGGCCTGCCGGTGGTCGTGGACAAGCCGGTCGCCGGTACGGCGGCCGAGGCGCGGGACCTCGCGGCCCTGGCCGAGGAGCGCGGCCTGCTCCTGTCCGTCTTCCAGAACCGCCGCTGGGACAACGACTTCCTGACTCTCCGCAAGCTGCTCGCCGAGGGCGAGCTGGGTGACGTGTGGCGGTTCGAGTCCCGCTTCGAGCGCTGGCGGCCGAAGCCGAAGGGCGGCTGGCGGGAGTCCGGCGACCCGGCGGAGATCGGAGGGCTGCTGTACGACCTCGGCAGCCACGTGGTCGACCAGGCCCTGGTCCTGTTCGGCCCGGCCACCCAGGTGTACGCCGAGTCGGTGATCCGCCGCGCGGGCGCCGAGGCCGACGACGACACGTTCATCGCGATCACCCACGCGAACGGCGTCCGCTCCCACCTCCACGTCTCCGCCACGGCCGCCCAACTCGGCCCGCGCTTCCGGGTGCTGGGCTCGCAGGCGGGCTACGTGAAGTACGGCCTGGACCCGCAGGAGGCGGCACTGCGGGAGGGAGAGCACCCGGGCGCGACAGACGGCTGGGGCACGGAGGACGAGTCGCTGTGGGGCCACCTGGGCTCCGGGGAGTCCCCGCTGACCGGCGGCGGCCGCCCCGTACCGACCCTGCCCGGCGACTACCCGGCGTACTACGCCGCCGTCGCCGCCGCCCTGCGCGAGGGCGCCACGAACCCGGTGACCGCCCACGAGGCAGCCGCCGCACTCGACGTCCTGGAGGCGGCCCGCCGCTCGGCCCGCGACGGCGTGGCGGTGCGGCTGTGACGAGCAACGACACGCAGACCACTCAGCCCACCCAGCCCACCCAGAGCACCCGGACCACCCCGAGCATCGAGGAACTGGAGGCCCAGGAACGCCGCCTGGTCCTCCCCCACTTCACCCTCGACGACGCCTGGACCCTGGGCTCCCTGCTGGTCGACCTGGCACGCGAGCGCCGGGCCCCGGTCGCCATCGACATCCACCGTGCCGGTCAGCAGCTCTTCCACGCGGCCCTGCCCGGCTCCACCCCCGACAACGACGCCTGGATCACCCGCAAACGCCGGGTGGTGGAGCGCTACGGCTGCGCCTCCTACCTGGTCGGCGCCCGCTTCCGCGCCAAGGGCACCACCTTCGAGGCCTCCTCCCGCCTGGACCCGGACCTCTACGCGGCCCACGGCGGCTCGTTCCCGATCAACGTCGAGGGCGCGGGCGTGATCGGCGCGGTGACGGTGTCCGGGCTGCCTCAGCTGGAGGACCACCGGATGGTGGTGGAGGCGCTGGAGCGGTTCCTGGAACAGCAGCGTTAGTGCTGTCGGGGGAAGCCGGGGATTATCCCGGGACGCCCTCCGGTTGGGGTGTGCTGTACGCGTGACGATCAGGGCACAGCACCCACCCCGTCCGGAGGGATCGGAACCGATGAGCGACACCGCAAGCCCTTTGCAGCGCCCTTTGCAGGAGACCGTCGGCCGCTACGGCATCTGGAGCATCGGACTCCGCTCGGAGGACGCGGCCCGGCGCACCGAACTCGCCGAGGCCGCAGCAGAGTTGGAGGAACTGGGATACGGGGCCGTCTGGCTGGGCGGCAACAGCACCGCCCGCAACGCCGCCCCGCTGATCGAGGCGACCCGGCGGATCACCGTCGCCACCAGCATCCAGAGCGTCTGGCAGCAGGACCCCGTCGACACCGCGGCAGAGTTCACCGATCTGGAGGCCGCCCACCCCGGCCGCTTCGTCCTGGGCCTCGGAGTGAGCCACGGCCCGCGCGTGGAGCAGTACCGCAAGCCGTACTCGACGATGGTCGGCTTCCTGGACCGGCTCGACGAGCTCGACCGGTCCGGCAAGGGCGGCGTACCCGCCGGGCGCCGGGTGCTCGCCGCCCTCGGCCCGAAGATGCTGGAGCTGTCCCGGGACCGGGCGGCCGGCGCGATCCCGTACCTGGGCACGCCGGAGCACACCGCGCAGGCCCGCGAGGTGCTGGGCGAAGCCGCCCTGCTGGCCCCGGAGTTCAAGGTCGTCCTGGAGACCGACCCGACCCGCGCCCGCACGGCGGCCCGCGCCTACCTCGCCCCCTACCTCGAACTGCCCAACTACACCAACAACTTCCTGCGCCTTGGTTTCACCGAGTCCGACGTCACCGGCGGCGGCAGCGACCACCTGATCGACGCGCTGTTCGCCTGGGGCGAGGACTCCCGCGTCCGCGAGCACGTCGAGGCGTTCCGCGCGGCGGGCGCGGACCACGTGGCACTCCAGGTGATCACCGACGGCCCGCGTGACGCCCTGCCGAGGCAGGAGTGGCGCAGGCTGGCCTCCCTGCTGGGGTGACCTCCGGAAACTGATTCGCCTGGGAGATCGTCTTGGGAGGTGAGGTCAAGGGGACGGAGGGCGGGGAGCCATGGTGGAACAGGCGCGGGCGGACAGCGGTACGACGCCGACGGTGGAGGCGGCGGCGCCCCGGTGGACGCGGGGGCGGGTGCTCGCCGCGCTCGCGGTGCTGACGGCCGGGCTGCTGGCCTTCCACCGGGCCGTGCCCAACTCCGTGGGCCGCCTGGGCAGTTTGCTGGAAGCGTTCCTGCCGTGGCTCGGCCTGGTGGTCGTGGTGCTGCTCGGCCTGGCGTTGCTGCGCCGTTCGGCCGTCGCGCTGGTGGCCCTGCTCCTGCCGGTGGCGGCCTGGACGTACCTCTTCGGTGGACTGCTCCTGCCCGCGACGGAGCCCGGCGCTCACGACCTGCTGGTGGTGCAGCACAACGTCAGCGACGAGAACCCCGACCCGGCGGGCACGGCCCGCGCCCTGGCCGACGCCGAACCCGATCTCATCGCGCTTCAGGAGCTGGTGCCCCCGGCCCTGTCGGTCTACGAGAGGACCCTCGCCCCGGAGTACCCGTACCACGAGGTCCGGGGCACCGTCGGACTCTGGTCGAAGCATCCGCTGACCGACACCCGGCTGCTGGACATCAAACCCCGGGGAATCACTGAGGACTGGAGTCGCGGTCTGCGGACCGTGGTCCACACGCCGCACGGCGAGATCGCGGCGTACGTCGCGCACCTGCCCTCGGTCCGCGTCCGGGCGAGCGGCCTCGCATCCGCCCGGCGCGACGAGAGCGCCGGCCTGCTGGGCCGGGCCATCGCCGCCGAGAAGCTGAAAACGGTGCTGCTGCTGGGCGACCTCAACAGCACGGTCGACGACCGCGGCCTGGCCCCGCTGACCTCACAGATGAACGTGGCGGAACGAGGCCTCGCCTTCAGCTTCCCCACTACCTTCCCCCTGGCCCGGATCGACCAGGTCATGGCCCGCTCGGCATCCGTCACCCACATCCGCACACTGCCCGCCACCACCAGCGACCACCTCCCGGTGGCCGCCAGGATCACCTTGGGCTGATCGGGCTGATCGGGCTGATGGAACCGAAGAAGCAGTCCCGATCAGGCCTGCTTCAGCTCCTGCCGCTGCCGCCCCAGCCCCTCGATCTCCAGCTCGACCACATCCCCCGCCCTCAGATACGGCTTCGGCTCGGGCTGCCCGAGCGCGACACCCGCCGGCGTACCGGTGTTGATGACGTCACCGGGGTACAGGGTCATGAACTGGCTGACGTACCGCACGACTTCCGCCACCGGAAAGATCTGCTCCGCGGTCGTCCCGTCCTGCTTCAGCTCCCCGTTGACCCACAGCTTCAGCGGCAGCGCCTGCGGGTCCGGCACCTCGTCGGCCGTCACCAGCCAGGGACCGAGCGGGTTGAACGTCTCGCAGTTCTTCCCCTTGTCCCAGGTCCCGCCCCGCTCGATCTGGAACTCCCGCTCGGAGACGTCGTGCGCCACCGCGTACCCGGCGACGTGCGCGAGCGCCTCCTCCCGCGACTCCAGGTACCGGGCCGTACGCCCGATGACGACCGCCAGCTCCACCTCCCAGTCGGTCCTGGTGGACCCGCGCGGCACGAGCACGGTGTCGTACGGCCCGACCACCGTGTCCGCCGCCTTGAAGAAGATCACCGGCTCGGCGGGCGGCTCGGCACCGGTCTCGCGGGCGTGGTCGTGGTAGTTCAGCCCGATGCACACGACCTTGCCGATCCGGGCGAGCGGCGCCCCGATCCGCACCCCGTCCGCATCCAGCACGGGCAGTTCCCCGGCCTCGGCGGCCTCCCGGATCCGCCCGAGCGCCGCGTCGTCGGCGAGCAGCCCACCGTCGATGTCCGCGACCAGCCCCGACAGATCCCGCAGGACCCCGCCCCCGTCCAGCAGCGCGGGCCGCTCCGCCCCCACCGCACCGACTCGTAGCAGCTTCATGATCCCCATCTCCCTCGATCGCGGGCTGCCCGGCCGATGAAGGCGACCTGAGTGCGGCGGACGCAGTCATCGGAGGGCCGGCCGATCCTCCAAGGTCCACGTCCACTCCGCAACACCCCGTTCACGTGCTGGACTCACCGGATACAACACGGCCCGCCCCGGGCCACCTGTCCCGCACCCGCCTCACGCATGCCACCCCCCGGCAGTACGGTGTCCCCCATGCGCCCCGACACGCCCGCCGAAAACGTCGACCACGCCGCCGAGGCGGCCCGTCTGCAGCGGACCGCCGGTCTGTATCCCGAGGACGCCGAGGCCCTCCTCCTCCAGGCCGCCGCCCACCTGGAACTCTCCGGCGACCGCCCCGCCGCGACCACCCTCTACGACCGCCTGCTGTCCTCCCCCACCGCCCTGGAGAACCCCCACCTGGTCCGCGCCCTCAAGGCCTCCAACCTCTGGGAGTACGACCACGAGGCGGAGGCGAGAGCGATCATCGAGGGCATCCGTTCCGCGTCCCCCCGTGACCCGGCCCCCTGGGTGATCGTCGCGGAGTCCCTGGAGTCCCACGACGAACTCGAGGCAGCCCACGAGACGTTCACGCAGGGCGTGGAGCTGCTGCTGACGGACACCGCGGAACCCCCGGACGTCACCCACCACCCCCTCCTCTTCGGCCGCCACCGCGTACGCCGCCTGCTGGGCGCCGCCCACGACGACTGGGACATGCTGGCCGACACCCTCCACACCTCCCCGGTCCCCCGCGTCTCCCTGGACGAACTCCACGACCCGAAACGGCTCTGGTCCCTGGGCTCGGAGAACCCCGCGGAGCTGGAAGCGGAGCTCACCCGCCTCCGCGTCGAACTGGGCGCCTACCGCGCGGCCCTCTCCCGTCCCTTCCCGGTGGCGGTCCTCCACTGGCCGGCGGCGGAACTGACCGAACTCCTCACGGCCTACGCCGACCTGGCCGCGGAGTACCCCTCCCACGAGACCCACCTGGCGACGATAGAGACGTCCCTGCGCGAGCTGGCCTCCTCCGGCACCCCCAACCTGGGCATCGTCACCGGCACGGTCCCCTCCTACGAGGCCTTCGCGGCCTCGGAGGGCGCGTCCCCGTCCGACGCGACGCTGCTGCCGCAGTACGCGACGACGCTGGCGGCCCGGGGGCGGGCGACGGCCTGGCCGCCGCAGCGGGGGGCGGCCTGCTGGTGCGGGTCGGGGCGGACGTACGGGGACTGCCACGGAACGACGGTTCACAACCCCGCCGGAGCCGCCTGAAGGCCCGGCACACGCACGTACTCACCCTCAGTTCGGGCATCGACCACATCGGCCGCGCGGATCCGGCCCGGCCCGATCCCCGAGGCGGAAAGAGACATGTCCAAGGATGTCCGGGGACGGTCCGGCCGACGACAAAACCGAAGGCGATCCGTCATCAACTCGTGAGCATTTCCAGCCAACCGGTGGGCAGGCTACGTCAACTCCACTGCGTGTCCCCACCCCTCACTCCCGAGATGCACAAGAGTCGTCCCCGAACATCTGGAGCAACTGTGTCCGTCAACGAGGCCCGCAGGGCGAGACCCACTCCGAAAACGATCCTGATCTGGACGGCCGTCGCCCTGGTCGGCGCCGTCTCCTGGGGCATGGTCGCTCTGTCCAGGGGCGAGGAGATCTCCGCCATCTGGCTGGTCGCGGCAGCGCTCGGCTCGTACGCGATCGCCTACCGCTTCTACTCGCGCTTCATCGCCCGCCGTGTCCTGAAGGTCGACGACAGCCGCGCCACACCCGCCGAGCGCCACGACGACGGCATCGACTACCAGCCCACCGACCGGCGCGTCCTGTTCGGCCATCACTTCGCCGCCATCGCGGGCGCCGGACCGCTCGTCGGACCCGTCCTGGCGGCGCAGATGGGCTACCTTCCGGGCACCCTCTGGATCGTCGTCGGCGTGATCTTCGCCGGAGCCGTCCAGGACATGATCGTGCTCTTCCTCTCCATGCGGCGGGACGGGAAGACCCTCGGCCAGATGGCCCGCGACGAGATCGGCCGGGTGGGCGGCGCCGCGGCGCTGATCGCCGTCCTGGCCATCATGATCATCCTGCTGGCCGTACTGGCCCTGGTCGTCGTCAACGCGCTCGCGGCATCGCCCTGGGGCACCTTCTCGGTGGCCATGACGATCCCCATCGCCCTGTTCATGGGCTTCTACATGCGCTACCTGCGGCCCGGCCGGGTCCTCGAGACCAGCCTCATCGGCGTCGTCCTCCTGCTGTTCGCGATCGTGGGCGGCGGCTGGGTCGACAACTCCTCCTGGGCGGAGACGTTCACCTGGTCGCCGACCACCCTGGTCCTCTGCCTCGTCGGCTACGGCTTCGTCGCCTCGGTGCTGCCGGTGTGGATGCTGCTGGCCCCGCGCGACTACCTGTCGACCTTCATGAAGATCGGCACGATCGTGCTGCTCGCGGTCGGCGTCGTGGTCACCGCGCCCATGCTGAAGAACGACGCCGTGACCCCGTTCGCCTCCTCGGGCGCCGGGCCGGTCTTCGCGGGATCGCTGTTCCCGTTCCTGTTCATCACGATCGCCTGCGGCGCCCTGTCCGGCTTCCACGCCCTCGTGTCGTCCGGCACCACCCCCAAGCTCATCCAGAAGGAATCGCAGGTCCGGCTGATCGGCTACGGCGCGATGCTCATGGAGTCGTTCGTCGCCGTGATGGCGCTCATCGCGGCGTCCATACTCGACCCCGGCCTGTACTACGCGATGAACGCCCCGGCCGGTCTGCTCGGCACCACGGTGGAGAGCGCCTCCCAGGCGGTGGCGAACCTCGGCTTCACCATCAGCCCGGAGGACCTGGCGGCGGCCGCCCGCTCGGTCGAGGAACAGAGTCTGATCGCCCGTACCGGCGGTGCGCCGACCCTCGCCTTCGGCATGGCGGAGATCTTCTCCGGGGTGTTCGGTGGGCACGCCATGAAGGCGTTCTGGTACCACTTCGCCATCATGTTCGAGGCGTTGTTCATCCTCACCACGGTGGACGCCGGCACCCGGGTCGGCCGCTTCATGCTCCAGGACATGCTCGGCAACATCTGGAAGCCGATCGGCCGGGTCACCTGGAAGCCGGGCATCTGGATCACCAGCGCCGTCATCGTCGGCCTGTGGGGCTACTTCCTCTACGTCGGCGCCACGGACCCGCTCGGCGGGATCAACCAGCTCTTCCCGCTGTTCGGCATCGCCAACCAGCTGCTCGCGGCCATCGCGCTGACCGTGTGCACGACCCTGCTCATCAAGTCCGGGAGACTGCGCTGGGCGTGGGTCACGGGCATCCCGCTGGCCTGGGACGTGGCCGTCACGTTCACCGCCGGCTGGCAGAAGATCTTCCACAGCAACCCGAAGATCGGCTTCTTCGCCCAGCGTCAGTTGTACGCGGACGCGCTCGACGACGGGAAGATCCTCGCCCCGGCGAAGTCGCTCGACGACATGGAGACGGTGATGCTCAACTCCACGGTGAACGGCGTCACCATGATCATCTTCCTCGTGCTGGTCGCGCTCGTGATCGGCCACGCGGCCCTGATCTGCGTCCGGGCCGTACGGTCCCCGCAGCCGCTGCCGACGACGGAGACCCCGTACGTGGAGTCCACGATCATCGTCCCCGCGGCCCGCTCCAAGGTGCTGGCCGGTGCGTCCACGGGGCAGGCCGATCGGGAATGAGAGCGCACAGCAGAGCGGCAGCGCTCCTCGGCCCGCTGACCCGGCTGCTGCGGGGTGTCCGCTGGTACCTGAGGGAGATCTCGGGCACGGCGGACTACGAACGCTACTGCCGACGACACGAGGAGCGGCATCCCGGCGAACCGGTGCCGACCCGGCGCGACTACGAACGCCACCTCACCCGCCACCGCGAGGCGAACCCGCAGGGCCGCTGCTGCTGAGGGAACCCTGAAGCTCCCTGGGGCAAGGACATACCGACCTTGCCCCAGGAGCGGTTCACCTCCGGCGGTTCACCCCCAGCTGTCCTCCGCCGACCGGCCGGAGGGCGGCGGAAGGGCTCGGCGCCACCGGTACCCGCCGCCCCGGAAATGAGGGTGCGCCCGCATGAGCCGGCGGGCATGCTGCTGCGATGGACCGGATTCAGGAGATCACAGGGCTGGTCGACGACGTGCTGGGGCACACCGCCATCGGAACCTACCTCCATGGCTCCTCCGTGCTCGGCGGCCTCAAACCGGCCAGCGACGTGGACATCCTGGTCGTCTCCCGGCGGCGCATGGACGACCGGGAACGGCGGGCACTCCTCGACGGGCTGCTGGGCATCTCCGGTTCCGGTTCCGGTTCCGCGGGCGAGGCCCGCCCGGTCGAGCTCACGGTCACCGTCCAGTCCGACGTCCGCCCGTGGCGGTTCCCACCGACCGGCGACTTCCTCTACGGCGAGTGGCTGCGCGACCGGTTCGAGGCGAGCGGGCCCCCGCAGCCGGAACCGATGCCGGACCTGGCACTCCTGATCACGATGGTGCTGTCCGGCAACCGCCCCCTCACCGGCCCGCCCCCGGCCGAGGTGCTGGACCACGTCCCGCCCGCCGACCTGATCCGGTCGAGCACGGCGGGCATCCCCGACCTGCTCGACGACCTGGACGGCGACACCCGCAACGTCGTACTGACCCTGGCACGTATCTGGACGACGCTCGCCACCGGCGAGATCAGGTCGAAGGACCACGCCGCCGACTGGGCACTCGCCCAACTCCCCCCGGAACAGCGCCCCGTGCTGGAACACGCCCGGGAGCTGTACCTCAACTGCCGTTACTCCGAGGAGAGCTGGAGCCAGGAGCTGACAGCACAGGTACGCCCCCACGTGGAGACAGTGCTTACCGAGATCGGCCGCCTCACACACCGCTGAGGCATGCGCAGCCGCGACGAACGTCCCGGCAACCGCTTCCTGTTCGGCGCCCTGGACATGGTGGGCAACCTTCCGGGGAGGCCGTGAGTCATGAGTATGCGTCACCGATCCGGTGCGCATGACACCTAAGTTATGGGGATTTCATGACGCCTCTCGCCGCCGTGCGGCGTACCACCTCCGCGTTTGTGCTGGCCGCGCTGGTCGGCACGGCGCTGGCCGGTCCCGCCCATGCCCAGGAGGAACCGCTACCGGTCTCGATCACTGGCCCCGACAGCGTGAACCTCTCGCTGCATCCGGAGGACGGTGAGTGGAGTGAGCCTCAGATCGAGCTGGGACTCCAGGCGCCCGGCGAGTCGGTGCCGGACAAGGACGGCATCATCTGGCCGATCCACAACGGCGAGTACACGGTCACCGTGGACGCGAGCTCCCTGGCCGGCGTCGCCTCGGTGGACTTCTCCCAGTTCGGCAGGGGGCGGGGGTGCTCCGTCGACGGGCTCGTCGCCACCTGCAGCGGCTACGAGGTCTATGCGGGCCAGGACTACAACAACCTCGGCGGCATCCGCCTCGACGTGACCGACGAGAGCACCGCGGGCGACTTCGGCGCCATCGAGATCACGGCCGAGGGCGAGGGGCTGGCCTTCACCGGGCACACGGTGGATGTGCTGGTGGGCGGCACGGAGCTGCTGATGAAGCAGCTGACCGAGCCCGAAGGCTTCCAGGCCGGCGACACCTTCCAGGCGCCGCTGGGCTTCCGCAACGCCGGCGGGCTGGGCGGTGACGGCGTCGTGCTGCGGATCTCCGGCAGCCGGGGGCTGTCCTTCCCCAGCACCTTCAGCAACTGCTGGTACGACCCGCGTGACCCGGACCATGTGCTCGGGAGGTCCACGGCGATCTGCATCTTCGACAGCGAGTTCGCCGGTGGGGCGGCATACGGGCTGAGCGCGTCCTTCCCGGTCGAGACGGCTGGTTTCGCGCTGTACGACTCGATGTACTACAGCTTCAGCGCGGTGCCCGCCGAGCAGGCGCGGGAGCTGCTGACCGAGGGCGACTACAAGGCGGGGGACGGGCCGGCGCTGGAGCTGGTCCGCGTGCCGGACACGGACCCGGCCGATTACACCCGCTACGCGGAGATGGACTTCCCGACGACGAACACCTTCGACCTCGCTCTGACCGGTGAGCGGCTGCGGGCCCGCGAGGGCAGCACGGTGTCGGTGGACATCGGCTTCGCCAACCACGGCCCCGCCTGGCTGGCCCTGCTCCGCTCCGGCGGCGAACCGATCTCCTTCTGGGTCGACCTCCCCCCGGGTACCACGGTCACCGCGGTCCCTGAGGGCTGCCGCCCGGGCTGGGAGGGCGCCGAGGGCGACTACCTCTGCTCCATCGACACGCCGATCCTGGAGGACGCCTCCCACACCTTCACCTTCGGCCTCCACGTCGACAAGAAGATCAAGAACGCCACCGGCCGAGCGTTCTTCTCGTACACGATGCCGAACGAGAGCAACCCGGCGAACGACTCCGGGAAGATCGTGCTGAACCCGGTGGGCAAGCCCTGATCGCCCTTCCGACCCGGCACAGCGGGCCCGCCCTTCCGGGCGGGCCCGCTCTGGCATGACGAGGGAGTCCGGGACGGCGCGTTCGTGTCCTGGCGCCTGGACGAGTACTGCGCCCTCTTCCCCGGCCGACCGGCCGCGGACGAACCCACCCGCTCCCGCCGCATCGGCACCCTCGACGCCCACGGCACCGTCGCGACCGCCTCCATGACGCTCCGGCACGGCGCCGAACCCGCCGCCCCTGGCTGAAAAAGCCGGACACGACACGCTCTTGCTTCACAGACGTCCTGGACGTCCGCAAGAAACCGGCTGTCGTACCGAAGTGGTCACCGGGGATGCTGGCAAGGGTGTTTCTGTGTCAGTCTGATGTTTTCCGGAGTGCCGGGGCATGCCGCGATCGCCGCTCCTGGCCATCGGGACGAGTCCGCTGTGTGAGGCGCAGAGCCAGAGGATGACAGGGGGAACCACTCCGTGCGACCCATGCAGATCGTCGTCGCCGTCGAGGCGGCGGACGGTGATGCCGAAGAGACGGACACACTCACCCGTGAGCTGCAGGAGGAGCTGCTGTTGCTCGACGCGGCCGAATCCGTCGCACGACCGGAGGGGGAACCCGTCCCCGCGGGTGCCAAGAGCGGCGCGGCCACGACACTCGGAGCTCTGCTCGTCACCGGGGTGTTCTCGCGGGCGGCACTGAACGCGATGGTCAGCCTGGTGAGCGAGTGGCGGCAGCGGGCGCAGGCTCGGCGGGTGGAACTCACCGAGGGCGAGGACTCATTGATCGTCACGGGCCTTTCGGGCAGTGACCAGAAGGCCCTGATCGAGGCGTGGCTTCAGCGGCGTTCCGGCAGCGACCAGCAATCGTAGGTACGTGGAGACACCTTGAGCCGCGTCGCCCTGCTCATCGCCACCACCGACTACATCGACTCCGGACTGCGCCGCCTGCGCTCTCCCGCGTCCGACGCACGTCGTCTGGGCGCGCTGCTGGAAGACAAGTCGATCGGCTACTTCGACCGGGTCATCCCGTTGATCAATGAGTCGAAGGCGGAGATCGAGGAGCACATCGAGCGGGTGCTGCGGGATCTCTCGCCGAGCGACACACTGCTGATCTATGTGTCCTGCCACGGCATCAGGGACAAGCACGGACGTCTGTTCTTCACGACGCTGCGCACCAAGCGGGACCTGCCCGAGTCGACCGCGATTTCCGCGCGGTTCATCGAGGAGCAGATGAGCCGCTGCCGCGCCCGGCGCAAGGTGCTCCTGCTCGACTGCTGCTTCGGCGGGACGTACATCCAAGGGATGGCGCCCTTCGCGCCTGACGACGGTGAGCTGTCGGCACAGGCGGCCGGCAAGGGCACGTACGTCATGACGGCCTCGGACGTCCTTGAGTTCGCCTTCGAGGGCGAGACGGTGAAGAGCCGCTCGGGAGCCTTCCACTCCGTGTTCACCGAAGCGGTCATCGATGGCCTGAGCACCGGCCGGGCGGATATCGACAACGACGGTGTGATCACGGCGCACGAGCTGTTCCAGCACATCGAGCGGCACGTCCGGGAGAGCGGGGCCCCGCAGACACCGACCGAGTTCCGCTCCGGCGTGCAAGGCAACATCCCTATCGCCAAAGCCGCGTTGTGGCACCGGGGGCCTGGTGCGGAGAACGATCCCTTCGTGGGCGACAGCCTCCCCCTGGGCGAGTTGCTGCCGGCGCTCGCGACAAGTCCCGAGCGTGGTCTGTGCGCCCCCGACTGGCCGCCGAACGGACAGCTCCGGGTGCCCCTGGGGAGGATGTACGACCCGGCGCAGGGCCTCCAGGAGACCTTGACACTCGATCTGTCGGGGGGCGCGCCGCACATCGGCGTCGTGGGCAGCAGGTGGAGCGGCAAGACGTCGGTTCTGCGCACCCTCGCCTGTTCCCTGGCGCTGACCCACACCCCGGACGAGGTGCAGATCTACGGGCTGCACGGCGAACCGGACGGGATGATGCGCCTGGACGCCCTGCCGCATGTGGGCATGGTGGCCGACTACGCCGGCGGCGACGACGTACGCGTCCTCGTCGACGGCATCATGGCCACGCTGAAACGACGAGAGCGGCTCTGTGACGCCTTGCGCATCCGGTCCCCGAAGGTCTTCCGCCAGAAGCGGATGCGGGGAGCGCTGGAGGGCGAGTCGAACGGAGAGGTGTTCCTCCTCATCGACTCCTGGCCGGACTTCGCGGCACGCTACCCCGATGAGTCCCGCCTGTTGCTCCGCGTCGCCCAGCAGGGGGTCTACTACGGCATCCACCTCGTGGTCTCCGCCGACAGGTGGACGGACCTGCCCCAGGACCTCTTCCTGCACCTCGGTACGTGGATCGAACTCGCCCTCGCCGACCCGCGGGAGTCGCGGATCGACAGCGACCTCGCCGGCGGTATCCCGCCGGGGCAGCCGGGGTTCGGACTGACACGGGGACGACGCTACGTCCGGCTCGCCGTCCCCACGCTGGCCCGAACCGGCAGCCCGGCGAAGACGGCCACGCCCCCGGAGGCCTCCTTCGGTGACGAGGGGGAGGAACTCGACGCGCTCCTGAGCAAGGTGGCCGCGGCGTGGCAGCGGCCGGGAGCCCAGCCGCTGAGCACCTTCAAGGACAGCGACGACTCCGTTCCCCGTCTGCTGGACCTGCTGCCGCTCCCCGAGAAGTGGGTCTCCGCCCCTTCAGCCACGTGGTTTCCGAGGCTGGCTTCGAGACCTCCCGTCCCGGCGCCCCCAGTTCCAGGACTTCCCGCCCCGGCATCCCCGGCTCCGACATTTCCCGCATCGGCGCCCCCGGCTCCAAAACCCACCACTTCGGCGCCCCCGACTCCGAGATTTCCCACCCCGGCACCCCCAGTTCCGGGACCTCCCGTCCCGGCATCCCCGGCTCCGAGGTTTCCCGCACCGGCACCCCCGGCTCCAGAAACCACCACTCCGGCGGCCTCGGCTCAGAGACTTACCACCCCGGTGGGCGTCGACATCAACGGTGCCCCTGTCATTCTGGACATCAAAGAAGCTTCGCTGGGGGGCTGGGGTCCACACGGCCTGTGCGTCGGTGCCACCGGTTCCGGCAAGTCGGAGCTACTGCGCACCCTGGTCCTCGGACTGGCGGTCACGCACTCCTCCGAAACACTGAACTTCGTCCTCGTGGACTTCAAGGGCGGTGCCACCTTCGCGGAGATGACACGCCTGCCGCATGTGGCGGCGGTCATCACCAACCTCGCCGACGAGCTGTCCCTTGCCGACCGCATGGTCGACGCGATCCGCGGCGAGGTCATCCGGCGCCAGGAACTGCTGCGCGACTCGGGCAACTACGCCAACCTCCTCGATTACGATCGAGCGCGTGCGGCAGGCGCTCCGCTCGTACCGCTGCCAACCCTGGTCCTGGTCATCGACGAGTTCGCGGAACTGCTGGCTGCCGAGCCCGGTTTCCTGGATGTGCTCATCCTGATCGGCCGCATCGGCCGTTCGCTGGGCATTCATCTGCTGCTGGCCTCCCAGCGCCTGGAGACGGAGCGGCTGCGCGGCCTGGAAACCTACCTGTCGTACCGCATCTGTCTGCGCACCTTCTCGGCCGAGGAATCGCGGGCCGTACTGGGCGTACCGGACGCCTATCATCTGCCCTCGGTGCCCGGCGCCGGATACCTGCGCTTCGACATGGATCACATGGTCGGCTTCCGGGCGGCCTACGCTTCCGGCTGGGTCGGGCCGGACGCGCGCGCCGCTGACGGCGACTCGCCCATGGACGTCATCCTGAACCGCCTGGAGAACCAGGGTCCCTCGGCCCACCAGATCTGGCTACCGCCGCTGGACCAGGCACCGACACTCGATGAACTGCTTCCTGGTCTGACTGCCCTCGAGGGCCGTGGCCTGACACAGCTCGGCAATTCGGACACGGCCCGACTTGTCGTGCCCTTGGGCCTGGTGGACAAGCCGCTCGAACAACGGCGCGAGATCCTGACGCACGACTTCTCCGGCGCCGCGGGCAACTTGCTGATCATCGGCGGCTCTCAGTCCGGCAAATCGAGCCTTCTACGCACTCTTGTGGCGTCCTTCGCCCTCACCCACACTCCGCAGGAAGTCCAGTTCTACGCGCTCGACTTCGGCGGCGGCACCCTGTCCACGGTCGCGGAACTTCCGCACGTGGGCGGTATCGCCTCCCGTCTCGACCCCGAGCGGGTTCGACGGACCGTGGCGGAGGTCTCCGCGATCCTCACCCAGCGCGAAGAGTACTTCCGGGCCAACGGCATTGACTCCATGGCCACCTACCGGCGTCGCCGGGCGCTCGGGGAGGTCACCGACCAGCCGTGGGGGGACGTCTTCCTCGTCATCGACGGCTGGCGAAGCTTCCTCCAGGACTACGAGATGATGGAGAAGACCATCACCGACATCGCCTTGCGCGGTCTCGGCTACGGCATCCACGTCGTCCTCACCACGAACCGCATCGCGGACGTGCGTCCAGTGCTCAAGGACCTGCTGCACCGGCTCGAACTGCGGCTCAGCGACCCCAGGGAATCGGAGTTCTCCGCCACCGTCGCCGCGAACATCCCGGCGAACGTCCCCGGCCGCGGCCAGACGCCGGAGAAACTGCACTTCATCGCGGCGGTGCCCCGCATCGACGGCATCCTCCCCGAGGGGGAGCCGCCCGACGCCACCGCCGCCATGAGCCGCGCCGTCGCACAGGCCTGGCAGGGCCCCGCGGCCCCACCGGTCCGGCTGCTCCCCCGCGAGCTGCCCGTCGGCCAACTACCGAAGGGCAACGCCCATCCGCAGTACGGCATCGCCTTCGGCATCGAAGAGAACACCCTGCAACCCGTCTTCGTCGACTTCGAGACCGATCCTTTCTTCCTGGTCCTCGGCGAGAGCGAGTCGGGGAAGACCTCACTGCTGCGCCTGCTGGTCAAGCAGATCTGCGAGCGCTACACGCCCGACGAAGCGCGTATCGTCGTCGCCGACTACCGTCGCTCCCTGCTCGGCAGCGTCCCGGACTCGCACCTGGCCCAGTACGCCACCATGCCCAACGCCTTGGACACGCAGGTGGCAGAGCTCAGAGATCTCTTCGAGAGACGCACTCCGCCGCCGGACGTCACTCCGCAGCAGTTGCGCGACCGCAGCTGGTGGTCCGGTCCGAGGGCGTTCGTGATCGTCGACGACTACGACCTGGTCGCGACCTCCAGCGGCAACCCGTTGGCCGTCCTCACCGAGCACTTGCCCTTCGCCCGCGACCTCGGCTTCTGTTTCGTCATCGCCCGCAACTCCGCCGGCGCCTCCCGCGCCGCCTACGAGCTGTTCATGCAGCGCATCAAGGAACTGGGCGCCCAGGGCGTGGTCCTCTCGGGCAACTCCGCCGAGGGCGAGATCCTCGGCAACGTCCGGGCCCGGCCCCTGCCTCCGGGCCGGGGCTATTTCGTCTCCCGCCGGAGAGGCACCCCCCTGATCCAGGTGGGCTGGCAGCCGGAACACTGAGGCGGGCCGTCGGCGGTGGCAACTGGCCTCCCGCTCCGCCCTCCACGGATTTCCCCTGGCCCCGGAAACCGGCGCCGAGCAGCTCAAGAACGCCATACGGATCTCCGCGGACTGGAGCGCCCTGGTACTGCGGCAGGGCGCCGCCTTCCTCGGCCACCGGCCCGACACGGGCGAGGACGACTTCTTCGAGTTCGGCGCGCTGCACTGCCGCACCGTCCACCTCGACGCCCTGCTGCTGGGCTCCCTCCAGCACGACCACGTCGACGAGCTCACCGACGAACTCTCGGACGTGTTCACCTCCCCCCGACGTCTGGCCCGCCACGTCGCCACCGTGGAGCACAACATCGCGCTCTTCCGCAGCGGCTACTGGCGCCGGCACCTCACCGCCCACGGCCCCGCCAACGAACTCCTCCTCGCCTTCCAGAACCAGCACCGCTCCCCGCCCGCTTCACCGAGATCCTCGCCGAGGCCGCCGACTGCAGCCGCCTCGTCCAGACCCAGGAAAGCCAACAGATCAGCGGTGCCCTGGGCGTCCTCACCATCCTGGACCTGCCCCTCGGCACGGCCCTGGGCATCCTCCAGTCCTGGACGACCACTCCCTGGCCCACCTTCTGGTCGGCCTCGGGGTGTCGGTGGCGGCGACGGCGGCGGTGCTGACGACGCGGTACGGGCGGTTGGTCCTGTCTTCGTTGCGGGGTGGGGAGAGCGGCCGGTGAACGGCGCCGCGGTCCAGCAGAGCTCTGTGCGTGTGCTTCGGGAACCTGGAGCTTTTGTGTAGCCCCGAAGACGCGGACCGATCATCGGCAACACGTGTGTTGTGCCACATGTTGCCGCCACTGGCAGAATGGCACCGTGCCTGACGCCGTCCCCTCTTCACCCGCCGTTTCGGCTCGCATGAGCCGCCAGGGCTCCCGTGACACGGCACCCGAGGTCGCGGTACGGCGGCTCCTGCACTCGGCGGGACTCCGCTACCGCATCAATGTGCCGGTGCCCGGCATGCCTCGCCGCACCATCGACATTGTCTTCCCAAAGGCCAAGATCGCCGTCTTCATGGATGGCTGCTTCTGGCATGGCTGTCCATGGCACGCAACGCAACCGAAGTCGAACGCGGAGTGGTGGCGGGCGAAGCTCGACAAGAACGTGGCGCGCGACCGGGAGACAACCGAGCATCTGCAGGCGGTCGGATGGACCGTACTGCGCTACTGGGAACACGAAAGCCCCAGCGAAGTCGCGGAAGCAGTCATGCACGCCGTCCAGGGCATCCGTTCCGAGGGCAGGTGGGGGTCGCTGCGCCAGGCGAGGGCGCCGGCGGACGCCCCTGGTCACACGTCTGCCTTCAATTGAACATACCTGCGGGGGGGGCTCTATGGAGAGGCTGGTATCAGTAGACGTGTGCTCGGGAGCGGGGGGACTCGCCCTGGGCCTTGAACGCGCGGGCTTCGACCCCGTGCTGCTCCTGGACCACAAACGGCAGGCCTGCGAGACGCTGCGGTGGAACCGGCCTCCGTGGAACGTGCTTGAAATGGATCTGCTGGATTTCGATCCGGTCGAACACCAGGAGAGCTACGACGTCGATCTGCTGTCCGCCGGGCTGCCCCGCGTGCAGTCCTCCGCGACCAAGAGACGTCCGGACAGCGGGCTGGAGCTGGGGCTCCTCAAGGCCACCGTGTATCTGATGCACGCGATGCAGCCGCGAGCGCTCCTCATCGAGAACGTTCCAGGCCTGGTCGACGATCCGGCGTTCGAGGAGGTGCGCGCATTCATCCGGAATGAGCTCGCACACCTGCACTACGGGCTCCACTGGTTCGTCGTCAACGCGGCCGACTTCGGTGTTCCGCAGGATCGCAAGCAGGGCGTACTGGTAGCTCTGAAAGAACCCTTCGCACGAAACTTCTGCATCCCCGCCCCGACCGTGAGTCAACACGTCACCGTGGGTGAGGCCCTGCGCCCATCAATGTCGGCGCGGGGTTGGATCGGTGCTGAGGCCTGGGCGGCTCAAGCGGATCAGCTCGCGCCCACCTTGGTGGGTGGCTCCGAACGACGCGGAGGAGCAGACCTCGGGCTCAGCGGCACCAAACGGGCTTGGGCCCGCATGGGGATCAACGGTGGGGCCCTGAGTAACGAGGTCCCTGGACGCGACGGTGTTCAGGAGTCGGACACCTCCGGTTCTCCCTTGAAAAAAATCACAGTGGATCAAGCGGCCGCGCTCCAGTCCTTCCCAACCGATTGGATCATCACGGGCAGAAAGACGGTCAGGTATCGTCAGATCGCCCATGCCTCCCCGCCACCGGTAGGTGAGGCGCTCGGCAAGGCCATCGCGGAGGCCCTCAGGACCTGACATCGGTCGGGCGACAACAGCCCGGTGCTCATACCGACCCAGCCATTCATGATCATGGTTCAGCCGGCTAGACTGCGCTGGCACGCCGACGTCTCGGACAGCCAGGACAGCCTCGAATTCGATGATCCCAGAACAACCGAACAAGCCCCGACCAGCGGATTTCCACATTGTGGACCTCTTCGCCGGTCCTGGGGGACTGGACGTGGCGGCGCACGCCTTGGGCGTGCCATCAACCGGCATCGAATGGGATTCGGGCGCCGTCGCCACGCGGACGAGTGCGGGGCTCGCCACTGTGGCGAAGGACGTCCTCGAATGCAGCCCCGAGCAGTTCCCCGAGGCCAACGTCCTCGCGGGTGGCCCACCATGCCAGACGTTCACCGTCGCCGGGCATGGTGCGGGGCGTCGAGACTTGGACACCGTGCTGGCATTCGTGCAACGCCTCGTGGATCGGGACAAGTGGGCCAACATCGAGACCGACCTCGTCAAGCTGGATCCGCGCACCCGACTCGTGCTCCAGCCGCTGCGCTGGGCGCTGGAAGCCATCGACAATCCTGATCTCCGGCCGTACGAAGCCATCGTGCTGGAGCAGGTTCCAGCCGTCCTTCCTGTCTGGGAAAAGTACGCGCAGGCTCTGGAGAGCGAGGGCTATCGGACCGACTTCGATGTACTGCGTACTGAAGAGTTCGGCGTACCGCAGACGCGCCGACGGGCGGTACTGATAGCACGCCGTGGCGACAAGCCGGTGAAGCTGCCCGCTCCGACACACTGCCGTTATCGCAGCGGGGTGGAAGCGCCCCATGACGATCTCGCGCTGAGCGAGTCGCCGCTGAAGATGTGGGTCAGCATGGCGCAGGCCCTCCCGAACCGCCATGGTCCCTTCACCGTGATCTCCAACTACAGCACAGGAGGCGTTTCCAGCAACCGCGGCAGGCGTCACTCCCACCAGCCATCTGCCACGGTCACGGGCAAAGTGTCCCGCAATCGGGTGGTCGCGCCGGACGGAACCGACCTTCCCCGGTTCACTTTCGCGGAAGCGGGTCTGCTCCAAACCTTCCCCGCTGCCTACCCCTGGTCAGGCACGGACATTTCCCAGCAGATTGGCAATGCTGTGCCTCCCCGGCTGGGGATATACATCATCAGTGCGGCGCTCGGGCTCGGGCGCCCCACCAATGCCGACTTGGCCCGGCTCACGTCATGGACGCCACCGGCCAGAAACGCCCACGATAGTACCGAGTCGACGGGTCTCTGATCGCGGCGGAGACCCGTTCGGCTGACTCTGGTCAGTCGTCACCGAGTTGGTCCGTGACTTCTGTCCTCCCCCGGACCCGCGCGTCCTTGAAGAGCTCTTCGAAGCGGCCAGCCAAGGCATCAATGGCCGCCAGCGGTACAGGGCCGTCGTCCGGACCTGTCGGCAGGACCTTGCGCGGAACTGGGGGCGCCGAGTCCGCCTCCTCAACCCACGCGTCGAACGCGCCGCCGTCCCACTCCTCGTCCTCGGCGAGCACGTCGTACATCAGCGTGCTCGCCGCCGCGTTCGTCACCACGGCAAGAGCGTTGACCTCGCGGCCCGTGGTCACCGTCTCCTTGGCCACGAGTCGTATCAGCGCCTGTGCCGTGGGCCGGTGATCGATGATGTCGAGGCGCAGGACGGTGTTCAGGACGTCCTGGTTCCCGCAGGCCACCTGTACCGGTCCGTAGTCGCTGCCGTCCCGGAACAACTCGGCGGCCCACCACAGTCGTGAGAAGGCCTGGGTGTAGTGGGCGCCGGAGAACCTGCTCGCGGCAACCATGGGGGGCAGCCCGTTCCTGCCCTTGGTCGGTAGGTGACGCCACACCACGTAGTCCGGGGCAACGGCCAGGGCAAGGAAACTCCACAGCCTGCTGTCGGACGCCTCCCTCCGGCTCAGCCTCAGTGCGGCGTGCAGTCGCGGAGCGAGCCACGCGTCCGCCTTGGTTCGCGCGTCGTCGCGGAAGAGGTGCATCACGTCGTCGATGAGGTCCCGTATCGGGACGACCTCGGTACGCACGCCCTTGGCGTCCACCGGATCGGTGATCTTGTTCAGCGCAATGTAGGGAGGCGCCTCATGACCGGAGAGAACGCCCGTGCTCAGGAACTTCGCCGCATTGATGTCGGCGAGCAGGGCCAGCCGCTCCGGCAGGTGCTCCGGCTTGTCGGTCATGCTCGGCTCTCCCTCTGCGACGTGTCGAGGGTCCGGATCGCCGTACCCAGGTTCTTGGCCACCTTTGCCCGCCTCCCGGCCGCGTAGTTGATGCGCGGCTGCAGTTCGTTCCATCCGGAGCCTTCCCTGCGCCGGGCGTCGATCTCACGCAGAGCGTCGGCTTCCGAGTGGTCCGGCAGGACGTCGGCGAGCATTCCGCGCAGTACCGCATCCCGCCACCCACCCGGCCACTGCGGGTTTCCGTGCTCGTCCACCTCCAGGTCGCTCACCGCGGAGTGGAAGACGGCCGTCCACACGTCGGTCGCAATCTGGGCGGCGAGCATGTCTCGCACTGCTCGCTCCAAAGGCCCTCCGGACGAGTCGAGAAGCTCGGACACACCCTCGAACCCGGCGTTGAGGTGCACGGTCGGGAGATCACCCGAGGTCTCCACGAGCCACGGCGCGTCCCGGAAGGGGCGCAGCCACTCGGGGCCGGAGGTGAAGTCCACCTGATTGATGATCATTTCCCGCTGCCGTACGGGTGTGCGGGCGGTCAGATCCACGATCCAGGGCTCCTCCGCCCTGCCGATCATCCTGCCCCGCACTCCGTCGACGGTGGCGACGGCAACCACGGACAGGTCGGCCCGACTGCGGTAGGCCGACCTCCAGAACCGCAGGTGGCCGGTCCACGAGCCGTCCTTCCCCGCCACCCGCTCGAGTCGAGCGGTAGTACGGGAGTTGGTCGCTTTCTCGGTGAGTACGGCAATCACCGAGATGTCCGTCCAGGGGCCTTCGGCAATCTCTTTGCCCGGCAGGATCGCGGTCACGCCGAGGCGCACGCTCTCCCAGTCGTCGCGTTCCACCTGGTGCAGCGCGACGACCCGCTCCTGCGTGGAGAACGCCCAGGTCTCCAGATCGTGTTGGTAGAAGCCCTCGCGCTCCTGCCGAACACTCGTGACCTCGAGACCGATCTCCCCTGTGATCCTCTTGTACGGATAGACCTTCACTCGGAGGCTCCCCTGGCCTTCTGCAACTCGACGATCAGCCCTGCGAGCTCGGCTCGGACAGGGTGGGTGGACACATCGGTGACCGCGCTGAACGACGCGCTGCGGGCACCTGCCTTGAAGAGCAGCTTGTCGCCGACGAGTTCGCAGTTCTGTCCTGCGACGACCTCCGACCAGCCCACGGAGGGACGCGCCCCGGAACGGACATCGAACTTCGCCACCGGGCTGAGGAGCCAGGGGTCCTGGCCGGCGGGCAGTCGTACCTCTGCCCTCACGTGCCAGGCACCCGATCCGTCGAGTTCGGCGTCCAGGCCCCTGATCGTCGGCGCTCCCCCACCACGTACGACCGGGCTCGGTCCGCCGTCGAGCCGGAGCAGGTCCCGCAACGCTCGTGGGCCAGCCTTGCTCTTCACCTGGGAACGACCGACGAGTTCACGAACGGACCGGTACGCCGCACTCGTGAACTCCCGAATCCGGCGGTGGGCTCCGGTCGAGTAGACCGCACGCAGTTCGTCAGTCTGTCCCCACTTGTCGTGCTCCGGAGGCTCCGATGCCCGGAGGAACGCCTCCGCCCGTTCCGCGTGGGGAGCGTGCTCACCCGCGGCGTGACCGGCCAGAAGAACGGCCTGGAACGGATTGGTGCCGAGCGGCAGGTCCGGCACCCGAGCTTCGCGGATCACCATGCGATTGCCGCGCATCATGACCACCTGGTTGGGCTTGCCGTCCCCGTCCTCGGCCGCGGTGACCAGAAGCACGGCCTCGTGTTCGACCGTGCCTCGCTGCCCGCGCTGAGCGGGGACCATCAACGGCACCCGTGCATGCGCCACTTGCCCGGTTTCCGTCAGACGGTCGACGGTCTCTCCGTCGAGGTACGCCTTGAGTGCCCGAGTACGGGACGGTTGCACGCGGTAGGGGTCGACGCGCTCCTCGTCGATCAGCACGTGCCCGTTGCGCAGAGTCCGTACGGAGGCTTCGAGGATGGGAGTCGTGCTGCGGCCGGCGGTCATGGCGGCCCAGAAGTTGTGCCCCAGGGCGTCGACGAGACGCTCGTGCATCGCCTGCACCGTCTCCTCGTCGTCGACCTCATCGGTGCCTTGTACAGCCGGGTCGGCAGCCTTGCTCGCCACGTCATGCGCTCCGACGATCAGGAAGGAAGTGCCCGGCGCGGAGCTTTCGCGCGCGAGGTGGAGTCGCTCCACCGTGTCCTCGTCGGCCCACCACGATCTGGAGACGCCCTCGCTGCCAGGTGCGGTGTCGGGCTCACCGAACCACGCCGGCCCGGCGAACGGCTCGCCTTCCACAACCCGCCACGGAAGGTCCAGCCGCCCGACGAGACGTCGTTCGGTCCGACCCTCGTGCGGTTCGGAGAGGGTGGAGTTGATGAGCACCATGCCGAGTCGGCTGGTCGCCCAGAGAGTGGCCTTGCCCAGGCCGTACGAACCGCCGGCGCTCGTATCGGACTTCCGGCTGTCGAGCTGACGCCGGACGACAGCGGCGAAACGTCCGTCCTCGTAGTCGTCGCCGGTGAGGCCCGAGGCGTTGTAGTCGTCGACTCGCAGCAGCACGAGGCGATCACGCTCGTACATGTCCCGCAGTCCCTCGGCGATGACACGGCCGACCTTCTGCTCCTGGGCCGCCGCCGCCTCGTAGTGCGGGAAGAGGTCGTCCCACCGGATGGCCTCGCGGAATCGGGCGAGGGCCTCTCCGGTCAACTCGTGGATCGTGTAACGAACTCGCACGGGGTTGTTGCGGTCGAGCCGCTCGTCGAGGCTGTTCTGCGTGGCCTCGCGGGCCAGGACCTCCACATCGGCATCGAAGGCGAACGTCGCGGCGTTGCCGAAGTCCCGGCCGCCGTCGAGGTAGGCGGGACGGTGGTACCAGCTCACAGGGCGAGCGCTGTCCGCGACATCGGTCGTGCGGGTGTGCATGGTCGCGTACTCCGCGCCGAAGACGTCGGCGATGGCACGCATCGTCTCGTCCCGCGGGACCGCACGCCCGGTTATCCAGGCGGAGACAGCCGCGCGGGTGAGCCCGACGCGATCCGCCAAGTCGGCCTGCTTCATGTTCGCGCGTTGCAACTGGCGCGCCAGCCAGGGACCGAAGTCCTCTCCGCCATTCACCGCTTCCCGTCCCCCCTGGTCGGAGTGCTCATGCGGCGACGAGCATACACGACTGTTTGACAGAAGCCGTTCGTGACAATTTCCTTTGACACCACACTGCGGCCGGAACACTCGATCTCTTGCTCGTGGAAATTATGGACACGAATGCCCGGATTGACCGGAACCGCAGCAATACCCTTGCGGGGACATCAACCGGAACTTCTTCCTTTCACTTCTGAGAGGCCCAGCGGTCAGCCAAGCCGGATGAAGCCACAGCGGCGGGAAGAGTTGGCCGTGCTGCTGGTCCTCGGTCCCGGACGGTGCACGTCCGGGACCGAGGACCAGCGCTGCACCAGTACCCCTGATGGCCACCGTCATCGGCTACCGCTGGTGCATCTCGCTCAGCGTGCCGCAGACCTGGCGGGCTCTGTGGCAAATGGGCTGGGCAGTCCGGGCCGCCGGTCATCATGCCTCCGAACGTGACGAGCAGGCGGTGGCCACTCGGGAGTCGGTCCGGCCGGTGGTGGAACGGCGTTGAAGAAGTAGGCACCGGGCTATGCTCCGCCAACGAGTCCGGGGCGAAGGTCCCGCGCCAACCCAAAGGGCCGCACCTGGTCTCCCAAAGGCCACTGAGGCGGCGTGCCATCACCTCGGCCGCAGCGATGCATGCCCTGCTGGCTGTGTGCACCTCTCGTTGACGGGGCTTCACCCTCCGCTGTACACGCCGTACCTGGATCTGCTTGGACGAAGACATGTGGGCGAGCATGAAGAAGACGCTGGCCAACATGGCCGCATGCATCACGGCCAACACGCCACGCTGGCAAGGACCTTGCTCAAGCAGATGCAGTGCCGTCCCATTCCGTCCTGTTGGACGGCTTCGTCGTCGAGACTGGACTTGTCCTGAGGCAGTGACAGGAGCGACGCACCCCGAAACGAAACCCTCAGTTGTGAGCATCTTCGGCAACTACCTTGCGCCGAGCTTCCCTCAGGCCTTACCTTCAACAGGCGCCATCAGTTACTCCACGGCAAACATCCGTAACGGGGTTGTCGCATGGCTGCACCTTTCCCCCCACTGCGTTTTCGTTTGCGCGCCCGCACCGCCGAAACGATCAGCCATCCAACACTGCAGGGGGATAAACATGTCGAATTCCACCAATGGCTCTTCGGACGACTCGAGTATTTCCCGCGATCCCGACATCGAGCGCATGCGACGCCTGGTCGCGCAGTACGAGTCCCTCGAGGGTCCCGAGCAGCGGTCCGAGTTCTTCATGGCGCACGGCCTCTCGCATCCGGTCATCTCGAATTACCGGAGGATCATCGCGTTCACCGACCGGCAGATCACCAAGAAGTCCCCCACCGCCACGGTTCACATTCGCAGGTCCACGCGTCGCATCCGGGCTTCTCGCCGAAACGTGGCTCCGCCTTCCCGCACCTACGAGACGACCCGTCCGAAGACTTCCCTGCGGGTTTCCCGATCCCGTAAGCGCATCGCCCTGGTCATCATCATCAACTTCTCCTGAAGCAACCAGGCAGCTCGCTCTCGGACTCGCCGTCCACACACTCGCTCGCCCTCGACGAGGGGCTCGGCCACGCATCACCCAGGTGGCCGGCCCTTCGCTCTCCGCCCACATCGAACCACGCACAGAAACCGGAAATCCTCGTGTCACAGCCGTCGTCGGGGGACTCCTCGGCCACCTCGCCCGTGATCGCCAAAATCCTCGAGCAGTCGTCCCGCGTTCTGGAGACGTACCGGGTCGACCCGGGCCTCATCCAAGAGCACGCCAACGGCGAACGTCGCATCACTCAGGGCGGATACGGTGACCGCCAGCTCTTCGAGATCGTGCAGAACGCGGCCGACGAAATCGCCAACGAGCCTGGTGGCGCGGTGCACGTCATCCTCACCGACACCTATCTGTACTGTGCCAACCAGGGCACGCCCGTAACCCCCGAGGGAACCGAGACGATTCTCCGGATGGGCGTCTCCCGCAAGCGTGGCGGGCAGATCGGTCGCTTCGGTGTCGGTGTCAAGTCCTACCTGGTGGTGACGGACGCCCCCCAGTTCTTCAGCGACACCGGGAGTTTCGGCTTCGACCGCGCGTGGTCCCGCACCGAGATCGCACGCACCGCCGGCTTCTCACCGGATTCCGACTTCGAGGCGCCGGTACTACGCATGGCCCGGTCCCTCGACGAGGCTGCGGAGCGAAAGGCCGACGCCGTTCTGGACGATCTGCGTTCCTGGGCAACCACCGTTGTCCGACTGCCACTGCTCCCCGGCGCCGCCAACCGACTGGCCAACGACATCCATAACCCCGAGTCGAAGAACGGCCAGGAGGAGTTTCCGAAGCTCTTCCAGCTTTTCTCGTCCCACGTGGGTCAGGTCGTCCTGGAGGACCGGCGACGCATGCCCGTCGTCCGACGCGTGATCACGGTCGACCAGGACGGGGTGCGCCGGACCATTCACGAGAAAGGTACCGGCCGGACCGCATCAAGCGTGAGCTGGAAGGTCTTCACGGCAGCCCACCAGCCGACCACAGCGGCGCGCGGCACAGCGGGTGAGCTCCACGACCGGGCCACCATCGACATCTCGTGGGCGGTCCCCGAGTACGGCGGTACTCTCCCTTACGCCAACCCCGCCAGGGGACGTGGCAAGTTCTGGTCCTTCTTCCCCACCAAGTACGAGATGACGTTGAGCGGCGCCCTCAACGGTGCCTGGAAGACCAACGAGGATCGACAGAACCTCCTGGACTCCAGTCCGTTCAACCAGGAGCTGCTCCAGGTTGCCGCCAAGCTGGTCGTGACGTCGCTCCCGCAACTCGCTCCTGCTGAAGACCCCGGCGCGTACCTGGCCTTCCTCCCTGGTCGAGCCAAGGCAGCGGAAACCCTCAGCTGGGCGGACGAACTCCTCACCAGGAGCATCTGGAGGCTCACGGCGATCCTCCCCTCCCTGCCCGACCAGGACGGTCGCCTGCGGACACCGCGCGACCTGCGCATCCATCCGGACGGGGGCCGTCGGTCCGGCAGGGTCCTGAAGCCGGAGTGGCTCCGTATGTGGAGCAAGTGCCCCGGCCGGCCGGCCGACTGGTTGCACCCGTCCGTCGAGGCCGCGGAGATCCGCTCGGGCAAGGTCGAGCACATCCTCGACGCGGCCGGTCACCGGCGGGCCACCGTCGTCGAGTGGCTGGAGGCACTCGTCGGTGATGCCGGCCCGGAGGGCTCGGCGATAGCCGTCCGCATCCTGGCCGAGATGATCACTGAGCGGCACCCCTTCGCGGAGGAGGCCCGGCGGGCTCGGACCGTTCTGACGGAGGCCGGAGATCTGGTCGCGCCGATCGCCGGGCAGGTTTGGCGACGCAGTGTGCAGGACGGCCTCAAGGACGACCTCGTCTACGTGCATCCGAAGCTCTCGGAGGACCCGTCCCTTCAAGTCGCCCTGAGTACAATCGGCATCCGTGAGGCGGACAGCCGCGGTCGGTTCGTCGGTGTCCTCGACCAGGGATTCGCCAATTACACCGCCCGCGACTGGCGGCGGTTCTGGGAGCTGTTCCGCCGTGCCGGTGGTTCCAGTGTCGTGGGTGAGATCCGTTCTCGTTTCCCCAAGCCACTGGAGGCCCTCCACGTCCTCACGCTCGACGGCGCGTTCCACCCGATGCGGAACTGCCTCCTGCCGGGGCCGATCGTCCCCGAGGACGGCTCTCGGGACCGCTCTGTTGCCGTCGACCTCTCTTTTCACTCCGACGACACCGCCGTGTTTCGTGAACTGGGCCTGCGCACACGGCCCTGGCAAGCGACCCAGGCCGCTGAGGAAAACTGGTACGAGGAGTACCGCAAGGCCCTTTACGAGGACTACTGCCGCACCCTCGGCAGCAAGAGCCGCCCCACGATCAACCGCATGACGACGGAAGGCTCAGCCTTCGCAGACTCACTCCATCTCCTCTTCCTGCTGTCCGACGAAGGGCGGGCCGCGTTCGTCCAGGCCCTGCCGGACCACTTGGTCGTCGAACGGTGGACCCGGCAGATCGGCGCCTCCGCGAACACGCGAGCCGCGGTTCCCTCTCCCCTTCGTTGGGTGGTGCGCAAGTACGGCATGGTGCCGACTTCCCAGGGGCCGCGTCGCCCATCCGATGCGGTGGGCCCTCAGCTCGCCGGTTACGCCGATGTCCTGCCCGTCGCGGACATCAGCGAGGAGAAGGCCCGCAAGCTCGGTCTTCCCATAAGCGTGGAGAAGGTTCCCGAAGCCCTGTGGGCCAAGCTGACAGAGCAACTGCTCGCCAGCGAGGACGATGCATTCGTAGGCAACACATACGTGTTGATGACTCGCCTCGATCTGCATTTCCCGGAAGGGAAGACTCGGTGCCGCATCGGTGAGACATGGGGGAACCGGGAGGACGGCGAAATCGCCGTGGCCGCTTCCGTCGAGGAGTACCGGACGCTCCGCGCGGAGGCTGTACCTGCCCTGCTCACCGCGGGCCCCGAGGACGCCGAGCTGCTGATAGACAAATGGGGAATGTTGCCCTTCGCCCATGTGATCAGCAAGGAGGTCCGGTACGTCCCGTCCGGCGAGCCGATGATGCTCACCGACGCCTACCCGACGCTTCGGCAGCGGCTGGGCAACACGATCAAGAACTTCGAGCTCCAGTACTGCTCCGAGCTCGAGGAGATCACCAAGACGCCCAACGGCATGAGGCCGAAGCCGCTGAAGAGTGCGCTGTCGGGCACCACGGTGCTGGTTCTCAACCCGAAGTCTCGTCTGGAAGCGCTGACCGCGGCCGATCGGGAGCTGCGGTGGCGGCTGGGTGACTCCGGCTGCCGAGCGATTCTGGAGGCGCAGCACCGGCAGGAGCAGGACAAGAGGACCCAGCAGGCTCTGCAGGCGGTCCGCGACGCCGACACCGTCGTCAAGAAGCTCGCCCTACTGCTCGGCACGGACGCTCTGCGGGAGCGCCTGCCCGAGGGGTTGCTGGAGAGCGAGCGGCATGAACTCGGAGGCGAGCCTTCTGCCGAGCGTGTCGCGCAGATGGCCTACAACTCGCATGGCGACGGCGTGCTCCACGCCTACGTCAAGGAGCTCCAAGCGCGGTTCCCGAGCCATGCTCCGTCCTCGTTCACCGGGTCGGCCGCAGCGGTCAAGTTCGTATCCGACCTGAGGTTTCCCGATGTCTTCGCCGGCTTCAGCACACCGAAGCTCCAGCCCCGCGTCGATGTGGACGGGCCGCGAGAATTCCCTCGACTGCACGACTACCAGGAGCGCCTGGCCGCCAACATCTTCCAGATGCTGGACCGTGTCACGCCGCAGCGGGGCATGCTCTCCCTGCCGACCGGTGCCGGCAAGACCCGCGTGACCGCCGAGGCCGTGATTCGGTGGATCAAGCAGGACGACGACCTCGGTGGCCCGATCCTGTGGATCGCCCAGACCGAAGAACTCTGTGAACAGGCGGTGCAGAGCTGGAAGTTCGTCTGGGAGAAGGTGGGTGCGGAGAAGCAGCTGACGATCAGTCGTCTCTGGTCCTCCAACGAGGCCGGCCCGATTGTGGGGCGCCCCCAGCTCGTCGTCGCCACTGACGCCAAACTGCGGAACTGCTTGGCGACCGACAGTTACGCCTGGCTCCGAAAGGCTGCTCTTGTCATCGTCGACGAGGCGCACGTGGCGATCTCCCCGCAGTACACCGAGTTGCTCACGCAGTTGGGCCTTCCGCATTCCCGTACCGATCGGCACCTGCTGGGCCTCACGGCGACGCCTTTCCGCAACACCAACGAGGAGCAGACCCGCCGCCTGGTCCAACGCTTCGGCGGTAGGCGTCTGGATGATGGTGTCTTCCACGGCGACCCATACGCCGAACTCCAGGAACTGGGCATGCTCGCTCGGGTTGAGCATCAGGAGCTAATCGGTGGAACCATCGAGTTGACTCAGGACGAAAAGGCTCGCGCCGACCAGATGAGCGTTCTCTCCAAGGCGGCCGAGCAGCGTCTCGCCGACGACCACAACCGCAACCAGCGCATCATCGACGAGATCACCGCAATGCCCGAGGACTGGCCGGTGCTGGTCTTCGCCACCTCAGTGGGCCATGCCAAGTTCCTCGCGGCCAAGCTCAACGACCGCGGCATCAGTAGCGCAGCTGTGGACTCGGCCACCAGTCCCTCGGACCGCACCAACCGCATCAGCGCCTTCCGTCAGGGCAGGCTACGCGTCCTGACCAACTACGGCGTTCTCCACCAGGGCTTCGACGCCCCCGCCACCCGCGCCGTCGTAGTGGCTCGGCCGACCTACAGCCCGAACGTCTACCAGCAGATGATCGGCCGCGGCCTGCGCGGACCGCGCAACGGCGGGAAGCCCATGTGCCTGATCCTCAACGTCCGCGACAACATCACCAACTACGGAAAGGCCCTGGCCTTCACCCAGTTCGAACACCTGTGGAGCGCCAAGTGATCGACCCCTACGCCGACAGTCCTCCGCTCACCGCCGAGCAGCAGACCGTCGTCGACCAGCCCTGGGACGCTCGCGTCCTGGTGACTGCAGGTGCGGGGTCCGGTAAGACCCACACCCTGGTCCGCCGTCTCGACGCCCTGATGAGTCGGGATGAGGACGCGCTGGAAGCACGGGAGATTCTCGTCCTGAGCTTCTCCCGTGCCGCCGTGCGCGAGCTGAAGGACCGGATCTCCCGGCACGCCGAGCAAGCTCGGCGAGTCCGGGCGCAGACCTTCGACTCCTGGGCATACGCCCTGCTGACCAGTGCTTACCCGGAGGAGGACTGGAGCCGGTACAGCTTCGAGGAACGCATTCGGCAGGCCGAGGACGCCATCACCAAAGGTGCCGTCGAGGCTGGGGAGCAGGGAGCACCGGCCCATGTGGTGATCGACGAGGTCCAGGACCTCGTCGGCGACCGACGCAACATGGTCGAGGCCCTGCTGGATCGCTTCCAGGACTCCTGCGGCTTCACCGTGGTCGGTGATCCGGCCCAGGCGATCTACGGGTTCCAGGTCTCCGACCCCGACGCACGCGCCGCCGAGACCAACTACTTCTTCGATTGGCTGCGTGCGTCCTACCCGGACGACCTGATCGAATTGCACCTTTCGCGGAACTTCCGAGCCGAATCCGCTGAGGCGAGCACCGCCCTGTCACTGGGAGAAACCCTGCAGGGACTGCCCTCGGAGACGGATCAGGCCGCTGCCGAGGGTGAGCGCGTCCACGGCGAGCTGCGCTCCCGCCTCCAGGGTCTTCCCTCCTTCGGCGTGCTCACGTCGGAGTTCACCCTCGACTCCCTCCGGGACTTCCCCGACTCCTGCGCCGTCCTGTGCCGGGACAACCGGCAGGCACTGGTGATCGCTGAGGTGCTGCACAAGCACGGGGTTCCCCACCGGTTGCAGAGGTCCGCGCAGGATCGGCCGGTTCCCGCATGGGTGGCGGGGGTGCTTCGCCGTACCGGCTCCGCGACGCTCGGGGAAGAGCGTTTCCATGAGCTCGTCGTGCAGTCGAGCGTGCCGGCCGGTGCGGATGTCGACCGTATGTGGCGTTCGCTGCGCGCCGTGGCACGCGGGGGACGTGGGCAGTTGGACCTGGGCAGGATCCGTCGATCGGTGGCGGAGGGATGGTTTCCCGACGACCTGTCCCTTGCCGAGCCCGCGTCCCTCGTCGTCTCCACCGTGCACCGGGCCAAGGGCCTGGAGTTCGACCGGGTAGTGGTGGTCGAGCCGCCGACCATGGGGGAACTGCGCAAGCACCACACCCACGTCGACCCGGCCGCCGAGGCCCGCGCGTTGTACGTCGCCATGACCCGCCCTCGCTACGACCTGTACCGCATCGACGCCCCGGACACCGCGCAGTTGCGCTTCCACCGCGCTCTCAACCGCTGGTATGTGGGCGGCTGGAAGTCGTACGAGCGCCGTGGGATCGAGGCAGCCGGGCGTGACGTGTGCGGCGAGCACCCGCCGGGCACCGACGGCTTCCATGATGACCCCGTCGAGTTGCAGGACTACCTGGCGACGCATGTCCGTACCGGCGACTCCCTCGTGCTGCGTCGGCTGCACGATCTGCCCATGGCCGTCGACCAGAGTCCTCCGTACGCGGTCGTGCACGAGGACCGGCAGGTCGCCGTCGTGTCGGAGCGCTTCCGACGCGACCTGCACGCCTCCCTCAAGGTGAGCCGGACGTGGGAGATTCGATGGCCCGACGAAGTTCACGGGTTCCGGGTCGACACCATGGAGACCGTCGCGGGAAGCCCTGCGTCCGGCGCCCGGGCGGGCCTCGGTGACCACGGTGTGTGGCTCGTGCCCCGGTTGTCGGGGCTGGGGCGCTACAAGTCGAGTGGAAAGGTCCAGGGGAACAACAGCCGATGACGAATGCCGAGAACCCGCACGCCGCGCACTACGCCGCTCGTCAGAGCCTTGTCGACCAGCTCCGCAGGGACCTGTTGGGGCCGGGGGCGCCCGACGAGGTCCTCACGCAGGATCCACCGATCACCATGTACCCGATCGGTGTGCTGTTCCCACGTGGCACGGACGCCGTCGCCGAGCAGGAGATCGCCGACGAGGCGGCCGAGGTGGATGGCCTGGACGACACGCCCGTACTGGCGCGGCGGGACACCGAGGACGCCGGGTCGGAACTGGGCGTCTCCCTGGCCAATGACCGTCGCCCGTCGTCCATGGGTCTGACCTTCGCCGTGGATCCGTCGGTGTCCCCCGTCGTGGAGGTGCACGTCCGGGCCGCGATGTACGAACCGGTCGACGCCGAGGGACGTATCGTGTCCGCGAAGCGAGCGGAGGCACGAACGACTTCCGACCAGGCCGAGCACTGGCGGCGTCGCGAGCTGTCCCTGCCCGTCGTCTCCATCGATGTGACGCAGCCCGGCATGCAGCCCGACGGTCCGCAACAGGGAGAGGTGCTGGTGCGGGCACTCGTCCGCAAGCCGTCGGTCCCCTCCGGCACGGTCACCGTGACCGTGACCCTCATCAACAACATGCGGGTGAGCGAGCGCGAACTGCAGGATGCGTTCAGCCTCTTCCAGCCTCGTCTCACCGTGACCACCCCGTCCGGTGCGCCCGCTTTCGTGGAACGCCCCACCGCACGCGACGCGGTGGACCCCGACCAGGCCGTGAGCCGACTGCTCCACCGTCACGCTCCGACGTTCGCCGTGGGGCACGGCTGCGCGGCGGACTGGGACTGGACACCGCCTCCCGTGGGAGACCCGAAGATCAAGCCGGCCGTCGTCGCTGAGGTGCGGACAGAGTTCGTGCCGGCGCACGAGGTCCTGCTCACGGACTCCAACCCGGACATCGACAGCGAGGCGCTGACCATGCACGGTCTCGCCACGAAGCCGGGCTCGGACGTCCTGTCCGCGTTGGGCGCGCTGGTCGGCGGATACGCCGACTGGATCGAGCGCAAGAGGGCGGAGGCCGCCGACCTCGCAGGCACACCGTTCGAGGAAGTGGCCGGCAAACAGTTGGACGCCTGTGAAGCGGCCCTGGGACGTATGCGGCGCGGCATTCGCATCCTTGCCGAGAATCCGGATGCCATGAAGGCCTTCCGGCTCGCCAACCAGGCCATGTCGCAGCAGCGGGCCCGCAGTGCGTGGGTGAAGAGCGGAAGGCAGGGTGCGCCCGACCCGGTGTCCGGTCGCTGGCGACCGTTCCAGATCTCGTTCATGCTGCTGTGCCTGGAAGGCATCGTGAACCCCGAGCATCCGGATCGGCAGTTGGCCGACCTGCTCTGGTTCCCCACCGGCGGTGGCAAGACCGAGGCCTACCTCGGGCTCATCGCCTTCACCACGTTCCTGCGTCGTATCCGCCACGGCGCTCAGGGCGCGGGAGTCACCGTGCTCATGCGCTACACCCTGCGGCTACTCACCCTTCAGCAGTTCGAACGCGCGGCGATCCTGATGTGTGCCATGGAGCTCATGCGTCAGGAGGACGAGGATCTGCTGGGCCGGGAGCCGATCTCCATCGGCATGTGGGTGGGGCAGTCCGCGACCCCCAACAAACTGACGGTCGCCGAGGAGAGCCTGGCGGAGCTCCGCAAGGAGAAGGTGCTCCAGGAGAAGAACCCGGTCCAGCTCCACGCCTGCCCCTGGTGCGGAACCCGGCTCGATGCCCACCAGTACGAGGTGGATCACGACGCCAAGCGCATGCACGTCCGTTGCCCGGACCAGACGTGCGAGTTCACCGATGGTCTCCCGGTCCACCTGATCGACGACGCCGTGTACGACGCCCGTCCCACCCTGGTCATCGCGACGGTCGACAAGTTCGCCTCCATGCCCTGGCGGGAGCAGAGCGCAGCGCTGTTCAATCGAGACCGCGCGGACGGCACCAAGCCGCCCGAGCTGATCGTCCAGGACGAGCTCCACCTCATCTCGGGGCCACTCGGCACCCTCACCGGCCTGTACGAGACCGCGGTGGATGCGTTGGCCGACCAGCCGAAGATCGTTGCCTCCACGGCCACCATCCGCCGGGCCGAGCAACAAGGTCGAGCCCTCTTCGACCGAGAGGTGCGCCAGTTCCCACCGGCCGGGCTGGATGCCCGCGACTCGTGGTTCGCCGTGGAGACCCCGCGCGAGCGCAAGGCCAGTCGCCAGTACATCGGCCTCCTCACTCCGAGCACCAGCCAGTCGACGCTGCTGATCCGCACGTACGCGACCCTGCTGCACCAGGCGCAGCGTCTCGACACGGCGGAGAGTGTCCGTGACGCCTATTGGACCCTGGTCGGCTACTTCAACAGCCTGCGCCTGCTGGCGGCGGCCGAACTGCAGGTCCACGACGACGTGGAGTCCTATCTGGAATACCTGGCCGAGCGCGACGAGACACCGAGGCGCAAGATCCGGGAGCAGACCGAGTTGACCAGCCGCGCCAACTCCAGCGAGATCCCGAGCCGCCTCAAGCAGATCGAGCTGAGGCTTCCACACGAGGAGACGGTCGACGTACTGCTCGCCACCAACATGATCTCCGTCGGTGTGGACGTCGACCGGCTGGGGCTCATGGCGGTGATGGGCCAACCACAGACGACCGCCGAGTACATCCAGGCGACCAGCCGGGTGGGGCGCAGCCATCCCGGGCTGGTGGCGGTCATGCTCAACTCCGCCCGCTCCAGGGACCGCTCGCACTACGAGAACTTCCTGCACTTCCACTCGGCCCTGTACCGCGAGGTCGAGTCGACGTCCGTCACGCCCTTCTCCGCCCGCGCCCGGGACCGAGGTCTGCACGCCGTCGTCGTCGCTCTGACTCGCATCCTGATCCCGCAGGCTCGCGCCAATGACGCTGCCGGTCGCATTCGCCAGTTCCAGGACGAACTCACAGAGGTGATCAGGCCGCTTCTACTCAGCCGCGTGGGCACGATCGACCCCGAGGAGCGCAAGAGGACGGCTGATGCCTTCGACGAGTTCGTCGACTGGTGGACGGACGCGGCGGAGGAAAGCGGAGGCCTCTACTACGAGCCGGTCCGAGGCAGCAAAATTCCCTCGCTCCTGTGTGCCTATGACGACGAATCCAACGACGAGGCATGGCCGACCCTGTGGAGTCTGCGCGACGTCGACGCGGAATCCGCCCTGTTCATGGAGGCAACACGATGACCCCGCCCCCTCCGCATCGCCGGCGTGGCGCAGGCGCTCCCGCGCGCAGCCTTCCCCGCAAGGGTGCGGTGCGGCGCTCCCAGATGATCACCACGTACGGTGTGGGCTCCATGGTCGCGGTGGACAGCGAGTCGTTCATCGTCGCCGGGACCGACTCCTGGAACATCACCGAGGCCCCCGTACTGCACGAGCACCGACTCGCTCGCGCTCTCGGGGTGAAGTCGTTCCGGCTCCCACCCGCCTCGGACGACACGAGCAAGGACGGCGTACACGTCCGGCGCTTCCCGCTGTGGCACTTCTGTCCCTCGTGTCACTCCCTCCAGCATGTGGACCGCTTCAACTCACCGCCCCGGAAGAACGAGTGCGGCGACTGTCAGGAGGACCTGGTTCCGTCTCGTTTCGTGATGGCCTGTCCGCACGGTCACATCGACGACTTCCCCTACTGGAAATGGGTTCACCGCAACAATCGCCAGGACGGGGTGTCCGGGCACTGCGGTGGACAGTTGCGCCTGCGTACTAGCGGCAGGACCGCATCGTTGCGGAGCATCCTGATCTCGTGCACCTGCGGTGAAGTGCCGGAGGTGTCCATGGAAGGGGCCTTCCGCAGCAGCGCTCTGTCGAACCTGCGTGTCCGGTGCACGGGGAAACGACCGTGGCTCAAGGACGCTCCTGTCGAGAGCTGCAAGGAGCCGCCTCGCACGCTGCAGCGTGGTTCGTCCATGGCCTGGCAGCCGCTGGTCAAGTCGGCGCTGTCCATTCCTCCGTGGAGTGATGGCCTTGCGGCTCGACTGGCTGATGTCTGGGAGCAGTTGAGGGAGCTCAAGCGCTCGGACCTCGAGCTCTTTCTGAAGGGGTTCTCGCTGCGCCACAAGGAGGAGATCCCCATCGCGGTGGTGGTCGAGCTTCTGGAGGCGGAGCAGCACGAGGAGTCGGAGGCCGGCGAGGAGACCGGTCACGACAGCCGGTACGTGGCGCTGCGCAGACAGGAGTACCGGCGTCTGCGGGTGGGCAACGCGGAGCGCGACCAGACACGCGACGAGCAGTTCATCTGCGAACCGCCGTCCACTTCCTCACCCGTGCTCGCCGAATTCGGATTGGTCACACCCATGCTCGTCAAGCGGCTACGTGAAGTACGGGCGTTGAAGTCGTTCACCCGGGTGCACACCCCTGACTCCAACGCGGACGTGCAGGAAGCCCCCCTCTCGTTGGTCGACCTGGACTGGCTGCCCGCCATGGAGGTCCTGGGGGAAGGAGTCTTCCTCCGGCTCGACGAAAAGCGTCTGGACACGTGGGCCGACGACGTCGCCGTCGCCGGGCGTGTGGAGCGCATCCGCATCCGTCACAACCGTCTCCTGCGTGAACGGGCGTCCGACCCCAAATCCGCGCCCGAGTCTCCAGCCACCCCGCGCATGGTCCTGCTGCACACCTTGGCGCACATACTCATCACCGAGTGGAGTCTGGAAGCCGGTTATCCCGCGGCATCCCTGCGCGAGCGTCTCTACACCGACGACACCATGGCCGGGCTGCTGATCTACACAGCGACCAGTGACTCGGCCGGAAGCCTCGGCGGGTTGGTGGCGCAGGGCGAGCCGCACCGGTTGGCGAGAACGCTGCGCTCCGCCCTGCGTCGCGCCGAATGGTGCTCCGCCGACCCCTTGTGCGTCGAGTCGGAAGCGGGTGGCGCGGGAAGCATCAACCTCGCCGCGTGCCACGCATGCGTCCTGCTCCCGGAGACGAGTTGCGAGCAGAACAACGGCCTACTGGATCGCGCACTGTTGATCGGCACGCCCGAGAAACCGGACCTGGGATTCTTCCGGGACGCTCTCGACTCCTGACGCCCCTTGATGCTCTCCGAGCCGAATCAGGAGCGGACTTCGGACACCTGTGTCTCGAACCGCATCTGCGCGCGGTCCAGCACGTCGTCCGCGTCGCGGCCGTGCGCCCTGAGCCAGTGGAGGAGGTCGGTGATGATGAAGATCGCCGCCTCCTCCCCCTCGGTGATGCTCAACCTGCCGAGACGCGAACCGAGCTTCGGTCCCGCCGCACCGTAGAGGTCGAGCATCGCCTCGGCCCGGGTAACGCGAGAACCCCCGCCGTAGCCTTCCGACGACGGCAGCGCCGTGGCCAGTTCACACCAGGTGACCTTTCGGTCGGCGAGGAGTTGAACGCCCCAGCGGTCCGTGATCGCCTCGACGAGCGTCATGCCACGGCCCCCTTCCGACTCGACGTCCGCGGCCATGAGTGTGGGCAGGGTGCGGGTGTCGGGGTCGTGGACCTCGATGCGCAGGAACGTGCCGTTCATCAGGACGGCGAGGGTGGTCGGCGTTCCGACGCCGACGTGGGTGATGACGTTGGCCACGAACTCACTCACGCAGAGCTGCGCCTCGTCCACGAGGTCTTGCAGCCCCCATCTGCCGAGGTGTTCCCGCACCCTGCGCCGTAGGACAGCCACCTCTTCCTCCAAGGCCGTGAACTCCACGACCCACGGCGTCCGCACCATGCATGCACCTGGGATCACTTCGGAACCAACCCTCTGTCGCTCGCCGGTCCGTGCGGACGCCGGATCTCCGGCCGGCCCACATCGGTCGTCCTTCTTCGCCAGGATGGCCGGCGCGAATCCCGTCGTGCAATGTGCACAGAGAGAATCCCACCTTCGGGTGATTGGCGACCGTCGCCCTTGGCACAGAGACTGAACGCTGTTTCGACATGAAGGGGTCCAGATGGCCGGATCACCGACGGCACGCCGCCGTCGCCTCTCCATCGAGTTGAAGAAGCTCCGGGAAAAGAACGCCCTGACCTGCGCACAGGTAGGGGCGGCCCTGGACTGGAGCGGTTCCAAGGTCAACCGGATGGAGACCGGCAGCGGGCGGGTCCAGCCTTCCGACATCGACGCGTTGTGCCGGTTCTACGGCACCAGCGATGAGTTGCGGGAGTTCCTCAAGTCCCTGGCCAGACAGGCCAAGACGCGCGGCTGGTGGCAGGCCCACGGATCGGGGGTGCCCGAGTGGTTCTCGATCTACATCGGTCTCGAACAGGACGCTTCCACGCTGCGCCAGTACCAGTCCGAGGTACTGCCCGGCCTTGTGCAGACCGCTGCCTACGCACGCGAACTCCACACGTGCGGCTCGTACATGTCTCCCGAGGACATCGATCGGGCGGTGCAGGTACGGCTGGAGCGGCAGTCGATGCTCAGCGCCCCCGGTGCTCCGGACTGCTGGTTCATCGTGAACGAGGGGGCCGTACGCAGGGTCGTCGGCGACCGGGAGGTGATGCGAGCACAACTGGAACGCGTACTCGAGGCCGCGGAGCAGCCCAGTGTGACCCTGCAGGTACTCCCCTTCGACGCCGGCACCTGCCCGACCACGGGACCATTCACCATGTTGGGCTTCCCCGACCCGGAGGACCCGGACATCGTGTACCGGGACGGCATCACCGATGCCATGTACTTGGAAGAGGAACCCCATGTCCGCGAGTACACGCGGGCGTTCGACGAGTTGAGGGCAGCGGCCCTCAGCCCGCGACGAACGACCCAGCTGATCAGAAGCGTTGTGAAGGAGTACGCACGATGAACATCGACCACAGCGGCACAGAGACCACGGGCCCATGGGTCAAGTCGTCCTACAGCAACGGCGCCGGAGGCGAATGCGTCGAGTGCGCTCACGCCGGTGAGCAGGTACTCGTACGTGACACCAAGCTCGGCGGCGCCTCCGTCGCGACCATCGCCTCCCCGGCGTGGCACGCCTTCACGAGCGCGGTGCGCCGAGGGTGGCCCGAGCGCCCTTGACCTGCCGGGAGCAGAGCAGGCCGAGTGCTCACGCCAAGTGGCGGATTTGGGCCACCGCGCACTGACGTGACCAGGCATTTCCCGGGCCGCGGTTGGCCCAAATCCGCCACTTCCGCCTGCGGTGGATCACGCCCGCCGCCCAGTGCGCTGTCGTGACGCGGCGGGTCTGCCCGGCCAGTGCCGAGTCGCCGTCGACTGCTTCGGCAAACGCGGTTGTACCTTCCCGGTCACCACTGCCACCGCAGTCCTCGTCATTCGGACCCGGAAATGGACAGGGCCCTCACAAAGCGACCGACCGACAGCCAAGGCCTGATCGACCACCTCATCTGCCGAGAGTTCCCGCTCCGGCGGCTAGAAGATCAAGTGGCTGACACGCCCGGCTGGACATGCCAGGGCCCTGTCGAGCAGGTCCAGCCAGTTGCCCACCTCCTCCTCAGAGGCGTCATCCGCGTCCATGATCCGCTGCGCGAACGCAACAGCCCGCGCCCGGCTCATCTCCACCGCGCCCCATCAGGTCCCCTCCTCCGTCACCTCACCGCCCCCGTTGAGGCCGGCGCGGGGACGATCTCTCATACGCGGTGACGGCTTCGGCTGTCGATCATCGACATCAGCAGCTGGTGGGTTTCGTCGTCGGCCGCGGCGACAAGTCCGCGGCCCGCCCGTCCGATCGGGGAGCCGTCGATCCCGGTGACCACGCAGCGGGCGGCCCGGCACAGAGCGATGCCGGCCGCGAAATGCACACACTCGGAGAAGTCGTCGCCGTCGGTGACGTACGCGGCGCGCTTGCCGGCGGCGACCCAGGCCAGCGCCAGGGTCGTGGAGACCACCCTGGCCCGGAACCGTTGGACGAACCCGGGGTGGGCCAGCAGGTCCACGGCCCGGAAGCCGGGCGCGCTGGGGAACGGCGGGTCGAGGTTGACGTCCACGAGCCGGGTCGCGGGCGTGGGCGCCAGCCGGGTGTCGGCACCGTCGTGCCGCACCCAGGCGGCCTCACCGTCGGTGAAGAAGACCTCGCCGCTGAACGGGTCGGCCACCGCCGCCGCACCGCCGCGCAGCGCCACGTTGACGGCCACGAGCATGTTGCCGGCGGCGTAGTTCAGCGTGCCGCACAGGGGGTTGTGAACTGCTGGCGGTTGACGCTGGTTGAGTGTGTTCTGGTGTGCATGAGTGAGCGTCGCGGTGGCGGTGCGCGGGGTGGGAGGCGGCAGGCGACAGGACGACGGGAGTTCTGGTTTCGAATGCGTGACCTTTGACCGGGGTGGTCGTTGGGTGCGGTGAAGGGTTCTTCGGTGTCGGGCGGGGGTGGGGGGTGTGGGCGGGCTGCGGAAGGTGGCGGCGCCGTTCGTGGTGTCCGGCCCGTCCGGGGTGGCGATCCGCGCCGGCCTGAAGGGGCTGACCGGGCAGGACGAGACGGTGCTGCGCCGGGTCGGCGCTCTGCTCGGCTCGCTGGCCTCCGGCGACCTGAAGGCGCGCTGCGCGGCCGGGCCGGCCCACGACGGCGAGCAGTGGGCGCGGCGCAAGCGGGCGCTGACGGGGCAGTCGTCCGCGCGGTGGGCGGGCAGCATCACCAAGGCCACCCACGACCAGTGGGCTTTGGCCCGGCGCGGGCAGTTCGCCCACCTGCAGAATCTCCAGGCAGGCATCGAGACGATCACGCACCGGCTCGCGCAGCCCCTCGGGGCCAAGGGCTCCCAGGGGGCGCCGGGCGGCTACCGCTCGCGCCGGGAGTGGTTCGCCAAGTCCCGGCGGCTGCACGGGAGGTGAGCATCCGGCTGCCGGCGCCGCTGGCCCACCTGGCCAACGCCCCCCACGGCCGGTACGTGCTCGCCGGCCGGGCCGTCTTTCGCCACCGGGAAGAGGAGTGGGCCGACCGGATCGCCGCGAGCCGTGCGGTGGCCTACCGGATCCACTACGACCCGGACCGAGGCCGCTGGTATGTGACCGCCGCCTGGCAGATCCCGCCGGTGCAGGCGGTGCCGCTGGAGGCGGTCCGGGCGGGTGGGCTGGCCGGGGTGGACCTGAACGCCGACCACCTGGCCGCCTGGCGCCTGGACCGCCACGGCAACCCCGTCGGCGATCCCCGCCGGTTCGACTACACCCTGACCGGCACCGCGGGCCACCGGGACGCCCAGGTGCGCCATGCCCTGATCCGCCTGCTGCACTGGGCGAAGCGGCACGGCCTGGCCCTGGCGATCGAGGACCTCGACTTCGCGATGGAGAAGACCCGGGAGAAGCACGGCAGGCGGAAGCGGTTCCGCAAGCTGCTCTCCGGCCTGCCCACCGCCAAGCTGCGGGCCCGGCTGGTGTCGATGGCCGCCGAGCTGGGCGTGCCCGTCGTTGCGGTCGATCCGGCCTACACCAGCCGCTGGGGCGCCCAGCACTGGCAAAAACCCCTCACCAGCCAGAACAGGAAGCCCACGCGGCACGATGCGGCCGCCGTGGCGATCGGACGACGCGCCCTGGGACACCCGGTCCGGCGTCGGACGGCACCGCCCCCACACGACCGGAGCGATCGTGCGGGGCATCGGACCGTCCAGACCGCATCGGGCGGCCCGGGGCGTGAGGGACCCCGCCCCCGCCTTCCCGGACCACGGACACGATCCGCCGGCGCCGGACGCGGAGCGAAAGCGGGCGACCAGTGTGCCCACAACCGTTCGGGGCGCACGGCTGAGCACGAGTCCTGGCACCAGGACTCACTCCCGCTCAGCCTTTAGGAACGGTCCACCAACCACTGGCGCGCGGCCTCCGCGGCGCCCTGCTGCCCGCCCTCCTCGCCGAGCACGGCGTCATCGGGTCTCGCGGCGCGGATGACGGCGAGGATCGCCTTCTCGGCCTCCACATCGGCCGCGGTGGCGAAGTCCCCGGCTCCCTTGTCGATGCGGGCGAGCCGCCGGCCGTACAGGGTGCGCACCACGTCCGCGCCGGCACATGCCGCAGCCGTCGCGACTCCAGCATCGTCAAAGCCCGTATACGAGTTGCTCACGTCACGAAGGTTATCGGCGACAGAGTTCGTCCCCCACCGGTCTGGAAGACGTGACGGGGCCGGGTCGGCCGGCCATCAGTGCGATGTTCGCCTGTCCGCCGATCGGCGAACCTGCGCGTTGCTGGAACCTCCGGTAGGTCATCAGCTGTGCCCACCCCATGGATACGGTTCAGGGGCCCGCAGTGAGAGCTGCTGGGCCCCTGAACCGTAGTGAGGTCCGTCCCCGACCTCGGGGAGTTACGCCGCTGCTCTCAGCCTTCTCTGCAGGGTCTTGGCGGGGGCTTCGGCGAGGTAGCGCTCGATCGAGTCGTCGAGTTCTTCGAGCCACGGTGTGTGGTGCTCGGCGGCCAGGGTTCCCGTCATGACCGAGCGGTAGACACGGTCGCGGTAGCCCATGATGTCGGCCTTCTTGTCGCGCATCCACGCGAGGAAGATCTCGACGACCTGGTCGAGGTCGAACTCGGGGTAGTCCGTCTGCCGCAGCAGATCACGCACGTAGTCGGCCTGGAAGCGGACCTCTTCGGCGGCCGAGGAAATCTTCTCGAAACGTTCCCGCCACTCGGCGATGGACGCGGAGCGTTCGGTCTCCGACGGCAGCTCGGCGCGGCCCAGGATGAGGTCGCGTACATACCAGGCCTGCGCGTCGAACATGTTGAAGGTGAACCACTGGTCCTGCGCGCCGAGGTAGGCCAGACGCGGGTTGTCCTGCCACACGACACCGCGGTAAAGGCCGTCCGGGTACACGTTGTTCGGGGAGGCCAGCGCGAGCTCGTCGGGCAGGAACGGGTACTTGTGCAGGTAGCCGGTGCACAGGATGACGGCGTCGATGTGCTTCGAGGTGTCGTCGGCGAAGTGGACCGTGTTGCCCTCGATGCGCTTGATGGCGGGGCGTTCCTCGAAGCCCTCGGGCCAGTCGTAGCCCATCGGCGTGGAACGATAACTCGCCGTCACCGAGCGTGCGCCCATCTTGAACGCCTGGCTGCCGATGTCCTCGGCCGAGTAGCTGGAGCCGACGACGAGGACGTCCTGCCCCTTGAAGGCTTCCGCGCCGCGGAAGTCGTGCGCGTGGGTGATGTACCCGGGGAAGGTCTCGATGCCAGGGAAGTGCGGCATGTTGGGGAAAGAGAAGTGGCCGCTGGCGACGATCACATGGTCGAACTCCTCGGTCGTCGTTTCTCCGGTGGGGAGATTCTCGACCGTGAGCGTGAAGACCTCACGCTCGGCGTCGTATTCCGTCCAGCGCACGACGGTCTGGAAACGGATGAAATCGCGCACGTTCGTCTTCTTCAGCCGGCCGGCGATGTAGTCCCACAGAACCGTGCGCGGCGGGTATGAGGAGACGGCGCGACCGAAGTGCTCGTCGAAGGTGTAATCAGCGAACTCCAGCGCTTCCTTCGGCCCATTCGACCACAGATTGCGGTACATGCTCGAGTGCACGGGCTCGCCGTACTCGTCGAGTCCGGTGCGCCAGGTGAAGTTCCACTGGCCACCCCAGTCGGCCTGTTTCTCAAAACAGACGATCTCGGGGATGTCCGCCCCCGCACGCGCTGCGGTCTCAAAAGCCCGCAGCTGAGCCATGCCCGAGGGGCCGGCACCGACAATCGCCACTCTTTTTCTGTTCGTCACGTATGTCCCTTTATTTTCGCCATGCGACCCCGCTCCCACCCTTACGGGCAGGGCGAAGCCATCCGGTCGTCAGAGTCTGCACGTATCGACCGGTCCAGAGAGACGGATTTCTTCTGACCATAGCAGGACTGGCTCAGTTTCGCTAATTTGCTGTCGCAATCAGCGGCGTTAGCCCGTCGGAAGTGCGGGCCGCGACAGCTGGTCCGGCCGTGCGGCCACAGGTCGGCATCAAGCCCCACTCTCGGCGCATGACCTGTAGTTTCGTCACTTCGTCGGGTGGGACGAGGTCGTCCGCCGGGCTGGCCGCGAAGGTCGTCGCCCTGCATGCCTTCACCCTTTGAACTTCACGTCGGCAACGCGGCAGAAAGGGTGGATGGCGCCCTGGCGGAAATGTGACCGGCCGCAGCTCCTTCCCGGTCTGCGCGATCCCATTCCTCCGAGATGCAGAAGGAAGCGGATCCGTAATCTGGTTCTCCGCCTTGTCCGAGTGAAGGAGGGCTTTCCATCATCGGTCTGAGCCGGCCGGATGAAGGCAGAGGACGGCTTGGACGAGGCTGGTGATCCAGGTGGTCGAACACCGGAGCCTGCGGAGGAGCCGCCAGGACTTGAGGGTGGCCATGGCCTGCTCGACGAGTGCGCGGATCTTCGCGTGGGACCGGTTCACCGCCTGCTGACCGGTGGACAGGGTCTCCCACCGTCCCCGGCACGGGGTGCGGACCGTGCCGCCGGCACCCCGGTAGCCCTTGATGCTGCCCAGCTCGTGATGTCGGCCTCGGCGAGGGCGTCGACGATGCCGTGTTCGCGAGCAGCGCGGATGTCGTGGACGGCGTCGGGCAAGGCCGGTGAGTCCCTCGGAGAGGTACAGCAGCCGTGCGCCCTCGTTGTCCGTGGCGCGGATGAACTGAGCGCCCGGCGCGGCGAGTTGGGCGAGGAAGGCGGGCATCCAGTCGTCCAGCGGGGTCGGCGGGACCCTGGCGGGGCGCTCGGTGTCCGCATAGGCGGTGCGGGCCGACAGGTCGCCCGCCAAAGGTGGCGCGGTCTGGGAGCGGGCCTGCATGAACCTGCATGAAGGAGGAGCGGGCGATGATGCGGCCCTCGGCGGTTCCGTCCTCGTTCACCGTCACCTTGGCGAGCCCGGTGCCGTACGGCCAGGAGCCGACCGTCGCCAGGATGATGCCGCCGGGCTGAGCCGGCGGATCCATGTGCAGGGGATGCGGCGTACGGCGCAGGTGGCGATCAACCGGTCGTAGGGCGCGCGGGCCGGGTGGCCCAGGAGGCCGTCGCCGGTCACCGTCCAGGTGGAGAAACCGGCCTCTTCCGGGGCCGCGTCCGCGCGGGCGGCGACCTGGGGGGCCACTTCGACCGTGGTGACGTTGTCCTCGCCGAGACGGTGGCACAGGAGCGCGGTGGAGTAGCCGGTGCCGGTGCCGGTTCCGGTCTCCAGGACCGTGTGCCCGTCGGCCGTCTCCAGGTCTTCGGTCATCGAGACGACGGTCACGGGAGTGGTGGAGGTGGCCGGAGGGGAAAGTACCTCCGGCCGGGCCCGATCGGCCGCTGTCTCCCCGGCCGCCGCCTCCCGCTCGACCTGTCCGATCCGGGACGTAGGCGTATGAGCAGGTGGTCCCAGGCCCTGCGAGTTCGGCCTGGGAGGAACTCCTACTCCTTCAGGCCCACCGCCCCGACGGCGTGGCCCTGCTCGCGAGTGACGTCCGCGGTGTCGGGGTCCGGGCGCCAGTCTGCGGACCTGACCAGGCCGGGTTCGACCAGGCGCAGCCCCTGCAGAAAGCTCCCGATGCGCTCGGGCGAGCGCAGGTGGTACGTGTTGACGGACTGCGCGTTGTACGCCGCGACGGCCGCCTCGAGTTGTTCGTTGGTGGCCGTGCCGTCACTCAGGACCACGTAGCTGCCCCGTGGCAAGGCGTCGACCAGCTCGGCCACGATGCGCTCGGGCTGCTCCTGGTCCGAGAGCTGCCCCATGATGTTGAGCAGCATCAGGCCGATGGGCCGGTCGAAGTCCAGCGTGTGAGCCGCCTCGGCGAGGATCTTCCGCGGGTCGCGCACATCGGCGTCGAGGTAGGCGCACACGCCTTCAGGCGTACTGCGCAACAACGCGTCGGCGTGGGCGAGGACGATGGGGTCGTTGTCCACGTAGACGACCCTGCTCTCGGGCGCGATGCCCTGGGCGACCTCGTGGGTGTTGTTGGTGGTGGGCAGCCCGGTACCGATGTCGAGGAACTGGCGGATCCCCGCGTCACGCGCCAGGAACCGCACCGCTCGTACCAGGAAGCCCCGTTGCACGCGGGCGATGGCCGCGAATTCGGGGAAGGTCTGGAGGATCAGGTCACCGGCCTGGCTGTCCACCAGGTAGTGGTTCTTTCCGCCGAGCAGGTAGTCCCACACGCGCGCCGAGTGGGGCCGATCGGTCTGCAGTCGTCTGTCCCAGTCGTCTTGGTCAGTCATGATCGAAGCATGACACACGGCAATACTCAGAGTCCTCAACTCCCATGTTTACCTGCACCGTTGCTCGTCAACCCGGCTTCGAGGCCCACTGGCGCCACCGTCTTGCCCGCGAGCATCACCGCGCCTGCTCGCATGTTCGTGATGGTCGTCCACGGGAGGATCGGCCGGGTCCGTGGAACAGCGTGGAACACCTGAACCGTTCGGTAATGTGTTCGTCCGGGGAGGGCCTGAGGGACTGCTGCCAGGGGGTAACGGTTCGTCACAGCCGTAGACGCATCCCATGACCACGGACGTTGGCGCGGGCTCCGGCTCCTGGTCCCGGAGGACGACCACGAGAGGGACGGGGAACACCGATGACGACCGCTCACGCCTTGTCCGGGACGGGGAGCAGCCCGCCGCCGGAGCACGACACGGTCATCGACGTACGGGATCTGCGGATGCGCTACCGCAGCCAAGAGGTCTTGAGGGGAGTGGACTTCACGGCCCGGCGAGGCGAAGTCGTCGTGCTGCTCGGCCCGAACGGTGCGGGCAAGACGACCACGATCGAGGTCCTGGAAGGCTTCCGGATGCGCTCGGCCGGTGACGTGACCGTCCTCGGCACCGATCCGGCTCGCGGGGACGAACGGTGGCGTGCACGCCTGGGCATCGTATTGCAGTCCTGGCGCGACCACGGCAAGTGGCGGACGCGGGAACTGCTGGCCCATCTCGGCTCGTACTACGCGCCGTACTCCACCGCCCTCGTGCGGCGGCCGTGGGAGGTCGACGAGCTCATCGCCGCAGTGGGACTGACCGAGCAGGCGGACAAACGGGTCGGAACCCTGACGGACCGTCGCGTGCGGGAGTCGACGATCAGTCGGTGGTGCGCAACAGCAGTTTGCCCGTGGACGTGCGTTCGCCGATGAGCTGGTGCGCGCCAGCCGCGTCCGACAGAGGGAACTCGGCGGTGACGGGAAGGGTGACCGTTTCGTTGCAGACGGTACGCAAGGCGCGTTCGGTCAGTGCACGTAGGGCGTCGGGCGCGGACTGAGCGAGGGCGAGCACGGAGAAGCCGGCGACGGATCGGCCCTGCGCGTACAGTTCACCCTGCCCGGCCCGCCAGGGCTCGGCGCCGCTGGCGTTGCCGAAGGACACCAGACGCCCGAAGACCGCCAGTGCCTCCAGGCCGCGGCGCAGCGTGTCGCCGCCCACCGGGTCCAGGACCAGGTCGACGCCCCGGCCGCCGGTCGCCCGGCGGACGTCCGTCTCGAAGGTGTCGGGCCGGAACACCTCGTGGTAGCCGTGCTTGAGTGCGTAGTCGGCCTTGGCGTCGCTGGAGGCCACTCCGTACACCGCGTCGGCGCCAGCTGCCCGGGCCAGCTGCCCGACCGCCGTGCCGATGCCTCCCGCCGCGCCGTGCACCAGCACACTCTCCCCGGCCCGCAGCCGCCCCACCTCGTGGACCAGCGCGTGCGCGGTCGGGAGCACCGTCGGCAACGTGGCCGCGGTCCGCAGGTCCAGCCCGTCGGGCAACGGGAAGACCCTCGCGGCCTCCGCGAGCACGACCTCGGCGTAGCCGCCGCCGTCGACGAGCGCGGCGACCTCCTGCCCCGCCCGCAGGCCCTCGACGCCCTCCCCGATCGCCCGGATGCGCCCGGAGACCTCCAAGCCCGGACGGTAGGGCAGCGACGCCACCCGGTACCCCTCGGCACGCGCCTTCACGTCCGCGAAATTCACCCCCGCCCACAGGGCCTCGATGGTCACTTGACCAGGGCCCGGCTCGGGTGCCGCAGTCCGCACGACGTGCAGCACCTCGGGACCGCCATACTCCTGGAACTCGATCGCACGCATACGTCGGACCACCCCTCAACGAGTGTTCAACTGAAAGCGAACACTAGCACTGTACGATGACTGTCGAACACTGGTTGGAGGAAACATGGGAATGCTCGAACAGGCTGAAGGCGCAAGTCACCGTCCGGCGCCCGTACATACGCACCCTGACGAGGTCCCGCTTCTCACGGCCCTGTCCGCACTCGCGGATCCCGTGCGCATCCAGCTGGTCCGCGAACTGGCCAAACACCCCGCCTGGGCGCTCAGCTGCAGCAACTTCGACGTACCGGTCGGCCGGGCCGCAAAGAGCCACCACTTCGCGATCCTGCGCAGCGCAGGCCTGGTCGAACAGCGGGACCAGGGCCCCAAACGACTCAACCGACTGCGCCGCGAAGAGTTCGACGCCCGCTTCCCCGGCCTCCTCGACCTCACCCTCCGCGCCGACGAGACCGAGTGACAGCAGCTGACTCTTCCACGCGGCCGGGCAGCGCCGTCGGCCACCTGCCCGACCGCGGCCATCATTGCCATGCGAACGCCAACCATGAGCGTTCCGTTGATGCTGGGCGGACAAGGCGTATCAAAGCGCCGGCTGACCTGCCCGAATGCCGTTTCGGGGTCGTCGCCTCAGAAGGTGGAAGCGCCACCACAACACCACCCACGCCAAGATCCGATGCCTCGATAAGCAGGCCATGGCCATTCTCAGGGGCTGGCGCCTCCTGCGGAAGCTCCGCTGCAGCCTCGATGAATACGATGCGGGCCTGGATGAGATGGTTCCTGAGAGCCTCTGACGGGGGCGCGTGCAGGAAGACCCAGCGTGGATCGAAGTTTGACTGTACGCCATTCAAGGCAGTGCTTGATTTCGATGGCCAGAGTGCGACCGTCCGGCATATCCACTGGAACGTCGACATGGCGCCCCTTGGGCGCTTGTACAGGGTAGTAGGGGGGTCGTGAGTCGGTACGGGACAGTGCCGCTCAGGAGCACCACCTGCCATCTCGCGGAGGTAGTCCTCCGCGCCCTTGTACCGTGCCCGTGAGTGGCGCATGGCCCGCATCTCGTGAAGGGTGCGCTCGGCTGTGCCTGGTGGAAGTTCACGGGGTGCAACGTCGCCTTCGCCGTCACTGCTGTGGCGTTGGTTTCCTTCTGCCGAGTGGCCGTTGCCTTCGGCAGATGGCTCGTGCGCCTGGTGCGCATCCGCAGTGTCATGCTCGGCCGAGCCGTGGCCGGGGCCGTCATGGCCGTGCCCGGTCGGTTGTGCCGGGCACGGCACGGGACACCAGTCCGGTTCAGGATCGCCCGGGCTCCTTGACCGGGCCGTTCGACGGGGAGCTGGTGGGCAGCGGGCCGGTACGGCGGTTCGGGCCGTTGCCCGGAACCGAACCGTTCCTTGGGTTCGGGGCACTCAGGGTCGTGGACGGAGTCTTCTGCTGGACCCACGCCCCCGTACAGGTGAGGGTCGTTCCCGGCACGTTGCAGTGGGTTTGCCAGACCTGCCCGCCGGTCGTCAGGACCTGGACCCATAGGTCGTTGCCCTGGGTGGAGACGCCGACACCACAGACCGAGGGTCCGGGGTAATTGTCGTTGCTGCTGAGGTTCACCCACGTGTAGGGGCTCATGGTGGGCAGGAGGTCCTGGCGGCCCACGTACGTGACACCACCCGAGATCACCGCGCTGAACTGCTCCGACCTCGATGGGGCGATGGTGTCGATGTCAGCGCACGGGCCGGTCGCTCCGGGCGGACCCGTCGGACCCGTCGGACCCGTCGGACCCGGCGGCCCAGCCGGACCGGCAACCCCGGGCGGCCCGGACGGACCAGGCGGTCCCGACGGCCCAGCCGACCCGGCAGCCCCGGGCGGACCCGACGGACCAGCCGGACCCGACGGACCGGCAACCCCGGGCGGCCCGGACGGACCAGCCGGACCAGGTGGGCCAGGCGGACCAGGCGGACCCGTTGCTCCCCGGCAGTGGTCCTTGCCGTTGCCGCCGTCACTGTCGAGTGAGGCCGTGCGGTAGTGCCCCTCGCGGGGCCTGTGTGAGTCGTGCGTGCACTCGTCCTTGTCACCGCTGTACGCCACGGCCGTGGGGTCTGCCGTGCCCCGCATCGGCTCGGCAGCCAGACCGGCCGCGCAGGCTGTCAGGGCCAGTGCGAGCGAGGCCAGCATGCCTGCTTTCCTGAAGTTGTCCCGCGCCAGTGGCCCCCACAGCGGGCGTCTTGTGCCCCCAGGACTCATCTAGGTGCTCCCTTGTCCGACGGGCGTGCGAAAGGTTTCCATGAGAGGGAGCTTGACCTGCCGTCCCTTGGACGAGCGGCGCGCCCGGCCGTGGCGCGTTCATGCATCAGCAAATCGGCCCATGCGAAAAATCCGAACGGGGCAGTTCTCCGGCAAACGAGGTGTCACCACGACTGCTTAAGGAATGCTGGAGGCAGCCACGGACGTTGATCGCGTCATGACTCAAAGACCCGCACCTCACACCCTGTCCGACGAAGCCCTCTCCGAGCTGCTCGGCAAGCAGCGGTTCGGCACCCTCGCCACGGTCAAGCGCACCGGCCACCCCCACCTGACCACCATGCTCTACAGCTGGGACGCCGAGGCCCGCATCGTGCGGTTGTCGACGACGGCCGACCGCGTCAAGGTCAAGCACCTGCGGCGCGACCCGCATGCCGCGCTGCATGTGCAGGGCGGCGACGTGTGGTCGTTCGCCGTCGCCGAGGGCAGGGCCGAGGTCTCCGAGGTCACGACGGTTGCCGGTGACGCGGTCGGGCGGGAACTGCTCGGGATCGTCCCGAGAGACGCGAGGCCGGAGGACGAGGACGCGTTCCTGGAGCAGCTGGTCGCCGAGCACCGGGTGGTCGTCCGATTGCAGGTGGACCGGCTGTACGGAACGGCGCTCGACATCAACGACTAGGGTTTCCGCTGATCCCTGTATGCCCCCGTACCGGACTTCAGCGCCGCGTCAGCGCCAGCATGCTCAGTCCGAACATCAGGACGCCCAGGGGAAGATGGACCGACGGTATGTGCGCGATACCGAGCACGACCTGGACCGAGGCGAGGACGAGGAAGCCGGACGCGTGCCAGACGGGCCGGGGCGAGCCGCCGCCCGGCTTCCACGCCAGCACCGCCGCGAGCACGTACAGCATCGACGCCCCGTACATCACTCGGGCTCCGACACTGTGCAGTGTCTCTCCGTAGGACGAGGTCAGCAGCAGTCCGGCGGAGACCGCTTGAAGGAAGATGGTCAGGGTCTGCAAAGTGATCGCGATCTGCAGGAACGAGAAGCGCTGCTGTGCCGTCGCCTGGGGTGCCATGCCACGGTCCCCTTTTCCGCCCGGGGGCAGTAGATCGGTGAGGTCTCACCAGCCCGACGACGCGGACCTGCGAAAGGTAAGGCGAGGAGGCGGTCGGGAACATGGGGACGGCTGGGACGGGCACCGGTGAGACAGCCGGTGAGCGGCGCCAACTGATCAATGTCGCCTACCGGTTGCTCGGTTCACTGGCCGAGTCCGAGGACGCCGTACAGGAGGCCTACGCGCGCTGGTACGCGCTGCCACGAAGTCGGCAGGACGAGATCGTGTCCCCCGGCGCCTGGCTGACGACGGTGACCAGCCGCATCTGCCTGGACGTGCTCGGCTCGGCTCGGGCCCGGCGTGAACGCTATGTCGGCGCGTGGTTGCCCGATCCGCTGCCCGACCACGCCGAGTGGGACCACGGACATGGCACCGACCCCGCGGACCAGATGGTCCTGGACGAATCGGTGACCATGGCCTTCCTCGTCGTCCTGGAGTCGATGACACCCGCCGAGCGGGTGGCATTCGTCCTGCACGACGTCTTCCGTTACCCCTTCGCCGAGATCGCCGACGTCCTCGGCCGGACCCCTGCGGCCTGCAAGCAGCTCGCGGCCTCCGCCCGGCGGCGGGTGCGCGTCGCGCGGACTCCGGTGACGGCGGCCGGGCAGGCCGACGCGGTGCGGCAGGTCAAAGAGGCGTGGGAGACCAAGGACATCGCGGCCCTCGTCGAACTCCTCGACCCGGCCGCCGTGATGACCTCCGACGACGGCGGCATGGTCGGTACCGCCCTACGCCCGGTCGAAGGCGGTGCGCGCATCGCCCAGTACATGGTCGCCATCGCCGACAAGGATCCGGGGCTCGAACTCCTGGAGCGGTCGGTCAACGGCATGCCGGGCCTGGTGGCCCGGCATGCCGGCGCCGTCGTGACCGTAGCCTCGTTCGATGTCGCCGACGGCCGCGTCACCCGGATCTGGGCGGTCCGCAATCCGGAGAAACTGCGGCCGTGGGGGCGGGACGGCTCCGCGTAACCGGTTCCGCTTCCGTACCCGGTCCCGGAGCCGGACGAGCGGGGGCCGGCGCTGCGGGCCTACTGGGACAGGAACCCCGCCGAGGTGCGGACGTACGGACCTGCGCAACGTCCGCCACTGAGACCTGTCCCACGGCACGAGGCGCGAGCCCGTGCCGTGGGAGGCATCCAGCGGTCGGCTACGGGGTGAGCCGGTTGGGGCCGCGGAAGAGGAAGGTGGACTCGCGGATCGACTCCAGACCGAGCATCACCATCAGCACCCGGCCGAGGCCCATGCCCAGGCCGCCGTGGGGTGGGCAGCCGTATCGGAACGCGTTCAGGTAGTCCTGCATCGGCTCCGGGCTCATGTCCTTCTCGGCGGCCTGCTTCAGCAGCACGTCGTAGCGGTGCTCGCGCTGCGCGCCGGTGGTGATCTCCAGCCCCTTCCACAGCAGGTCGAAGCTCAGGGTCACCTCCGGGTTGTCGGCCGGCCGCATGTGGTAGAAGGGCCGGATGCTCACCGGGTAGTGCGTGACGAACACGAACTCGTGGCCGGTGGCCTGCTGGATGTGGGCGCTGATGCTCCGCTCGCCCTCCGGGTCCAGGTCCTCCTTGGTCCCCTCCGGGTCCCAGCCGCCCTCGCGCAGGATGTCGTGCGCCTCGGCCATGGTGATGCGGGGGAAGGGCGTCGCGGGGACGGTGACCTCCACGCCGAACTGCTCCCGGACGGCCTCGCCGTGGGCGTCGGCGACCTTGGCGATCGCGTGGGCGAGCATCCGCTCCTCGAAGGCCATGACGTCCTCGACGCCGTCGATCCAGGCCAGCTCGACGTCGACGCCGGTGAACTCGGTGGCGTGCCGGGAGGTGAACGACGGCTCGGCGCGGAAGACGGGGCCGATCTCGAAGACCTTCTCGATCCCGGCCGAGATCGCCATCTGCTTGTAGAACTGCGGCGACTGGGCCAGGTAGGCGCTGCGGCCGAAGTAGCCGAGCCTGAAGACATCCGCACCGGACTCCGATGCGGTGCCCATGAGTTTGGGCGTGTGCATCTCCGTGGCGCCCTGTGCGTAGGCGTACTCCCGCATCCCCTGTTCCAGGGTGGTCTGCACGGCGAACATCAGCTGGGTGGCGGGACGGCGGCGCACGTCCAGGAAGCGCCAGTCCAGTCGGTGCTCGGTTCCGGTGTGTTCGTCGATGGGCAGCGGGGTGGCGGCCGGGTTCAGGACCTCGACGGCTTCCGGGACGAGTTCCAGTCCGCCGAGCCCGACCTGGGCGGCGTCCACGACGCGGCCGGTGATCCTGACGGCGGACTCGGGTGTGAGGGCTTCGAGTTGGGCCTCCAGCGGCCCGTCGTCACGCTTGTGGGTCACCTGCACCATGCTGCCGGTGCTGTCCCGCACGATGACGAACTGCATCTTGCGCTGCAGGCGCAGGGCGTTCACCCATCCGCGGACGGTGACGGTACGGCCGACGTGTTCTCGCAGGTCGGAGACGTGTACGCGGCTGTGGATCATTGCGGTCCTCCGAAGGACATCGTCATGATCCCTTGGGAGTGCGGGCGAGAAGGGCAACTCGCGGTACCACCGCACTTTCGCCGCCACCGAGTGACGGCCTCGTTCGGGCCCGGTGACGGGGGCCGGCCGGCGGGGCATCGGGCCACGTGGTGGGGCCGTTCCTCCCCGCGCTCGGGAGGGTCTTCACCTCGGGGCGCGAGACCGCCTTCCCAGCTGCCGGCGGCTCTCTCGGCTCGCGTGCTCCCTGGCTACTCGTCTCCGTCGACGCGTTGCCCGGAAGAATAGGGACACCGTGGAGGCGCCCGCAAACGAGAAAACGAGAAGCGCTGGGAATCGCCTTCCGTCTCAACCCGAATCGTCCGACGCCACCCCGCCGGCGCCCACGTGAAGTGGCGGATTTGGGCCACCGCGTACTGACGCGACCAGGTGTTTTCCAGGTCGCTGGTGGCCCAAATCCGCCACTTCCACCTGATGAACGGGCTCCTCACCCCGATGAGAGGCAGGATCCGTCGCTGCGTCGTCCGGCGGAACGAGCACGCCCGGGACGAACGCCTACGAAAAGCCGTCACCAGGGCCGGTGTTGCCTGATGCGGCACGGGTGGCAGAGGTGCGGCGGCCGCCCCGGCGGTCGGAGCCCCGGCCGCCGGTCCCGGCAGTGCCGCCCGTGGCTCCGCCGGCCGGCGCCCGGC